>CASQMQ010000025.1 GCA_949430125.1 uncultured Pseudomonadales bacterium
CATTTTACGGTATATGCTACGATTTGTCCGAATTTGCTGCTGTTGGGGAGAGTTCCAGCTGGGTTCAAGCTTTTGTCGATCCTGCTATAATGCTGCTCCTGTTTAGCCAGTTCAGCTAGTGGAATTCAGCCACAACTGTTCTAGGCATAATTCGAGAGGCACCATGAGTAGACAACTAATTTCTAGCGGCTCAGAATTTGAGAGTAAGATCGGCTACTCCCGAGCAGTAGTAGACGGTGATTTTGTGTTCGTGTCTGGAACGACTGGGTATGACTACACGACAATGACGATTTCCGAGAACGTCACCGAACAAGCGGATCAGTGCCTGAAAAATATTAAACAAGTTCTAGAATCTGCAGGTAGTGATTTATCTGGGATCGTCCGCATACGTTACATACTGCCGAACAAGACCGATTTTGAACTCTGCTGGCCGGCATTTCAGAAGCACCTCGGCTCAGTCCTTCCTGCGGCCACAATGTTTGAAGCTGGCTTGCTCGATGAGAAGATGAAGATCGAGATAGAAGTAACAGCGAAATTATCAGCAGAAGAATAGACCCTACTAGCTAGTGCACAATGTGCATTGCCCACAAACTTAAAGCGTGAAACCAAGCCATGAGCAACAACAAGGATCAGAACAAACTTTGGGGAGGCAGATTCACTGAAGCCACAGATGCCTTCGTACAACGATTTACCGCCTCTGTAGATTTTGACCATCGCTTGTTCCAGCAAGATATCGACGGCTCAGTCGCCCACGCTAAGATGCTAGCCAAGGTGGGGATTTTGACGGCGGACGAAGTATTGCTAATTCTCGACGGACTAGAATCGATTCGACAGGACATTGTTGATGACAAGTTTGAATGGTCTGTCGCGTTAGAAGATGTTCACATGAACATCGAAGCAGCACTCACCTCGCGCATCGGCGACGTAGGCAAGAAACTGCATACGGGCCGTTCGCGGAATGATCAGGTTGCTACTGATATCCGATTGTATGTGCGCGGCGAGATTGATCTGATTGCACAATTGATTACGAAGCTTCAATCAGCCCTGCTTGGCGTCGCCGAGAAGGAAGCAAGCACGATCATGCCTGGCTTCACCCATCTTCAAACTGCACAACCAGTTAGCTTCGGTCACCATATGATGGCCTGGTATGAGATGCTAGATAGAGATTATGATCGACTTCTCGATTGCCGCAAAAGAGTTAACCTGTCTCCTTTAGGCTCAGCAGCCTTAGCAGGAACCTCGTATCCTATCGATAGAAATTTTACGGCTGAGCAACTCGGTTTCAATGCGCCAACTAGAAACTCCTTAGATTCCGTTAGTGATCGAGACTTCGCTATCGAGCTTGCGTCCTTCTCCAGCATATTGATGATGCATCTCTCTCGATGCTCCGAAGAACTAGTACTATGGACCTCTGCACAATTCAATTTCATCGACCTACCCGATCGATTCTGCACTGGCTCATCGATCATGCCACAGAAGAAAAACCCCGATGTGCCTGAATTAGTTAGAGGCAAGACCGGTCGCGTACATGGACACCTGGTGTCGTTACTTACGCTGATGAAGTCACAGCCACTTGCGTATAATAAAGACAATCAGGAAGACAAGGAGCCATTGTTTGACCTAATCGACACGGTAAAGGACTGCCTATTTGCCTATAGCGAGATGATGCCTGCGGTAAATTGCAACAAGGACGAAATGTACGCAGCCGCGAAACAAGGCTATGCGACTGCCACTGACTTGGCAGATTACCTAGTAAAGCAGGGAATGGCCTTTCGCGATGCTCACGAAGTCGTAGGTAAGTCTGTGGCCTTCGGCATCGAACAGAAGAAGGACTTGGCAGATCTCTCGTTGGCCGAGCTACAGAATTTTTCCGATCTCATCACAGAAGATGTCTTCGAAGTCTTAACGCTGGAAGGGTCTATCAGTGCACGAGATCATATCGGTGGTACCGCACCGTCTCAGGTATTGGCGGCGGTGGCGACTGCAAAGGCGGATATCTCGAAACGCTAGCGACTGCTGGGCGAAAGCACTAGCTGTAGTTAGCGATCTCTTCCTGAACTTCTAGCCACTCTTCCTCACTACTCACTAGTTTTGACTTAAGCGCCCCTTGCTCCTGAATTAGCGCGTTCAGGTCGTTTTTGTTTGCTTCGAGATACACCCTATCATCACCAAGCGAAGATTCAATTTTCGTCAACCTCAATTGAATCTTCTCGATCTCCGCCTCGAGACGCCTCTCCTGCTTGCTCAGTGGTGCCAACTTTTCACGACGATCTGCCGCCTGCTGACGCTTCTCTTTTTTATCCAGCTTCGGAGGTGCTGTAGCACTTGTCATTTCCGCAGCTTCCGCCTTCGCGTCAAAGTCAGAGAAAGTTTGCGTGCTCAACCACTTCTCATAGTCCTTGAGGTCGCCCTTGAACTCGGCGAAAACACCTTTGTGTATTGAATAGAATTCGTCCACTGTATTAACTAAGAGATGACGATCGTGTGAGACCACAACCATAGCACCCTGATAGCTTTGCAGCGCTACAGTGAGCGCATGACACATTTCGAGGTCTAAGTGATTAGTAGGCTCGTCTAGCAAAAGAAGATTGGGCTTCTGCCAGGCAACTTTTGCCAGCGCGAGACGCGCCTTCTCGCCGCCCGAGAAATTTTTAATGGTTTCGCTAACTCGAGTCCCACGAAAATCGAACCCACCGAGATAGTCTCTAATCTGCTGCTCGGTAGCATAGCCCTCTTCCTTTTGAATGAGCTCTATCGGTGTCGCCTGTTGATCTAGCTCGTCAACCTGATGCTGTGCAAAATAGCCAATCTTCAGTTTCTTCGATCGAATGATATCTCCATCGAGTTGCTGCATCTGACCGGAAAGGATTTTTAATAGTGTCGATTTACCACTGCCGTTAAACCCCAGCAAACCGAAGCGCGACTCAGAGCGGACATTTAATTCAATTTTGTCGACGAGCGGCTTATCGAAACCAATGCTCAAAGAATCCATCTGCATAAGGTAGCTTGATGGTTCATCCAACTGGGGAAACTGAAAACGAAACGGTGAATCCACGTGTGCCGGCGCTATATCTTCCATTCGATGCAGTTCTTTCAACCTGCTCTGAGCCTGTTTCGCTTTCGTAGCCTTGGCGCTAAAGCGACGCACAAAATCTTGAATTTCTGATTTTCTCCTTTGCTGCTTTACGTATAAAGCCTGCTGCAGAGCCATCCTTTCAGCTCGTTGTTTCTCATATGAACTATAGTCACCCTTATAACAGTCCAGTCCGCCGTTGTCGAAGCTGATAACATTATTGATCACAGAATCTAAGAAAGTCCTATCGTGAGAGATCAGCAAGATCGTACCCTGATAACCTTGCAGCCATTGCTCTAACCAGATCGTCGCCTCTAAATCTAAGTGGTTGGTTGGTTCATCTAGCATCAGTAGGTCGGATGGACACATGAGCGCGGCGGCTAAATTTAGGCGTACGCGCCAACCTCCAGAAAAATTGCTGACTGGCCTATCGAATTCATCTACGGCAAACCCCAGACCTGAGAGAAGCCTTTCGGCGCGGTGAGTGATGTCGTAGCCATCTATCTCCTCCAATTTACCAAATAGCTCGGCCAGCAGCAGATCGTTGCCACTCTTTTCGGCCTGCTTAATAGATTCTTCCAATCGACGAAAATCAACATGCGCATCCAGCACAAAATCGAGCGCGCTGCGGCTGCTGCCTGGCGTCTCCTGAGCCATCGATGACCGGCGCAGGCCGTTTGGCATCTCGATCTCACCCTCTTCCAGCGCGATATCGCCACTCAATGCTCGAAACAGGCTGGTCTTGCCGCAACCATTACGACCAATGATCCCTGTTCGCTGCCCTTTGTGGATAACTAAGGAAACATGGCGCAGCAGAATTTGACTGCCACGCATCAGCATAATGTTGTTTAGAGAAATCATTGCGCCCAAAAGCTCATGGAAATGCGAAGCGGCACATCATACACCAATTTAACTCTATTCTTGGTTCCTAAGAAGCGGTATCCCACGAATATGACGACTATAGAGTGGATTCGATGCGGCAGTAGACTTGATCGATGGTTCCCATATTCGTACTATTAAGGTCTGTCTCACTATTCCAGAGTGACAAAGCAAGTCGGAAGCTATAATGAAAAAAATACTAATCATTGATGACGATGAGAAATTAGGCCAGCTGCTCACTCAGTATCTCGGGAGATACGACATGCAGGCTCAACGTCGCTTTGACTCCAAGCAAGGGTTTTGAATTATTAAAGAAGCTAAAACCCGATCTGCTAATACTCGATGTGATGCTTCCAGAAAAAGACGGATTTGAGATATGTCGAGAGATTCGCGCCAAGTCTTCCATTTTCGGTCAGCTGCCGATTCTAATGTTAACCGCGCACGCCGAAGTCACTGATCGAATTGTCGGGCTTGAACTTGGCGCGGACGACTATCTACCCAAACCATTTGAGCCGCGAGAACTTGTCGCTAGAATTCACAATATTCTTCGTCGCAGCAGCGATGACAATAATCTACGCGACATAAAGAATATCAATGGCCTCGAGGTCGATTCCTCGCGCCGAGAAGTTAAACTCGATTCTGAAGTGCTAGTTCTAACCACTATGGAATATGAACTGCTCATACTTTTTATGCAGTTTCCCAACAAAACATTTACGCGTGACGAACTTATGAATCGCTTACGCGGCATTGACGCTGAGCTCTTTTCTCGAGCCGTAGACACTCTGGTGAGCCGCTTGCGACACAAGTTAAATGACACGTCGAAAACTCCGCGGTATATCAAGACCGTGTGGGGTCGCGGTTATACTTTTGTCGGCGAGCAAATATGACCACACTGATTCAAGTAGTCAGGCGATCGCTTTTTGTTCGCCTGATCTTCATATTTGGCGTTACCGTGATTCTGTTCTTCGCTATCTTCTCCATCTCCCTGCGCACCGTTAGTCAGAACAACAACACAATTGATGCCATCCCCGACTTTTTTACTCGCAACATCGAATCGATCATCGAAGACATAGGCACGCCCCCAAACCTGAACAACGCGATTCGACTTGCAGAAGAATTAGATTGGAGCATCGCAATTAGCAATCCGATCATGCGCTGGAGCTCCGACAACGAGTACCGACTCCCAGTCGAGCAATCTGTTTTTAATCGAACCCTAACGGCTGATGCCGAAGTTCGCTCGGTTAATAGTGAAGACATTATTATGGTTCAACGTGGCGGCTACGATTTCTACCTGTACCAACGCTCCCTAAACAACAATAACTCGAACTATATCGTACTCTATATCGGTGTCGCATTGGCCAGTATCGTCTTGCTCCTAAACTACTTCATGGTCAATAAGTTGCTCGACCCTGTGCGCCTGCTAAGGAAAGGTGCCGAACGAATTCGTCATGGTGATCTAAGCTTTCGCGTAAAGAGCAATCGGCAAGATGAACTCGGCGAGCTAACCGATAGCATCAATCACATGGCAGACTCACTGCAATCGATGTTAGAAGCTAAACGCCAGCTGCTCCTCGCTATTAGTCATGAGCTACGCACCCCCATAACTAAGGCAAAACTACGCCTGGAGTTCATGCCGGACAGCGACGAGAAGGATCAGCTAAAGGAAGACATTCAGGAGATTGAATTACTGATCACAGATCTTATCGAAGCCGAAAGGCTCAACGAAGAACACGCGGTGCTAACTGCCGAACCCACTCCGATTGTCGCCTTCGTCGAACGCGTCTGTGAGCAGTTCGAGAGCTACCCCGGCGGGATAGAGTTAGAACTACCAACACAAGATCGTGAGATTGTTATAGATAATTTACGCGTTCGCCTACTAATTACCAACCTAATCAACAACGCAATAAGACATGGCGAAGGCAATCCGATTGTCGTGCGAGTTAGTTTTAACGGCGATTTCGCCCATTTAGAGGTTGAAGATAACGGAGAGGGTATCGCAGAAGAACACTTGTCGCAGATCAGTGAACCTTTCTATCGCGCCGACAGTTCTAGGCAACGAAATACGGGTGGCTTTGGGCTAGGCCTCTATCTGTGCCGACTCATCGTGAAGGCTCACGGCGGCGAGCTCATTATCCAAAGTCAGTTTGGAGAGGGGACACGCATCAAGGTGAAACTACCGCCACACCCACCGCTCGAAGAGCCGATGGATAAGTAGCACCGTTGTGCGATGCTACTTCCATTTCTTCCTGCCCTGAAACGCATCAGCCAGATTCCAATTCAACCGCTCAACTTACACGCCTAGGCGTGTACCGTCTTGCGACGCTGTGCTCGCAGATAACTCAGCAGCAGAGCTAGCAGACTCAGCAGCACGGGGATCAAAGCCGTGTTAATCAGCTTGAGGTTCGCACCAAGTTGCTCAATGTCTTCTGTCAGCTGGTACTGTACTTCGCGAAGGCTACGCCGGGTTTCTAGCATCTGTTCATTGAACCGGTCTACTTCGGCTTGAATCTCCGGTGTTACCTGGCCGACTAATTCTCCATTCTCATCTTGGTTTAACTCCGCCAATGACGCTTCAGCTTCGGCCAGACGATCAAGCAGTTCAGCCTCTTCAACTCTTAAACGGTCATCCGCCTGACGCTGTAATTGAATTACTCTAGTGAATGGCCGCGAGTAAGTTCCACGGCCGCGGATGCTGGAGAGGTCTGCACCACCGCCGAGGTTATCTAGCGCGTTGATCACCATATCGCCATTGTTAGAAAATGGCCGAGGAATACGCTGGCCCATAAATTGGCCTACCTGGACCCACATCCTATCGCTGAGCATGTCAGTATCAGCGAAGACCAAAATATTCACTTCGCTATTTGAGCTACTAAGATGCTCGGAGACCGGCTCTTCCTCGATTGTGTCTTCTTCATCAAGTGCTGCGATTTCTTCATCAAGTGCTTCTACTTCCACTATCGGCCTGCCATCAGGAAACGCCGTCTCGATGACGCCGCTAATTCTCGCGGCGATGGTATGGCTTATACCTTCAGAGACAAACTCATCGAACAGAATAGATGGATCGGTAACATCCTCGAGCAGCCGGGCATCCATTAACATCGAATCACTCGATGAAACTATCAACGCCTCGAAACGAGTGTTTGCGCCGGCCGCCTGACGAATCACACCAGGGGACGACATGTTAATAGTCTCGAGACGGCTCGTAACGCTGTCACTCTGCGTCAGAAAGTTTCGCTGCGCGCCTAACATACCCAGGTGAGCGATAGGACGTTGACCCTGACCCATAGATACGCGCAGTGCGAGCTCGTTGTCAGTGAGCACCTTGTCGCCAGGAAATTCTATTCCCCAAGCCTCGAGCAGGCCCGGTAATTCTGAACTCATGCCGGCAGGTATTAGATTGCCCTGCTGCGTGCGGCTGACCATTGAATCGGCATTCGGATCTAGGAAGACCATAGTCTTGCCGCCACGCATCACAAACTGATCAACCGCATAGAGCATTTGCTCTGAGAGGCCCTGCGGATGCACGATCATCAGAATGTCGATCTCTTCGTCGATCTCCCCTGCTGTATTGTCAACTCGTTGCACAGCGTAGAGCTGGCGAATGATATCCATGATCATCCACTGTGCAGTTGCCTGCCCCGCGACTGGATCGAAGCCGCCATCAATGTCCAATTCCGTTAGCAGACCCACTACTTGTAAATCTGGCTCATTAACCTTAGTAATCAATTTCATGAATTCATATTCTAGAAACTGCTCTAGTTCAGGTCGAATAAGGGGCAATGTTTCAGCAGCCCTACCCTGCGGGTTGTTCTCCCGATCTTCCGGTTGGGCTACTACCAAACCAAAATATATACCCGGGGCTCCCTGAGAGATCGGAACTGCTTGAATGCCGAACTGAGTTGCCAAATCTTCCTCTTCGGAAAATGGCTGGGGATCGATAACACTTAGGCTAATTCGATTGTTGCTAGCGATTATGATTTCTCTCAGCAACTCCTGAACTCTATTTGCATAGGTTCGAATTTGAGGAGTATCTTCAGTGGCGCTTTCCGAATAGAAGAACATTATTTCCAAAGGGCCCTGTAAATCAGAAACAATATTTTTTGTACCCGGCGAGAGTGAGTAAAGATCATCCTGGGTAAGGTCGATCCTTACGCTTGGCAAGGAACTAATAATTAATACACAGATTACCAGTCCTATAGAAATAATTAACAATCCGATTCGAGAAAATAGAAAATTGATATTCATAAGCCTACTCTTCCTTAACTGGCTTTCTTAAGTTCGATTACTACGGCACTGGCGAAGAGCCAGGCTGCGATAAACACACCGAAGAATAAAAAGTCACGAACATCGAAAACCCCTTTTGAGATAGAGTCAAAGTGAGTTAAGAATCCCATTGATGAAATGGCGTCAATAATAATCTGGGGAACCCAGCCGGTTAGCATGCCCAATAGAAAAGGATAGCCCAGCAGTACAAAAATCACGCAAATAGTAACTGTGAGTATAAATGCAATCACGGGATTCTTAGTACATGCTGACAAGCAAGCACCTATCGCTAGATAAGCCCCCGCCATGAACCAACTGCCAACATATGCCGCAAATATAACTCCATTGTCCGGGTCACCTAAGTAATTGGCTGTTATCCAAATCGGAAACGTCAAACAAAGAGCGATTCCTATTAAAGCCCATGCTGCTAGATATTTTCCAAGAATTGCATCTCTGAGATTTATCGGTAGCGTTAGAAGCAATTCAATTGTTCCAGTTTTTCTTTCGTCCGCCCACATGGTCATTGCAATGGCCGGCACCATGAACAAATACAAAAAAGGATGAAAGGCAAAAAACGGCGACAGGTCTGCTTGACCTCTGGCATAGAAACCACCAAAGTCGAAGGTTAAGAAGCCATTCACCACTAGAAAAATGACAATAAAAATATATGCCAATGGCGTTGCAAAATAACTTAGTAGTTCGCGCTTAAAGATAATTAATAGATTTCTCATTGCTGCGCTCCTTGTCCTTGTGTCTGCTGCGTCACCGTTCTGAACACATCTTCAAGTTGCCCACGACTGACATGAAACTCGGTAACCGGCCAATGCTTGGCCTGTGCGATTTCCGATACCTGAGAAAATATTGAATTACTGCCGCTGGCTAGTATACGAAAGACCATATCGTCTTCGCTGTCCTTCTCGACATCACCCACTTCAGCAATGCCGGTTAGGTCAGCTGCCAGGTCGTAGTTCTTGCTCAGACGAACACTCACTGCTTGATGGTATTTTGAACGCGATTCAAGTTCAGCTGGAGTGCCGTCTGCGACAATTCTGCCTTGCGCGATGATGATCGCACGACTGCATACCGCAGTTACCTCTTCCAATATATGGGTAGAGATGATGACGATCTTGTCGCGGGCTAAGTTCTTGATCAGTTCGCGGACATGGTGTTTCTGGTTCGGGTCAAGGCCATCTGTAGGCTCATCCAAGATTAGTACTTTAGGATCATGCATGATTGCCTGCGCTAAGCCTACGCGCCGCTTAAAACCTTTGGACAAGGTTTCGATAGTTTGCTGGCTGACTGAGTTGAGCTCTACTTCATCCAGCACTCGCTGTACACGCAGCAAAATCTCTTCTCCTGTGTAACCCCGAATCTGCGCCACAAAATTTAGAAACTCCAAGGTTGTCATATCCCCGTAGGAAGGAGCTCCCTCCGGCAGATAGCCCATAAGAGATTTCGCTTCGATTGGGTTCTTACTGATATCAAAGCCGTCGATGCTTATCGATCCATGACTGGCGGAAAGAAATCCGGTGATTAGTTTCATCGTTGTGGATTTACCCGCGCCATTTGGGCCGAGAAATCCGAGCACTTCGCCTTCCTTAACGGTAAAGGTGAGGTCGTCAATGGCGGTAAACTGGTCGAAGTTTTTTGTTAAATTGTTAATTTCAATCATCTACTTTCAGACCCTGATAGTTGCATATCTAGTTAGTATTGCGGGAGTAGCTACAAGATTCTGCGGCTGATCTTCGCTCATGAATCGGACCAAGCTCGCTACCGACATATCTAGTCGACTAGCCGTAAATGTTATCTGCAAATTGTGATGGGCAAATATAGGCACTTAGACCCCATATTTCAAGGTCTGACAGACCAAACGACCCATTCCACAAGATAGAGTACAAAATGGAATGACATCGCAACCAGCTCTAGCATTGAAGAGAATTTAGCCTGTGCTTCTATTTGCGCTGGCGTTATAATCTCGGCTTTCTGGCTATTCAGATACCAAGTGAAGCCAAATGACATCTCAGACCAACAGATTTTTCGGCCTTGTGGCGCTATTAAGCCTTACGCTGAGCCTTAGCTATTGCGGACAAAAAGGCGGTCTGACTCGTCCAGAGCCATCTACGCTCGCTGTCTCGAATTTCAGCTCGGACAAATAGCTCATAGGGCCACACGGCCCACATCTTGCGGACTCCAACTACGAATGGACTATTTCAATTACAAAGGCGATGCACTCTATGCAGAGGAATTGCCCGTCTGTGAGATTGCCGGAAAGCATGGCACGCCCTGTTTCATCTATTCCCGCGCCACTCTCGAGCGCCACTATAGAGCCTATGAAATGGCACTATCCGGACTGCCCAATATGATCTGCTATGCAGTTAAAGCGAATTCCAATCTAGCGGTATTGAATGTCCTGGCCCGAATGGGTGCTGGATTCGACATCGTGTCTGGTGGCGAGCTCAGCCGCGTTCTTAAAGCTGGCGGAGATCCCGCGAAGGTCATATTTTCTGGTCTCGGCAAAACAGTATCCGAAATTCAACAGGCGCTGCGGGCGGGCATTCACTGTTTCAACGTGGAATCTGAGGCGGAGTTGACTCGTCTCAATGAAGAAGCTCTGCGGCTTAATCTGCCGGCCTCGATATCGGTGCGTGTAAATCCCGATGTAGACGCCGGCACCCACCCCTATATATCGACCGGCTTGAAAGAGAACAAATTTGGAATCTCCACCGATCGCGCGATAGAGGTGTATAGAGCCGCTGCGCAGATGAGAGGAATCAAAGTATCTGGCATTGACTGCCATATAGGTTCGCAGCTTACATCCGTAGAACCTTTCCTCGATGCAATCGATAGACTGCTGGCCATGGTGGACCGCCTGAGCGAGGAAGGTATCAATTTAAGTCACTTCGATATGGGAGGAGGACTAGGTGTTAGCTACGGCGCAGAGAGCCCGCCACTGCCCTCTGAGCTTATCGAAGCGGTAAAAGGTCGTTTCAGCGATCGCGGCCTTACCCTGATGGTCGAGCCTGGGCGCTCAATCGCCGCAAATGCCGGCATCTTCGTGACTCGTGTCGAGTATATAAAGAACACTGAACATAAGAATTTCGCGATCGTCGATGGCGCAATGAACGATCTATTGCGGCCCGCGCTTTATAGCGCCTGGCAGGAGATCATTCCAGTGATCAAAAGAAGTGGCGATGCACTTAACTTTGATGTTGTTGGCCCAATATGCGAGTCAGCCGATTTCCTTGGCAAGGACAGAGAGTTAGTAGTGGCAGCAGATGACTTGTTAGCCGTTCGCTCCGCCGGTGCTTACGGCTTCGTAATGAGCTCGAACTACAATACCCGCCCACGCGTTGCCGAGATAATGGTCGATGGAAACCGCGCGCATGTCGTTAGGCGTCGCGAAGTCCTAGCAGATCTTCTCGATCTGGAATCTTGTTTACCTGGTTGATACGAAAAATGGATATTCACTTCACAAAGATGCAGGGCCTAGGCAACGACTTTATCGTGCTCAATAACCTGCGCAATGAATATCAATTGAGCGCTGAGCAAATTGCTGTACTGAGTCATCGGCAGTTAGGAGTGGGTTTCGATCAATTATTATCGGTAGAGGCTTCCTCAGAGCCCGGCATCGATTTCAGCTACCGCATCTTCAATCAGGACGGTCAAGAAGTAGAGCATTGCGGAAATGGCGCACGCTGCTTCGCCAAGTACGTCGTTGATAAAGGCTTGTTCGACGGCGATACCCTAGTCGTCAAGACGGTCAACCGTCTACTTACACTTAAAATTGCCAGTGATGGCTCAATCACGGTGGATATGGAAGCGCCCGTGTTTACCCCATCGAAAATTCCATTCATCGCCGGCGTCGATTCAAAACTACATTCACGGCAACTTACAGTTTCGGGCAGTCCAGTCGAAATAGAGTTTTGTGCGCTGTCCATGGGCAACCCCCATGCGGTAATTAGAGTTGAAGAGATAGACCAAACAACCGTAAAAGAGATAGGGGAAGCGCTCGGTACACATCCGGATTTTCCCGAAGGCTGCAATGTAGGTTTCATGCAGCTGTATGACAGGAATACCATAGCTTTACGTGTATATGAACGTGGTGCCGGTGAGACGCTAGCCTGCGGCACTGGGGCCTGTGCGGCGGTAGTTGCCGGTTGCTTACAAGGTCTGTTAGATGATACCGTCAGAGTGAAATTACATGGCGGAGAGCTTAGTATTACATGGCTGGGAATCGATGCCCCCGTCCTAATGACAGGGCCAGCCACAACAGTTTTTGAGGGGAAAATTCAGATATGAAGAGCGATAATTCGGCGGCTGAAAAAATTGAGCCTCACAGTAGTGGCGAACTCTCTGCGGCAGAAGTAGCCAGCTACCTGAAAGCCAACCCCGAATTCTTCATTGAGCAAGAAGATTTGCTTGCAGATCTTTCTCTACCGCACGAGAGCGGTAAGGCGATCTCTTTATTAGAACGACAAGTTACTATTCTGAGAAACAGAGGGGCCGACGCGCGAAAGAAACTCAATAACCTACTTGAGAATGCCCGCAACAACGATCGGCTCTTTGATACAACGCGCAGTCTGGTCCTAGCCCTACTCCGCGCGAAAGATGTGACTGAAATTGCCGGCGTGGCTCAGGATCAGTTGTCGAATCATGCCAATATCGATTCCTGCGAAGTCATCCTTGTAGCTAAGAAAAGCCTGAAGGTTGCAGACTCAGTAAGAACCGAATCAGAAGACATCCTCAAGAAACAATTCGTCGACGTTTTCCGCCTTAAGCGAACTCATTGTGGCCCTATAAGTGAAGAACAGACTCAGTACCTTTTCCCTACACAGGGTGATAGCATCAAGTCGACCGCTCTTTGTCCCGTAATCAGTAACAGCGACGTATTGGCGCTGATTGCATTCGGGAATAAGGCGGACAACTACTTCAATGTAAACCTAGACACTCTTTTTCTAGATTTTATTGGTCACGTAGTCGGCGCCGTACTCGATAATCAGCCGCAGCGCACAGTAGATCTCTAAGGCATGTCGCAGAGCTTGAGCAAAGGTTTCCTCGATGTCTATTGAAGGCCCAGCTGAAAACAAGAATCGGGTTTCAATCATCTGCCGTACACTGGGGCGCCCTGAATTACAGCAGGCGCTTCGATCCATCGCCTCTCAAGACTACCCCAATATCGAAATCGTTCTGGTCGATGCTGCTGGTGACGATTATCTAGACTCGGCAGCCGCCGGCGACCGACCGCTTAAGTTGGTAACTACCGGCGCGGTCCTCAGTCGCTCGCAGGCAGCGAATGCTGGATTGAAAGCAGCCCAGGGCAAATATATTCAATTCTTGGATGACGACGACTGGATTGACCCAAACCATGTCAGTCAGTTAGTTAGTGTATTGGAACGTAGTGACGAAACAGCGGCCGCCTATAGCAGTACGCAGAAGACGAATGCAGCGGGCGACTCTCTGGACTATGTATTCAGAGAAGATTTCGATCCAATACTGTTGATGCGAGACAACTATATACCGATTCACTCCGTCCTATTCGAGAGTTCGCTACTAGAGAATGGCTGTGGTTTCGATGAAGCCTTCGACATTTATGAAGATTGGGATTTCTGGTTACAACTCAGCCAGCATACCAACTTCCAGCATATCGATTCTGTTACAGCTTATTATAGAGAAGGCGGTGACTCCAATACTGCGGTCGCAGATGTTCGTCTACGTTATCAGGGAGAAAATATTCTTGGTAAAGGCCGCGCCGCCATTTTTGAGAAGTGGCTGCCGAAGTGGACGGGTGATCAGATGAATGCCCTTATCGGTCAACTCGATCAATCTGTATTGCTCTGTGACCAGGATACCCGAATACACAGCGAGCTGAAAAAGAATGCGGAACTGCAGCATGAGATCGAAAACCGCGACACAAAAATAATCGACCTCAATCTGCAGATACTCAACAATGTCTCGCACCTAGAGCAACAAGCTCAGCATATCAACGAACTCATCTGCAGATACTCAACAATGTATCGCACCTAGAGAACAAGCTCAGCATATCAACGAACTCATCTGCAGATACTCAACAATGTATCGCACCTAGAGCAACAAGCTCAGCATATCAACGAACTCAATCTGCAGATACTCAGCAATGTATCGCATTTGGAGCAACAGACTCAGAATTTTAAGAACCTTGAGGCTCATACAGAACAATTACAGCACGCGCATGAACTCATCGAGCACTCTATCTTCTGGCGGATGACCTATCCTCTGCGCTTGTTGAGGAATGCGGTCGCTCCAGGCAGCAAGAAGCAAGATGCAGTGAAGGAGATACTGGCTATTGAGAATTCCGAGCAAGCGACGGGACAGATCGAAGGACAGCAACTAGAGAAGCAAAAGCTCGATAATTCGGCCAAGGGCGCGTTAGATAAGTTTTTAACGTCTACAGAGCAGTTACAGTTTCCAGAAACTGAGACCCCGCAACTTTCTATTATACTCGTGTTCTACCAGCAGGCACACCTCAGCTATCTCTGCCTGCAATCACTTCTTGAATTTGCCAACGTTTGTTACGAGCTAATCATAGTAGATAATAACTCCACTGATGAAACTGCCAAACTTCTAAATAAGATTGATAACGCCACAATTATTCGCAACGCAGATAATTTTGGTTTTGTGAAGGCAGTAAATCAAGCAGCAGGAATAGCTACAGGCGAGTACATCCTTCTTCTTAATAATGATGCACTTATAGAAAAAAATACCTTGTCAAATGCCCTGCAAGTAATCGAGTCAGATAAATCTATTGGTGCTGTGGGCGCCAAGATCAAGTTGCTCGATGGCAGTATACAGGAGGCAGGAAGTATTATCTTCAGCGATGGAGCCTGCCTCGGCTACGGTCGCGGCAATGTATCGGACAATTATGAGTTTATGTTTCAGCGAGATGTTGACTATTGTTCCGGCGCTTTTCTGCTCTTCAGAAACAGTAATTTCAAAGCCCTCGGCGGATTCGACCTTGACTATGCGCCCGCCTACTATGAAGAGTCTGATTTCTGTATTCGTTTGCAAAAAAAGGGACTGCGTATCGTCTATGTACCCAGCTCCCAGATCACTCATTATGAATTCGCGAGCTGCGGCGGGATGGAGAATGCACAAAAACTGCAAGCCAAACATCGTGAAGTACTTTGCACTAAACACGCGGACTATTTAGCGGAGCAATTCGCGAACGACGACAGTAAAGTTCTCCATGCTCGCACGCGCAACAATTTTCCAAACATACTCGTAATTGATGACCGGGTTCCCCACCCTAGCCTTGGGTCTGGGTATCCTCGATGCTCAAGCATGCTTTTCGAACTGAGCAAGATGGATCTCAATATCAGCTTATATCCTCTTCAGTTTCCTGAGGAGCAATGGGACGACGTCTACAATACTCTGCCCAACACGATTGAAGTCATTCTGGAAAGTGGCCGTGACGGCTTGCAGTCGTTTCTAGCAGAGCGGAAAAATTTTTTCCAATTCATCGTAGTGAGCCGTGTCCACAATATGGAATTCTTTAATTATTGCCTGAGTCTGGATCCTGACCTGTTGGGTGACGCCAAGATCATCTACGATGCTGAAGCCGTGTCTGCTCCTCGCGAAATTCTGCGTATGGAATTTCACGGCGAAGCCATGTCCGCTGAAGATCAAGCAAAGCTCATCGAAAAAGAGTTGCAACAATCTAAGCTGGCGGGAAAAATTGTTGCTGTATCAAACAACGAGGCCGAGATTTTCAAGCAACACGGCTATAGCAATACCGTCGTGCTCGGTCACACCATTGCCAGCAAACCTGGAAGGAACGAATTCAAGCAGCGCAGCGGCTTACTATTCGTGGGCGCGCTTCGAGACGAGGGCTCACCGAACGTCGATTCATTGCTCTGGTTTCTGATCAATGTCTTCCCAATACTCGAACAGGCCATTCCCGACATAAAGCTCAATGTTGTTGGTGACAATTCGGCGCCTTCGCTGGCAACCATTGGCAAAGACAACATCAACTTCACCGGTCGTGTCGACTCAATTGAGGAGATCTATAACATCTCTCGCGTGTTCATTGCTCCGACGCGTTTCGCAGCAGGCATCCCACACAAGATTCACGAGGCCGCAGCGAAAGGATTGCCTTCGGTGACCACCCCACTGCTCGCGCAGCAGCTTGGATGGAAGGACTCAAAGGAATTACTCGTGGGCGATACACCTGAAGCCTATGCAGCCCAATGTATTAAGCTCTATCAGAACGAGAAGCTCTGGCAGGATGTTCGAGATGCGGGCTTAGCAGCGATAATCGAAGACTGTTCGCAAGAGACTTTCCGAAAAAAACTAGCCGGACTTTTTAGCTAAAACCGTCTAGCCAAGCGATAAATGAGGCGCTGCACAATACCAATCTTAATCCCCATCCCTATGCAGAGTCGCAGGCTTAGCCGCTCCCTGCCAGACAACTGAGATCCATAGCGGCGATTAAACTCGGCCGCTTGAATAGATACCTCAATCAGATGTTCACTAGGCTTTCGCGCCAGTATCCTACTCCACAATGACATGCTGACAACAGAAACCTTAGTAAACTCTTTTGCCCCGATGGTGTTATTGCCATGTTGGCGGTAATGCACCAAGGGAGTATCCAGGTAGACTAATTTCCCGAATGCAGTAGCAACTAGAGCCAGCCACCAATCGTGCATGATCGCCTTTTCAGGAATTGGTAGCGCCTTCTCCGCTAGAGGCTCGTTAATCAGCGCGGTGCATCCTGTCACTAAATTACTGATAACGAGATTGGGAAAGCTATTCCTCTCAATTTCTAAACCCTGATAGCTAATCAAGGATTTCGCTATCACCATATTTTGCTCGGAAACTACTTCGAGATCGCTATGAACAATTATGGGTAATGTAGAACCGTTATCCGCTTCCGTTGCCAGCATCGCCGCCAACAGTTTCTCTATCTTCTCAGGAAACCATGTATCGTCCTGATCACAGAACATCATATAAATCGACTTCAACCCTAGTAACTCTTTGCTCTTAAGTACGTAATCGGCAAGGAAGGCGAAGCTAGCGCTCGCTCCCATATTTACACCATCGCGAGATATAAGATGAATTCGTTCTGGATGATCACCAGCATAGCTCTCAAGAATAGAAACCGTTCTGTCACGCGAACCGTCGTCTCTCACTACCAGAATGAAATTTTTATGGGATTGGGCTAGCAACGAATCAAGTTGTTCACCGAGGAATTTCTCCCCGTTGTAGGTCGAGAGCAGTACAGCGATCTTTGTGTATATGCTCATCTGCTACTAAACCAGTGTCTTGGCATCACGAATGCCGGAACGAATAGTTTGAAAATATTGACGGCGCTGCCCAGAGGTTGCCAATAACCAGCTTGCTTTTAGTGTGAAGCGAATCATGTCGCGCAACTTCCATCCCAAGGGAGAATAGACTGCGCCATAGAGATGAATTCTATTCCTACTGGAATAATAGATACGTGAGGGATTGTGCTGAGCGATTAATCCTGCTTTCACCAACGGATTGGAGCTGCGCTCACCTATAGCGTGGTACAGCACTGCCGCGTCGGTACCCACCAGGTCGAAACCCAGCGACTTGGCACGAAAGCACCATTCCAGATCGATATTATCAATAAAGTAACTTTCTTTCATGTCTCCCACCTCATCGATACATTTGAGAGCGAGCAGAGATCCGGAAGTAATAAGAAAATCAGCGATGAAATGCTTCCCCTGACCCGCGAAGGATCGATCGGAACGCCAGAAGATCTTGCTGAACAATTTAAATGGCGACTGACGCATAGTCTGAGGATTGATAATTCTAGGGCCTATTGCGGCTATACCATTCTCGCTGAAGCGACTCGCCTCGATGTGCGCGTCTACCATACGCGCTATGAAAAGGTTGCAGAGGCTACTGTCCTGATCGAACAGGAACACGTACTCATAATTTTTAGATCGCGCGCAATTGATGCCTTGATTGAGAGCCTTTGCCAGGCCTTCGTTCTCGTTGAGGCGAATTAATTCGATACAGCGCTTATAGACCATGATCGACGCTGCCAGCTCGTCGATTGCGACGGATCCATTGTCGATGACTAGAAAGTCGGTTTCCTTGTTGAGCTGATTAACCAGTTTTAGTAATGCAGTTATATCGGGGTTGTAGGTGACCACAACAGCGCAGCTACCCCTTTGCACAGGGTTAGTCGCCTCAGTGCCGTCGCTAGCTGTCACCTGGCACTTCCGCAGAGATAGTGAGTCGAGTTGGATCGCTGCTGGATATGATAAGGAAATAGCCAATGGACAGCACGCCAAGGCTCAAGCCGACAACTACTCCCGCATCCAAGATCCCGCGCCAGGGCTGCGGCATGCTGCGCGCAATAAGTACAAAACAAATGATCATAGTAGTCAGCGCGACGGAGACAATCTGTCGTCTGCGAGTCGCATAGATATAACCCATGCAGAAAAGTGGCGCGAGCAGCAAATGTAATGGTCGCGGGTTATTGGCGAGATAACGGGCTCGAACAACCACTCTGGGCGCGAAGCCCAGATGAAACCCCTTATAACCTTCCGCATAGGCCATGTAGATTACGCTGAAAGCCAAGGTTAACCAGTGGACCATACTCATAGACGAGTTTTCTAGCTCAAGCGCCATAGGTGCTAGCCTAAATATCGCGAATATCAGCAGTAATAAGACCCCGCCAATACCCCATGCCATTCCAAATACTTTCAATTTAATTCACTGCCTAGATTCGATTCTCCATTATAGCGGCTTTGCTGCAGAATTTGAAAAATCTTTCTAGGCCGTCTCTGAACAATTCCAAGGCACTCTTGAGTATCTAGGGACTTGCCGCAGGTTTGGAACATCGCTTCTGCAGATAAAGTGAGATATTATTTCGCCCTGTTATCAGCGGCCACAATCCACTGAGATTACCTAGCCACCTCCTCTGCTTCAGCTCACTACAGGATAGATCGAATGGGTGTAAAACTTGGTGTAGTGATGGATCCCATCGAATCCATCACTGTTAAGAAAGACACGACTCTGGCTATGTTATTGGCCGCGCAAAAGCGTGGCTGGGTAATTCACTATATATTGCAGTCAGACATGTATCTTGATCAGGGCCAATCCCGAGCGACAATTCAAACCCTCTCGGTTAAAGATGACGAGAAGGATTGGTTCAGCCTAGGCAGCAAGACCGATATCGCCTTATCGGAACTAGATGTCGTTCTCATGCGCAAAGATCCTCCATTCGACATGGATTATATCTATTCAACTTATCTGTTAGAGCAGGCGCAGCGTGAAGGGGTGATGATAGTCAACGATCCACAAAGCCTGCGTGACTGTAACGAGAAGTTGTTTGCCACTCAATTTCCGCAATGCTGTCCACCACTGGTCGTCGCCTCTTCACAAGAAAAGCTAAAGGCATTTCACAAACAGCACGAAGACGTAATATATAAGCCACTAGATGGCATGGGTGGCGCGTCAATATTTCGAGTAAAGGCTGGCGACCCCAACCTAAGCGTCGTCATAGAGACCCTAACCGATAAAGGCCGACTACAGATTATGGCGCAGAAGTTCATTCCCGATATCGTGAACGGCGACAAGCGTATCCTAATGATCGACGGCGAGCCTGTAGACTATGCGCTCGCCAGAATTCCTGCTTCCGGGGAGACTAGAGGAAATCTGGCGGCCGGTGGCAGCGGCGTAGCGCAGGAACTGACCAAGAAGGATCGCTGGATTTGTGAACAGATCGGTCCTGCTCTTCGAGAAAAGGGCCTAATCTTCGTAGGGCTCGATGTGATAGGTGACTATCTAACTGAGATCAATGTCACCAGCCCAACTTGCATACGCGAGATAGACAAGGCGTTTAGTCTCGACATAGCTGACGACCTGATGCACTGTATCCAGGCGAAACTAAACGCCGCCTGATAGCAGCAGAAGGCCCCAATGAGGCGGATACATGGCAACAAGCGATGAGGACCTTTCTACAGAGCGTTTCGGCTTTACTGTCTTTCTCTCGGCTTGTGCTCACGCAATCATAATTCTGGGTGTCGGTTTTACCTACCTTGAAGAATTGAATAGCGAGCCCGCCCTCGAAATTACCATGGCGCAGTACAGAAGCGAATTCGCTCCCGACAAGGCTGATTTTCTGGCACAGGAAAATCAAATCGGCAGTGGCACACTCGATAGCGCTGCTGCACCTAGCACTCCCTTTAAGTCCGACTTCAATGATGAAGTGATTCAAGAAGTTATACCCATTCCGCAGGCGCCAGAGATTGTAAACGAAATAGAGGTGCGAGACGCTGCTATAATTTCTTCGATTCAGAATGAGCAGCAGGTGCAACAACAACTTGATAAGCTCGAACCCAAGGACGAGAAACCTGTGTCCGAAGAATCTACTCCGGGCGATCTAAGTCTCGCTATTGCGAGTCTACAAGCACAGCTCGATCTACAATTTCAAGCCTATGCCAAACGACC
This sequence comes from uncultured Pseudomonadales bacterium, assembly GCA_949430125.1. Classification (GTDB taxonomy): domain Bacteria; phylum Pseudomonadota; class Gammaproteobacteria; order Pseudomonadales; family Pseudohongiellaceae; genus UBA9145. Next base: position 20,678 of record CASQMQ010000025.1, read on the forward strand.
GAGGAGATACACCATCTCTTCCGCTTCGACAAAGAAAAGCCATGACGCACTCTATTTGAACAGCTGGCGAAGAAGAGTCGAAGCCGTTGGCAATATAAATTATCCAATTGCAGCGAGACAGCAACAACTCTACGGTAGTCTCAGGATGCTAGTCGCGTTGTTTCCAAATGGCGAAGTCTCAGAAATTCAAATATTGCAGTCATCGGGACATAGACTTCTAGATCAGGCTGCGGTACAGATCGTCAACATGGCTGCGCCATTCGATCCTTTCCCGGAGGCAATGCGTGCCGAAGCTGATATACTGGAAGTCATACGAACGTGGCGCTTCCACGAAGGAAATGCATTAACCAGTTTCTAAAGCGCCTCTGAATAATTTCATGGCTCCTTAGAATTTTTTCTATTCATAGAACTATCACTCACGACCATTCCAAGCAATGACAGACATCAATGGCACAAGTTACCTAGAGAATCAGTTCCTGATCGCGATGCCGCAGATGGAAGATTCCTATTTCGCTAACACCGTAACCTATCTTTGGAAGCACAACGGTGATGGCGCGCTGGGTATCGTCATCAATAAACCGTTGGAAGCCAGTGTTGCCGACATATTCGACGAATTGGAAATCGAGTGCAGCATCAAACAAGGCGCCTTTCGAGAAGAGGCCGTGCTAGCCGGCGGGCCTGTGGAACAAGACAAGGGCTTCATCATTCATGATGCCTCAAAGAACTGGGAATCATCCATATCGGTAACTGAAGAGATCAATATCTGCACGTCAAAGTCTATCCTCGAAGACATAGCGAGCGGCAACGGGCCAGAGAATTATCTTATCGCCCTAGGTTGCGCGGGCTGGGAAGCAGGTCAACTGGAACGCGAGATCACTACAAATGCCTGGCTCACGGTGCCTGCAGACCCTGCGCTGATCTTCTCTAACGATTATGAAAACAAACCACAGCGCGCGGCTTCACTTCTAGGCGTCGATTTACAGCAGCTCGCTCCAGAAGCTGGCCACTCCTAAACTGGTTTATTCGTGATAATCCACAGCTTCCCCAATAATGACGAACCAGTTTCCGCTCTCGGATTTGACTACGGTACGCAGCGTATCGGCGTGGCATTCGGTCAGAGTCTTACAGGAACGGCTCAACGGATTTGTGTGCTGAAGGCGAGAGATGGCATTCCGGACTGGGATCAGATAGAAGCTTTAATAGGCGAGTGGAAGCCTAACCTTTTTGTAGTAGGTATTCCTTATAACCTCGATGGCAGCGAGAGCGAGCTCATGGTTCGAGCCACCAAGTTTGCAAACCGTTTGAACGGTCGTTTTCACAAACCCAGCTACTCAATGGATGAACGTCTCTCTTCAGTTGAAGCTGCGGAACTGGCACTCAAAGAAAACAGTGGCGCAAAAAAAAGAGCCGCTATAGATGATATAGCGGCTCAGATTATTCTAGAAAATTGGTTTTCAGAATTGGCTGCCAGCTAAAAATCTTAGATAGCCTACTATTCTAATTCTACCCTAAAACGAATCAGGCATTTTCACTTCTTCTCTGCTTGCCATGCCTTTCTACAACAGATCTTTCAGAAATTAATCTAGAGCCTGAAATCCTACACTGGCACATTTTTGTATCTCTGAACACATCTGCGCAACCTTGTCCTCGCGAATCAAGTTACGGATTGCCGATGTTTCCATCATGATTTTGTGCGGCAACTCGACCGTCGCCCGGCTTCTTTAACAAAGTTTGCTAAATAACTGATTATAGTGATTCCGACAACATAGATCTTACCAAATCTTTTCCTGCTGCTAGGAATACGTCGATAACCCTGTCGATCGTTTTCGCTGCAGCAGTTGTATGCAGAGCACCAAAAACTAAATGGCCCGTTTCAGCAGCAGTTAATGCAAGCCGAATCGTTTCCAAATCTCGTGGCTCACCAATAAGAATGATGTCGGGGTTTTCACGAAGTGCGGAGCGTAATGCCTCGTTAAAGCCATGTGTATCTCTATGAACTTCGCGTTGGTTCGCCAGGCATTTCTTGCTCTCATGAACAAATTCGATCGGAGCCTCAATGGTGAAAATATGCTCGTACTTCGTCTCATTGATATAATCAACCATTGCTGCGAGCGTCGTACTTTTTCCTTAACCTGTCGGTCCGCTTACTACTACCAATCCTCAAGGCAAATCGCAAATCTTCCTGAAGATTTAACCCATCCCTAATTGCTCCGTAGTCATAATCCTAGAGGGGATAGTACGAAAAACTACAGCGGAACCACGATTCTGCGTAAAGGCATTTACCCGAAAGCAGACAAGATTTGGAACTTCAAACGAGAAGTCGGTTTCTAGAAACTCTTCATAATCTTTTCGCTGCTTATCATTCATGATTTCATAAATAAGCGAGTGAACTTCTTTGTGATCCATTTTGGCCACATTGATTCGACAGATATCGCCATTAACACGAATGAGTGGCGACATAGCAGCGGTGATGTGTAAATCCGAAGTACCTTGCTTTACGCTGAACCCAAGTAGTTCTGCAATATCTATTTTTCTCCCTTACCGCTTTTTATAGTTTTTATACTGCTCAGCAGGTCCGCGAGTGTTAACTTCTAAATCCAGTCGCTTGCATCAGTCTTTTTATTAGCGACTCAGAGCCCTGATACCACTAGCCAATAGTCGCGAGCTACCCTATAGTATATGTCCTGTAGCGAATATCTCATACCCAGCTAGCGCATAATCCGAATCAAAACGTGATCACCATAGCAAAAAATATTGAGCAGCTAAGCAGCCGAATACAACGGCTTGAACACCAATATGAGCGCAGCGCAGCAAGTGTGAAGTTGCTGGCCGTCAGCAAGCGGCACCCGGTAGAGAGCATTATTGCGGCCAATAAGGCTGGTATTGAAGACTTCGGTGAAAATTATCTGCAAGAAGCGCTGGATAAGATCCAGCATCTGTCTTCAATACGCGTGAACTGGCACTTCATAGGGCCTATTCAGTCTAATAAAACCAAAGCTATAGCCGAGAATTTTCAATGGGTACACAGCATTGATCGCTTAAAGATTGCTCAGCGTCTAAGCGGTCAAAGAGAATCCTCTGCAGCGAAGCTAAATGTCTGCGTACAAGTAAAGATCTCACAAGAGGCGAACAAATCCGGCGTAGAATTAGGCGAAGCCGAGGCTCTCTGTGACAGCATAGAGGCACTGCCGAACATACAGTTACGCGGCCTGATGGCGATCCCCGCAGCTGAACCCGATCCAAACTCACAGCGAATAGCCTTTCGAGCATTAGCGCAAGAATACTTTCGTCTAAAGCCACGCTATACGCAGTTGGACACGCTATCGATGGGTATGAGCAATGATTTTGAGGCCGCTATTGCTGAGGGCTCAACGCTCATTAGAGTCGGTACTGGCATATTCGGTCCTCGCAGCTAGCTCAGCAACCTTCGGCGCTCCTAGAGCCAAGCAAACTAGTTATCTAGACTTCTTTAAATAAAAGTCGACCAGAAAAATACCCGAAATAGCAGTTTCCTTGTGGAAACGTTAGTGACATATGACGCTAAGTGATTTAAATCAATATTCAGATGCATTATTCAGAGTCGACTAAATACGTTAGAATACGAGGCTGTTTCACAGCCACTTCCTAAAAAGCAATAGCATTCGGAACCCGGCCATGGAGAAATTTTGAAAAGTACTACAATTGGTTTTATTGGCGCCGGAAATATGGCCAATGGCCTCATTCACGGCCTTATCGCCAAAGGCACTAAGTCTGAGAATATCTGGGCCAGTGATCTAGACGATAGTAAACTTCAGTTGCTCGCCCAAGACTGCGGAATACGGACAGGCAGTAATACGGACATAGCGAGGAGCGCCAGTGTGATCGTACTGGCCGTTAAGCCACAGGTCATGAGAGATGCCTGTAAGGCATTGGCGGCGGATATAGGCGATCGTAAGGTGCTGCTGGTATCGATAGCCGCAGGCATTACCACTTCTCACCTAGAGGGCTGGTTTGGTGAATCTGCAGCTATCGTACGCTGCATGCCTAATACGCCAGCTCTTGTCGGTATGGGTGCAAGCGGACTATTTGCGAGCGCCAAGGTTACCGAAGAACAAAAGCAACTCGCCCAAGAGGTTATTAGTACTGTGGGCTTCGCCACTTGGGTTGATGCCGATTCAGACATCGACATTGTTACCGCAATTTCTGGTAGTGGGCCAGCCTACTTTTTTCTGTTTATGGAAGCCATGCAGGCGACAGCGAAGGAAATGGGACTGAGCGAGGATTTGGCACGAGCGCTCACCTATCATACAGCGGCTGGCGCGGCTGCACTGGCGCAATACAGCGAGGATGACATTGCTACGCTGCGGCGCAACGTCACCTCACCCGGCGGCACAACTGAACAAGCGATCTTGAAATTTGAAGATGGCGATCTTCGCGGCTTAGTTGCCAAAGCCCTGAAGGCCGCCAGAACTCGCTCTGTAGAACTGGCCGAAGAAATCGACAGAACGTAGTATTTTTTAGTCGCTGATGTTATATGGAACAGCTGTTCCTGATCTAATGATAAATAATTTTTAAAATATTTGGATAGTAATATTATGGGAAGCTCTGCAGCATTAATTTTTAGTACGGTTACTGGAATCTATCTGTTAGCCGTATTGCTTCGATTTTTGCTGCAAGTCGCTAAAGCTGATTTCTATAATCCGGTTTCGCAGGCCGTAATAAAAATTACTGACCCAATGATTCGAGTTCTTCGAACGGTTATTCCTGGCTACAAGGGTATAGATGTTTCTTCGCTCGTATTGGCTTTCGCCATAGAAGCTGTTGCAATCTGTACGCTAATTATTCTCTATGGAGAGAACATCTCAAACATTGGCTACACGAATATAGTTACCTGGGCATTCGCAGGCGTATTACTGATTATAATAAAAATCTATTATTACGCTATATTGGCATCTATTATCATGTCGTTTGTTATGATGTTTTCAGGTAGCACGAATCCTCATCCTCTATTGCTACTAGTTTGGCAGTTGACTGAGCCGATTATGAGCCCAGTGCGAAAAATAATTCCTTCAATGGGCGGCTTGGACTTTTCACCTATCTTTATTTTCATTGCCATCCAAATTATTCAAAATTTTATCCTCACTACTTTCGGCGTCGGCCCGTACGCGGCGGTTATAATAGGGATATAGAACATCGCCTCAATATTTAACTGAGTCGAAATATCGTTATGTGCTCTTGCTATGTACTATCGCCGGCAGAAAGACGTCTTATACCTGAACTGCAGCGTTCGGCCCAAAGCCAACGAAGACCGAATAGTTGGGCCATTGGGCGAACATCTGAAAATTCAAATCTCCGCCGCACCACTTGATGGAAAAGCATACAAACAACTAATGCGATTTTTGGCAAACCTATTTCATACCAAAAAAACTGCTATTACTATAGTAAGCGGGCTGATGGGACGACATAAAAGAGTATGTATCAAGAAACCCCTGTCTATTCCCCCTAGGATAAAAATATTCAAGGGTGCGCTTTCCTGAGAGAGCTTAGTACAGAGTTAGTTAATAGCTAGTTAGTAAATATTCAGACAAAAGGATTAGAAAGAGCCTTAAAGCCATTTGCAATGCCAGACTCAATACCCACAGATTCAGTTGGCCTCGTTACTCCCCAGGTCTATAAATTCGAAGAGCCTCTAACTCTTCGTAGCGGCAAGGTATTGCCCGAGTATGAGCTAGTCGTTGAGACTTACGGCAAGCTCAATAGTGAAAAGACGAATGCCCTTCTTATCTGTCATGCGCTCAGCGGCGATCATCATGCGGCCGGGTACCACAGCAAAAATGATAGCAAACCCGGCTGGTGGGACAGCTGTATCGGGCCAGGAAAGGCGATAGATACCAATCTCTTCTACGTAGTTAGCCTGAATAATTTCGGCGGATGCGCCGGCAGTACCGGCCCCGCCTCGATCAATCCCGAGACCAACAAGTACTACGGCCCAGATTTTCCTGTCGTCACCGTGCGCGACTGGGTGAGTAGCCAGCTGCGGCTGATGGATCGAATGGAGATTCCCGAATGGGCAGCTGTTGTAGGGGGCAGCCTGGGAGGCATGCAAGTATTGCGTTGGGCGATTAGCTATCCCGACAAAGTTCGTCATGCAGTCTGCATAGCTGCAGCGCCTAAACTGTCGGCGCAAAATATTGCCTTCAATGAAGTTGCTAGGCATTCGATCACTAGCGACCCAGATTTTCACGAAGGGCGCTATCTAGAGAAAGGCACCTATCCGAAGCAAGGCTTAATGCTTGCCCGTATGGTCGGGCACATCACCTATTTGTCGGACAGCGCAATGCGCGCGAAGTTTGGCAAGTCAGTTTCGAATTTCGAACAAGATACGGCGGAAAATTTCGGCAGAGACCTACGCTCAGGAAAACTAAGCTTCGGATTCGATGTGGATTTTCAAGTAGAGAGCTATCTGCACTATCAAGGAGAACGATTCTCCGAAAACTTCGATGCAAATACCTATTTGCTGATGACGAAGGCGCTGGACTACTTCGATCCCACCGTGGATTTCGAAGGCGACTTGTCGAAGGCATTTGCCAATAGCGACTGCAAATTCCTACTCATGTCGTTCAGCACGGATTGGCGATTCCCACCGGAGCGTTCGCGAGAGATAGTATCTGATCTTCTTAAGGCTGGCAGAGAAGTGAGCTATCTCGAGATCGAAGCGGATCAGGGGCACGATGCATTCTTGCTTCCTATTCCGCGTTATATAGAAGCTCTCTCGGGCTATCTGCAGCGAGTGCATCAGGAGAATGAAAGCGATGCGCCCTGATCTAGAAATCATTCAACAGTGGATACAGCCTAACAGTAAGGTGCTCGATCTTGGTTGTGGCGATGGCAGCCTGCTGCATTACCTGCAGACGACTAAGAATGTGCACGGCATTGGATTAGAGATCGATGAAACGAATATTCAGCACTGCCTCGATAGAGGAACGAATGTCATCGAGCAGAACTTGGATAAAGGGCTCTCCAATTTCCAGTCAGGGAGTTTCGATACTGTTCTATTAGCGCAGACGCTGCAGGCGCTCAGCAAGCCAGATCACTTAATCGATGAGATGCTACGCATCGGCAAGAACGGCATCGTGACATTCCCGAATTTCGGCAACTGGAAGAGCCGCTTGTATCTCGCAAGCCGAGGTCGCATGCCTGTTTCGAAATTCATTCCCCACTCTTGGTATAACACACCGAATATTCATTTCTGTACGGTAAAGGACTTCGATGCGTTATGCACAGAGAGGAACATTAAGGTGTTGGCTAGAACAGTCGTCGATCTTGAACATCAGGGTAGTTGGTACATGAAAGCCTGGCCGAACCTCTTGGGTGAGATTGCTATCTACCACATCAGCAAAGACACGGACTAAAGGTTTTCTAAAAGAATGCATAAAGTGGTATTAGCTAGCAGCAACAAAGGAAAGCTTGTTGAACTGCAGGCAATTCTCGAACAGAGGGATGTTCAATTATTCCCACAATCGGAATTCTCAGTGAGCGATGCAGACGAGACTGGGCTTAGCTTTGTTGAAAATGCACTGATAAAAGCTCGCCATGCCTGCCTCTCGACCGGCCTCCCCGCTATCGCGGATGATAGTGGGATAGAGGTGGATGCACTCAAGGGCGAACCAGGAATATATTCGGCGCGCTATGCTGGGTCCCATGGCCCCGAGGCAGACATCGATAACAATGCGAAACTACTACGTGAGCTCGAAAACATAGCTGAAGCAGATCGCACCGCAAGGTTTCAGTGCGTTATCGCCTATATGCGACACGCCAAGGATCCAATGCCGCTGATTTGTCAGGGCACGTGGGAAGGACGCATACTGTTTAAGGAGGAAGGCGAGAACGGATTCGGCTATGATCCTCTATTCTATGTACCGAGTCACAGCTGCGCATCTGCAAAGCTGGATGCCGCAACAAAGAACGCCATCAGCCATCGAGGCCAAGCGCTAACGCAGCTACTAAAATGTTGGAACTCCCACCACTAAGTCTCTACATCCACATACCTTGGTGTGTGAAGAAATGCCCCTACTGCGACTTCAATTCTCATGAGGCGCAATCAGACATTCCCGAGAGCGACTACGTAGATATTATTTGTCAGGATTTCGATCGTGACTATGAGCATTGCGATGCTCGTCCGCTACAATCCATTTTTATTGGCGGGGGTACACCGAGTCTATTTGGAGCGAAGTCATTCGAGAAAATTCTGACACATATACGGTCGAAGGCATCTTTAAGCGGTGAGTGTGAAATTACCCTTGAGGCAAACCCAGGCACAGCAGAGGCGGACAAATTTTCCGGTTATTTTGCAGCCGGGATAAACCGTCTATCTATTGGCGTTCAAAGCTTCGATGAACGCCAGTTAAAAAACCTTGGCCGCATCCATTCGGCTGATGAGTCCAAGCGTGCAATCGATTTTGCCAGAAGAGCTGGCTTTGATAATTTCAATTTGGATTTAATGCATGGCCTTCCCGGGCAAAGTGTTAGCGATGCGCTTAGCGACTTGCAGACTGCAATTGATTTCGATCCGCTGCACATCTCCTGGTATCAGCTCACCATCGAACCCAATACTGTCTTCCATGCGCGCCCGCCGACTCTCCCCGAAGAGCCAATTCTAAACTCTCTGGAGGATGCCGGGCTGGCACTGCTCGCAAATTCTGGCTATCACCGTTATGAGGTATCGGCGTTCTCAAAGAATGGCTGCCATTCACGGCACAACCTAAATTACTGGGAATTTGGCGACTACCTCGGCATAGGCGCAGGCGCCCATGGCAAAATTACACTTGCCCAGTCGGATACCATTGTTAGAACACAGAAACATAGGCAGCCGAATCACTACCTCAACAAAAGTATTCAATCTAAGATCAAACGAACCGAAATCCTAGCGGATGAGCGCGCCATTGAATTTCTACTGAACGCCCTTCGCAGTAGACATGGGTTTTCCGAGTCCATGTTTCAATCCAGAACCGGGCTCCCTTTTAGCGCTATAGGAAAGAAGGTAGAATACTTGATTGCCGGCGGGCTGTTGCAGAGGCGAGATGGCCGTATAGCTGCCTCAGACAAAGGATATCGACTTCTAAATAGCTTGTTACAAGAATTTCTTTAAGGAATCTCTGGTTAAGCCACTAGCTACTCAGCGAGAGTTTGGCGCGATGCAGTGCGCCGCTAATCGTTCGCCCTTACCAAGCGCGACAACGCAGCAGCAGTACGAGCCAGGCCCCGCCCGAAGGGGCTAAAAGCCAGAGTGGCTAGTGACTTGATTAGAGACTCCACGAGGTGTCTATGGAAAATTTGTACGAGAAGCACTGCGAAGCCTGTCAGATGGGCGCCCCGCTGGTTAGCGATGAAGAGGCGAATGACCTATTACTTAAGGTCCCTGGCTGGAAGCGAGGTTCCCATGAAGGTGTCGAAAAACTAACTCGCGAATTTCATTTCGTAGAGTTCAAAGATTCATTTGCGTTTACCTACAAGATAGCTACTTTGTCCGAGCGCGAGAATCATCACCCTTCCATCTTAACCGAATGGGGCAAAGTAACTGTGTTCTGGTGGACGCACAAAATTAATGGCCTACACGTTAACGATTTCATCATGGCCGCGAAGACCGATATGATCGCAAAACTCTCCGCCCCCTCTTAACATTCGCACGTCTTTGACTGGAGTATTTCCGTGTCGGTTAATTCCAAATCTCTGTTTGAACAACTCAATAATGTTGTAGGCCTGCCCAGCGTCAGCTCTGCTAATCCGAGCATCGACATCAGTAATAAGGCAGTGATAGACCATCTAGCAGAACAATTCGAATCCCTTGGTTTTGAATGCGAGCTAATTCCAATCCCTGGTAGTGAGACAACTAAGTTCAATCTAATCGCGACTCTCGGATCTGGCCCCGGCGGACTGGTGCTGGCAGGTCACACCGACACCGTGCCGCTGGATGAAGAATTGTGGTCGGTAGATCCCTTCAAGGTTACTCAGCGCGATGGCAAGCTGTTCGGGCTCGGCGTTACTGACATGAAGGGCTTCTTTCCAATCATCATGGAAGCGGTAAAACCACTTTTGGACAAAAGCTTCAAAGAACCTCTCATCGTTCTCGCGACGGCGGACGAGGAGACATCTATGCAGGGCGCACGCAGTATAGCTCAGTTGGGCCGACCTAAAGCACGTGCCGCTATCATCGGTGAACCGACCGGCCTGCAGCCGGTAAAGGCACACAAGGGCATTATGATGGATTCCGTTCGATTACTGGGACAGAGTGGCCATTCCTCCGATCCTTCTCTGGGTAACAATGCACTCGATGCCATGCATGCGGTAATTTCTGATCTAATGACCTACCGCGAAGAATTGAAATGCAGGTACAACAGTGATCTATTCAGTATTCCTCACCCAACACTGAATCTCGGCGTTATACATGGCGGTGACAATCCCAATCGAATCTGTGGCCATTGTGAATTGGAATTCGATATTCGGCTGATGCCAGGCATGCATATCGAAACTGTGCGAGCAGAGATAAGAAATAGAATCGCGACTCTAATGGATCCACTAGGTATACAATTTGAGTTAGCTGCCCTGTTTACCGGCGTGCCTGCTTTCTTTGCTGACGAGAACAGCGCCCTATTGAGAACCGCTGAGAAACTCACTGGTCACTCGGGCATCAGCGTAGCATTTGGAACTGAAGGCCCTTTCCTGCAAGAATTGGGAATGGATACTATAATAATGGGCCCCGGTAATATCGATCAGGCCCATCAGCCTGATGAGTATATGTCGATAGATATGATCGAGCCCTGCATCGATGTGCTGCAGAAGATGATTAGCCATCATTGCCTGTAACAGAAAATTAGAGAGATTCGAATGATGAACAACGAACAAGATAGCATTGGCATGATCGAATGGTTTCGTGCCTCAACGAGTTATATCAATACACATCGAGGAAAGGTATTCGTCGTGTTATTGAGCGGCGAAGCGTTGGCGGACAAAAACCTACCCAACGTTATCTATGACCTAACACTACTGCACAGTCTTGGCGTAAAGCTAGTGCTCGTTCATGGCGCTAGACCACAGATTTCTGCCGCGCTAGAAAACGATGCCAAGGTCTCATCCTATCATCGCAATATTCGCATCACAGAAGCAGATTGCATCGAGACTGTGACACGCGTTGTCGGTGGAGAAAGCGCAAAACTCGAAGCTCTCTTCTCCATGGGCATAAGTAATTCCCCAATGCAGGGCTCTGATGTACGTCTTTGTCGAGGAAATTTCGTAACAGCCAAACCCGCTGGCATTCACGATGGCATCGACTATCAATACACGGGAAACGTGAGAAAAATACGCGCCACTGCAATCCAGCAACAGCTGGAACAGAATAATATCGTGCTGCTTTCGAATCTGGGTTATTCGCTAACGGGCGAAATCTTCAACCTATCTGCAGAAGAAGTAGCGGCAGAGGCTGCCATAGCACTGCAAGCAGAAAAACTGATTCTAATGATTCCACGCCCTGGCGTACTGGATGATGACGGTAGCTTGGTTGCTTCACTAAGTGGAGATGACGCCAGATTCTATGCGGACAAACTTGCCAAGTTAGATGAGGAGTCGCAGTGCATAAGTCGTGCACTCGATACCTGCCTGCGCGCCTATTCTAATAAAGTTCATCGGTCGCACCTGATTAGCTTCAAGGAGAATGGCGCTCTAATACGCGAACTGTTTACGCGGCAAGGAAACGGCACGCTAATTAGCAGTGATAGCTTCGAGGATTTGCGCGTCGCAACTATTGAAGACGTCGCTGGCATACTCAAACTCATTAGACCTTTAGAAGAGAACGGTTCGCTGGTAGAGCGTTCTCGCGAATTGCTAGAGACAGAAATCGATAATTTCAAGATCGTTGAGCTAGAAGACTCCGTCATTGCCTGCGCAGCACTCTATCCTATCGGGGAAGACTTCGCAGAGGTTGCCTGCATCGCTATCGACAATAGCTTTCAGAAGAATGGCTATGGTGACTCGCCTCCTGAGCAGCCTTGAGAGTCAAGCCAAGGCGGCAGGTATCAAGAAGATTTTCGTATTGACTACTGTTGCATCACACTGGTTTTTGGGAAAGGGATTTTTGGAAGTGGAACTTAGCGATCTGCCTGAACAAAGACAAGAACTCTACAACTACCAGCGTAAGTCGAAGGCATTGTTAAAGGTATTGTAGCTAGGGTGTACGAAGCTTAGCTTATACGTTGCATTACGCAGATACTGTAGTCATATTGATTAGATTCATCGTGCTGATATTGCTCACGTGAAGTTTCTTTCCAATTCGACTCATCGAATTCGTGAAGGATAGTATCCCCTTCGACTTGCGCATGCACACGCGTAAGATGCAGCGTATCTGCAAGAGGCAGCGCCGCCTGATACAACACCGCACCACCGATTACAAAGGCCTGAGTGCTATCCGTCTCCTTAGATACTGCTTCGGCGCGCTCAATCGCCTGCTGCAAGGACCCAACCACTTCGGCACCCTCGGCCTGATAGTCTGCATTGCTAGTAATGACGATGCTGGTTCTTCCAGGTAACGCGCGCCCTATAGACTCCCATGTATTACGCCCCATGATCATGCAGTTCCCCATGGTGGTACGTCTGAAATATTTTAGGTCTTCAGAAAGGTGCCAAGGTAAACCGTTGTCACGTCCGATCACTCGATTCTCAGACATGGCGCATATCAATGCGAGTTTCATAGTATGTGCTCTTTAAAGATAAATAGATTCGAGAGGATTAAACTGAAAATGGATAGGCGATGGGATCATGGTGCTCATAACCATCGACTTCGAAATCCTTCAGGGTTACCCAAGTCTCAATATCTTCAAGTGATTTTATATCCGGATTGATATGCAGCTGTGGAGGATCGAACGGCTCACGCTGTAACTGAACATCGCGCATTAATTCAAGCTGGTCTTCGTAGATATGGGCATTGACGATCTTGTGATAGGCAAGCCCCGCCGAGTTGCCAGTAATCTGCGCTACTAGTGCCAACAATGTAAAAACCTGAATCTGATTGAAATTGAGTCCAAGTGGCACATCACAAGAGCGCTGATAGCTCGTAAGATGAAGCACGTCGTCGAGTAGAGAAAACGTATGAGTGTGCATACACGGACGAAGACAGCCTAGATCGAACTCGCCAGGGTTATAGAACGTCAATATCTCCCCACGGTCGTCCACGCCTCGCTTGAGATTGTCGACTATCTTCTTCAATTGATCGATGCTTGTCCCATCCGGCTTCTGCCAACTTCTCCCTTGAACGCCATAGACCCGACCCATGTCATCAACACCCTTGCGCGCAGGATTACTCAACCATGCCGCGTTTTCGTTGGCATTCGCATCCCATGATTTAGTACCCAGTGCGCGAAAGTCTGCGGCATTGTCCAAGCCCTTCAGATATCCAAGAAGTTCGCCAATAGCGGCCTTCCAGAAACTCTTACGAGTGGTAATGATGGGAAATGCGTTTCTACCGACATTATAGGTCAGATCCGCATTGATAACGGTGAGGCACTTTTTGCCGGTACGCTCGTTCTCAATCCAAACACCTTCATCGACGATTCGCTGACAGAGAGTTAAATATTGCTGCATGACACTTTTCTTCTATCGATTAAGTTAAAGGGGCGACTACAAAGAGTTAAGTTGTGGCTGAGGCTTCATATAAGCAAGTACTAATAGGATCACACCGGCGGCTATCAATGGAGCAGATAACACTTGTCCCATAGTCATCCAATCTAACGCGACGAAACCGAGGTGCAAATCGGGCTCGCGGAAGAATTCAATGAAGAACCTGAAGCTTCCATATCCAATCGCGAATAACCCGGTAACCGCCATTCGTGGTCTAGGCTTAGACGAGAACCACCAAAGGAAAGTAAATAATACGATTCCCTCTAATGCCACTTCGTAGAGCTGAGAGGGGTGGCGTGCCAATTGATCAACGTGGGGAAAGACCATGCCCCATGCCACATCAGTGGGCCTGCCCCAGAGCTCGCCTCCGATGAAATTGCCGAAACGGCCAGCGCCGAGGCCGAATGGCACGAACGGTGCTATGAAGTCCATAACCTCGAAGAATTCTTTCTTGATGCTGCGCGAATACAGGAAGAATGCCAGCAGCACACCGAGCAGCCCACCATGGAAAGACATGCCTCCTTCCCAAACCCTCAGTAGCCATATTGGATCGGAGAGGAAGCGGTCGAAATTATAGAACAACACAGAGCCCATGCGGCCGCCGAGAACCGCACCCAATGCTCCGTAGAATACCAAGTCGGATATCTGCTCTGCTGTCCATTCACCAGGTTGTTGCTTTGCGCGGATTGACGCCAGTCCCCAAGCACCTCCGAAGGCGATCATATACATAATGCCATACCAATGAATGCTTATCGGGCCGATGGCCAGTGCTACTGGGTCAAACTGGGGAAATGTCAGCATGGGTCAGTGTCGCTTGTGTCGATTGAGATGCCCGCAGGCCAGTTAGCATTCATTATACTCAACCCGTGGCAAGAAAGTTTGGCAAATTTGCCTGGGGAGATTCTGTCCATTCTTTCTGTGAGACGTTAACATAGTGGCGATGTGCCTAATCATTTTTGCGTACCAGAGCGACCCACGTTTCCCGCTAGTTGTAGCCGCCAACAGAGACGAGATTTTTGCCCGACCAACCGATCAATCCGCCCTCTGGACAGATGGGGAATCTGGCCAAGAGATACTCTCTGGAAGAGACAAGCAAGCTGGGGGTACTTGGCTGGGTATAACTCAGAGCGGGCGATTCGCCGCAGTGACGAATATAAGAGACCCGTCTCAGACCGAACGTCGAGCTCGATCTCGTGGCGACCTGACGCGGCAGTATCTAGCAGGCAACGATTCCCCACAGCAATACTGTAAACGATTAACAGAGAGTTACGACCAATTCGCTGGCTATAACCTGCTCGTAGGCGATAGCAACTCACTATTTTATGTAAACAACCGCGAAAAAAAGGTTTGGGAGGTGGAACCTGGGGTGCATGGATTGTCGAACGGCTTTTTGAACTCCTCTTGGCCCAAAGTAGATAAGGGTAAAGCACGTCTGCAGGCATTGATGCAGCAACCTAAGGGACTGACTACCGATGCACTTCTCGCAATGATGGGTGACAGGTCTCAAGCCCAGGACGCGGATCTCCCGGACACTGGAATCGGCATTGAAATAGAGCGTCAATTGTCTTCCGCCTTTGTTCTGAACCAAAAGAGAGAATATGGGACTCTGTGCTCTACCGCTCTAATCGTCGATCAACGGGGAGCTGCACGCTTTAGCGAACAGAACTTCGACTCGCTGGGCAATAGATCTCAAGGTCATTCATTCCAGCTGCCACCAGCCTAACTATAACTGTATTTATCGCACCGGCTTGAGTTAGATCTAGTAATTAATACACTGACCACCGCGAGGCCTCTATGTATATCCCCAAACATTTCGAGATTACTGATGAGACGGAAATAAGTAAGTTCATCGAAGCAAACTCCTTTGGTCAGTTAATCTCTCTGATCGACACTGCAATCGTCTCGACTCATATACCTTTTCTCTTTGATGCTGAAAGCAGAGTACTTTTGGCTCACATGGCAAAGGCAAACCCGCAATGGCAACAGATACAAGAACAGAAAGTTCTCGTCACACTGCAGGGCGAGCACGCCTATGTAAGTCCAAGCTGGTATGAATCTGCAGGAGTTCCAACATGGAACTATCAGGCTGTGCATATAGAGGGAATCGCGGAGAGTTTCACCGATCCCAAAAAACTCAAGCGCGTGGTAGATAAACTTACCGAACAAAATGAATCTGGCTACCCTGATCCTTGGCAATCCGACTATTCTGCCTCGATGCTACGCGGCATCATTGGCATTGAGATTTCGATTACTTCGATACAATGTAAGTTTAAGCTTAGTCAGAACCGTAGCGTTCAAGATCAATCCAATGTGCAAGAGCAATTGGCCGACCGCGGGCATGAAGCATTAGCGAATGGGATGAATAAGTCCTAGCGCACTTAGCCTTCTTCTAAAGTGTTTGCAAGCTTTCACTATTGCTGTATGTTTGCCGTAGATTCCCAACATCATTCAATCAAACATCCGACAGGAAAATCTCATAGTTAACGAAGGCAATCATGAACCCATCGAAGAATTAAGTGAAGAGACGCGAGATATGCATAGAGCTATTACTTCTTTGATGGAAGAAATCGAAGCTGTCGATTGGTATAACCAGCGCGTCGACGCATGTAAAGATCCAGAACTCAAAGCAATCCTCGCACACAATCAAGATGAACAAAAAAACACGCGACCATAGTTCTCAAATGGATTCAACGTCGAGGTAAAACTCTAAACAAGGAATTTAAAGACTGCCTGTTTATCGGAAAAAAATCGGCCACTAGCCCAGAGTGCTATTCGCTAATGATTCCTGCCGATGACGCACTGCAAGGACTGCAAGGACTGCGTCAAGGAAACGAAACGAAACGTTTCGATCCGGCAAGGTTTTTCATATTGAGACAGAAATACTATTAAAACTGAATTCGCAGAAATGACAAAATCCTTTTGCGATAATACTCGGCTGTTCAGATTCATGGGTGCCTGCAGAAGTAGTATTTGGCCAAGGAATTGGCGACCTCTTTACTATTCGCGTCGCTGGTAGTATCGTCGCAGACTGCGAGCATCGAATTTGCCGCGGAAACTTCGGCACTCGTTTAGTAGTCGTCCTCGGCCACTCCAGATGCGGTGCCGTGCCGGCAACACTTGAGCAATTAGATAGGCCAGTTGCGAATAGATCACCCCACCTTTACTTAAATAGTCGATTAAATTCGCTCTGCCGTTGAAAACCTGCTGCAATCAGGAAGCGATGAAGACTTAATGAGTCGCGCGGTACGATCCAATATTGAGGCATCCGTTAACAATCTGTAGCTAGGATCAGACATTTTTAAAGGTCTAGTTTCCGATAAAGGCCTAATGATTGTAGGCGTCGAATACTGCCTCGATAGTGGTCTGATCGACTTCTTCAAATAAATTCTTGAAGTGTCACGGAAAACCCCATCAATCACTATTGCCTGGTTAGAAATACTATGAGCGACGTCTACGAGCTAGAAAATGCACGTGTCGTGCGGCGCCAGTGGCGAAGCGAAGACTATGCAGGCTTTGCCGCCATGAAGCAGACCCCAACGTAATTCTTTAATTTCCAAGATTACTTTCTCGTAAAGAGAGCGACTCACTAACTAAGAAACTTGACAATCTAGTTGCCGAAAAACACTCGAGTTTTTGGGTTGCAGTGCATAAGAGTGATAACGCATTTATAGGCCTCGTCGGCCTGAATCAGGCAGATGATCTACCGGTAGCTAGTTGGGGTAAAGGCTATGCAACAGAAACCGCAATCGCTGTGCTATATTTTGCGTTTTCTATTCTAGAGCAAGACCGGGTAACAGCCTTTACCACCGTCTAAAATTCTCGCTCACGGAAAGTAATGTCGAAACTGGGAATGGAGAAATCGGAATGAAAATTTTTTCATCCTAGGATTTTAGAAAATAGCGGGATTAAGGAGCGTGTCTACTACGAAATTTCTCGCGAGAAGTTCTATAGAGAATTCCAAGAAAATTCGGTAGCTATCTCTTCACAGCAAAGTTCTGAACACTAATCAGACTCTTCTGTTTAGTTTGTGCGAGAGGATCGCAGTAGTCGATCGACACCTGCGTTATACAAAGCCAAATCAACCGCGCTTCGTACCATCTGCGTATCATTAAGCTCCATCACGTTCTGTAAGAGTTCTTCAGCGACTTCTAATGTTATGCTGCGTAGCACAGACTTTACTTTTAATAACGAAGCAGCGTTCATCGATAGCACATCGTAACCCATGGCCATTAACAATATAGCAGCGCCTGGGTCCCCTGCCATCTCTCCACAAATACTTACATGCTTACCTTCAGCTTGAGCCGCATTGACTACTTGTTGTAATGCACTAAGTACGGCTGGGTGAAACGCGGAGTAGAGGTTAGCCACACGTGGATTATTCCTATCTACTGCCAGCAGATACTGCGTGAGATCGTTGCTACCTACGGATATAAAGTCGACTAACTTGGCGAGGGCGCGAGTCTGATAGACGGCCGCTGGCAACTCTATCATAACTCCTACAGGTGGGAATTTTACCTTTACTCCTTCCTGGATAAGTTCGCGGTATTCCTTCTTAATGAGTTGCAATGCCGATGTAACTTCGTTGATGTTGCTGACCATAGGTAACATGATCTGTAAATTATCGAGACCAACGCTCGCTCTCAACATAGCGTGGATCTGTGCCGTGAAAATCTCAGGATGATCCAGAGTAACTCTAATGCCCCGCCACCCAAGGAATGGATTGGCTTCTTCTATCGGGAAATAGGGTAAAGATTTATCACCACCAATATCAAGCGTACGCATGGTCACCAACTTCGGAGCGAATGCCTCTAACTGCTCACGGTAGATTTGGTATTGCTCCTCCTCACTGGGGAAACGTTCTGCTAGCAGGAAAGGCACTTCCGTTCTGAATAACCCAATACCCTCGGCGCCCTGATCGAGAGAGCGTATAACATCTGTCATTAATCCGGTGTTAACCCACAGATGTACTCTGTGATGATCCGCCGTCTCACAAGGCAGGTCCTTTAAACCCTCAAGGCCTTTGTCTAGCTGATCCTGTTCCTGAATCGTTTCGAGGAAACGAATACGGATCTGATCTGAGGGGTTGGTTATTACCTCGCCCTTATAGCCATCTATTATGATTTCCTTGCCGTGCAACTGGGTATAAGGCAAATCCAGAGCACCCATTACCGTTGGTATGCCCATAGTTCTTGCGAGAATCGCAACATGTGAATTGCTCGACCCCTTCACGGATATCAGACCCTTCAGCTTGGACTCGGGCACTTCCGCCAACATTGAAGGCGTAATCTCCTCGCTAACGAGAATCGTGTTGTCCGCATACTCTGTTTCTACAATGACCTTCTCTTGCAAGTAGAACAATATGCGGGCGCATAGATCCTTGATGTCGATTGCTCGCTCACTGAGATAGGGATCGTCCATCTCCTCGAAGGCCCTGACGTGTTCTTTTGCTACGTAGGCAAGCGAACCCTGCGCCCAGTACCCCATTCTTATTCTCTCGACAATCTCATTGCCGAGCGCTGCATCATCTAACATGCGAACGTAGACATCGAAAAGCTGCAGTTCCTCTTTCGCGACCTGCCCCGATAATTTCGCATGCAGACTGCGCATGTCCTGTCTTACCAACTCCAGGCAGCTATTGAGAAACTCTATTTCACCTTCGATGTCTCGAGTGCGGCGTTGGGGTATCTGACTAAGGTCCGCATGCGGGAAAACAACAACAGCCTCACCGACGGCGGCACCGGAAGATCCTGACACACCTGGAAATACTGTGTCTGAGGTCTTATGACCAGATGGGCTAACACCCTCTACTGCGTCAGTAGCCCTCGCATGGGCGATTACGCCAGAGAGTTGAGCGGAAAGCGTTATCAGGAATGCCTCTTCACTTTCGTCGAAGCGGCGTCGCTCTTCATGCTGAACAACCAGCACACCTAGTACTGAGCGATGGTGAATAATTGGCACACCAAGAAAAGAGTGATAATTCTCTTCACCAGTATCTTTCAGATAGTGAAAACTCGGATGCAGCGAGGCATCCTGCAAATTGATCGGTTCAGCATGTTTCGCGACGAGGCCAACGAGACCTTCTCCTGCTTCTAGACTGACGTGTCCGACCGATTCTTTCTTCAATCCATCGGAGGCCATCAACACATGTGCATTGATATCCTTGTCGAGCAAAAATACGGAACAGACCTGAGTATCTAAAGCTAGACGCACTTTGTGGACGATAATATCCAACGCCGACTGTAGATCTCTAGCCGCATTTACTTTTTGGACAATGCTTCGCAATCGCTCGAGCACTAATTTTTACTCCAGTATCCCAACGCTGCGAAAGCACTTCCCGCGATCGATAAGATACTTGCTTACTTCGGTTCGGCATGAAGGTTTGATTCCCAAATCCAGAAATCGAACTGGGGGTGGTGCAGTATCGGTCTACTGCCTTGCCTTTTGTTTTGAACTTCTGCTTGGTAGAGCAGCAGATAATTAGCAATGAATTATAGGACTGCCTATATAACTACTAAGGGGGCTCTCTAACTGTTTCAAGGCCTTTCGGTAGACATCCCGTTTGAACTCGATTACTTGGTCCACCGGGTACCAAAAATTCACCCAACGCCAATCGTCAAATTCTGGCTTTTCAGTCTTACTCAATTCGACCCTACTATCATCGCCTTCGAGACTGAGCAAAAACCATTTCTGTTTCTGGCCAATACAAAGCGGATCACTGTGCTGGCGGATAAAGTTCTCCGGAAGGCGATAGTGCAGCCAGTCTTCAGTTTGATGCAGAATCTGTACATCGGCCTCAGACAAGCCAACCTCTTCATCCAACTCTCTAAACAAGGCCTCTTCCACCGACTCACTTTGCTTAATCCCGCCCTGAGGAAACTGCCACGCACTCTGCCCTATTCTTTTCGCCCACAGCAACTGTCCTTGCCTATTACAAATGACAATGCCGACATTTGAACGAAATCCTTTTGAATCTATCACTGCTAGCAGCCCTTATAACGAATTATTACGAAAACAGTTCGACATTGTTTCACAAAACTTCCCTCCTGATCAATGGCTAAACTTAGGCAAAAATCATTATTTTCTTTTACTATCAATATGTTAAGTTCGACTGTCGCAAGCCGCAGAAGTCTATTCAAGAGCTCGATCAGTGCAGAATGGAGCTTCAGGCAGCTATAATGCTCGAATTGCCTGAATGACTTATGGGTCAGCGAGCAAACCACGTTGAAAAAATGGAAGAAAATCTGTATGCAGACGACCAATTCGGGAAAGTTAGCCTTATTCGATCTAGATAACACCCTACTAGAAGGCGATAGCGATCATGCCTGGGGAGAGTTCTTGATCAGCAATAGTTTGGTCGAAGAGAAAGCCCATCGCGAGAAAAACGACCACTTCTACGATCAATACAAGCAGGGTGAATTAGACATACACGGTTACGTCGCGTTTACACTCCAGCCTGTTATGCAACTCGACCGCACACAGCGAGCACAACTGATTGCTAAATTCATGGAACAATCTGTTGAGCCTATCATTCTAGATAAGGGCAAAGAACTAGTGCGCACGCATCTGGACGCCGGAGACTTCTGCATTATCATTACCGCTACGAATGAGTTCATCTCAACGCCGATCGCTAAACTCTTCAATGCCGATTTAATAATAGCGACACAACTGCAAATTAGTAACAATATGTACAATGGGAAAATTTTCGGCACTCCCTGCTATCAAGACGGAAAGGTTGCGAAACTCAATGCATGGTTAGACCAGCAAGAAACCCGTTTCAATCTGAGTGATGCCGTATTCTACAGTGACTCCATAAATGATCTACCTCTACTACAAGAGGTGGCAACGCCAGTGGCAGTAGATCCCGACCAGAGATTGCGCGAAAAGGCAGAATCCGAAGGCTGGAAAATTATAACGCTACGAAGCTAGCGCATCACGCAACTCTTATGCAAACATATCTCAATTTAGGTTTAACCCCGCAAAGAATGTGTATCGCAGTACTAGCGTCCTTACTTCTTGTCGGGTGCAACGACGAAACAGCTAAACCGCAAAATATTGAATCAGTAAAAGAAATCACTCCCAGTACATTCGAATTACTCAATTCTGAACTGAGTTCCTCCGCTAAAGAAATAATCCTAGAATATGTCGAACAGATAGGCGTCGACCTCATTCAAGCCGGAATTGAGATTGAAATGCTTCAGTCTTCGATAGTCATGCTTACTGGGCAAGCAACCAACGAAAATCTAAGCCTCTCAAAAAAAACTTGGCTCGACGCGCATAGCGCATACGAGCTCACTACGCTGCATCGCTACTTTGCCATGCAGCTACTTGAGGAGCAGAATAGTTTAGCGCTAATGCAGATTCAGTATCAGATCAATCACTGGCCGATAATTCCTGGATATATCGACTATGTAAATGGCTATCCCGATAGCGGCATAGTGCACGATATTAATGTAAATCTAGACGTTAACTCTCTTCGCGAGCAACATGGCACCTTTGATATATCCGAAGTGACCCTGGGCTTCCATGTGATCGAATTTTTGCTTTGGGGAGACGATAATGATGCTGTTCCTCGACCTGCTGACGAATTCGATGCCGTTCTAGAACTCACCCCGAAAGAAACAGAAAGCGGCTATTCCCTAGAACAGCTAAGCAACAACCGCAGGCGAGTTTTTCTATCCATCGCCACCGACACCTTGGTCAAAGATTTTCAAGCGCTGCAGTCTTTATGGCTTTCTGAAGAACCAAGTATAAGGCGAGGAATCGAATCGAAATCGGTAACAGAAATTATCCTCATTCTTGCGGATTCGATGTCGGCAATGCTTACGGAAGAGTTGCTGCTGCGCTCTTTATATCCAATGCTGAATGGAAACTTTGCTGAGAGCATACAATCCCCCTATAGTCGGTCAACACAGAACGCGGTGTCTAGTCAGTTGAGTGGGTTGGAGAGACTATTACTTGAACGCCAAACTGAAAGCGGCGCAACTTTAGACGTCGTATTCTCTGCTATATCAGATGAATTTTCTGAATTCTTTTACCAGGACTTTGATGCGAGCAAGGCCTGTCTTGTATTGCTATACAGCAACAGTGAGAAAGTTTTAGCAGGAACTACGAACGAGAGAGAGTCCGAGGTCGTTGAGTGTATTAATTTACTGACCAACATTATTCACTATAACGACAAGCTCAAATTCGATCTCACCAATTAGGCCCGCGAATTAATAGAGCGCCTACCGAACAACTACCTCAATTTCAACAATCAGATCGTCTGCTAACTGCTCCAACTTTTCCTGCAGCTGCTCCAAAGCAACCTGCTCCGGCACCTCGAGAGTCGCTTTCGCCTTGAATAGAGCATCAGACGACATAGGCGCCGGTGTGCATTGAGTGTTGAGCCGCTCCACATTAACGCCTAGCGCCGATACTGCAGCAGAAATTTCTTTAATAATACCAGGCCTGTCATTGCCTACTAAACTCAGCTCAACCATTCGCGATTTTTGATCTGAAGGCTCGTCTGCGGCTTTCTCTATTACCAGCTTTAACTCAGGGGAGAACCCATTCAGTTCTTCTATAAGCTTTTCCACACGGTCATCCGCCACGCTAACCCGCAATATGCCTGCGAACTTTCCGGCCAGTTGGGACATGCTGCTCTCAAGCCAGTTGCCCGAGTTCGAAGCGATAGTCTGTGCTAGCGATTCCACTAGGCCCGGTTTGTCATCAGCAATCACGGTCAGTACTAAATTAGTTGTCATATATTCCTCAGCATTGATTCGTTCATAGTTAGACCCCTGCACACCCAGGCTGCAATGTATAAGCCATTAGAAGAGCCCAATCTGGTTGTTTAATATTTTGTCCATAGAGGATGATTTAAATACCAATATGGAATCTGCGATCGGCGTTAACTGTCTTTCTATATAGAACTCGTAGTCTATCGCCGATTCACGATACTGGCGAGTCTCTGCACCATTAATTGTCATTATGTATTCGATCCAACCTCCCGACTGGTACAGACTTGGCAATTCTCGTTGCCTACGAATATCTTCTGCCTTACGCGCTGCCTGCGCATGGGGTGGAACATTCTTAATGTAGTCCTTCAATTTTCGGCGCAGGCGTTTACGCAAAACCAGCTCGTTCTCGAACATTCCATCACCTAATTGTTGAACCGTCAGCTTTATGTAATCTTCGTAAGGCTCATCAAGAAAAATACGCCTATACAACTCTTTCTGAAATTCACGCGCCAGTGGCGACCAGTCACTTCGAACTGATTCAAGTCCCTTAAACAACAGATGCGACTTGTCTGGATTGTTACTATCAGCAATGACCCCAGCATAGCGTTTTTTGCTGCCTGCATCTGAGCCTCTAACAGTCGGCATCAAGAACTTCCTAAAATGTGTTTCAAACTCCATCTCTAGAAAACTGGAGATGTCATATTTTTCTCTTAGCCTCTTCGTCCACCATTCATTTAGTTGCGAAGTAAGATCTTCGCCGATTACTTTTACTTGATCGTCTGGAACTGAGCCTAGCAGCACAAACACAGAGTCTGTATCACCATATATTACTTGATAGCCTGCTTCTTCAATGAAATATTTGCTCTGGATTAGAATCTCATGGCCACGCTTTGTTATAGAACTCACGAGGCGGGAATCCAAGAACCTGCAGCCCACCGTTCCTAGAATGCCATAGAACGAATTCATAATAATCTTGATCGCCTGAGACAACGCCGCGTTCTTACTAGCCTTCGCCTTGTCGCGTGCGGACCACAGGGTGGAGATCAATTCCGGCAGAATGAATTCCTTACGAGAGAATTTTCCACCGTCATAGCCCTCGATCGGATTCTCCTCATGTGCGGCAACAGCAAGGGCCAGCGGATCTACATGGAATGTCCTTATGATGCTTGGATATAGGCTCTTGAAATCTAAAACAATCACATTCTGATGAATGCCAGGAATAGAGCCCATCACATAGCCCCCGGGACTGACATTGCTGACTGTGGATTTGTCTACGAACGGTGCGACGTATCCCTTGCGATGCAGCCGGGGAAGATAGAGAAAGTCGAAGGCTGCAACAGAACCACCGTAACGGTCAAGTTCCAGTCCCGTCAGCAAACTTCGCTCCATGGCAAAAGAAATGAGCGCCTCCTTCTGGAAAATATCCCAGACCAATCGGCAGTCCTCGAGGTTATAGCGCGCTAGGGCTGGCTTATTGTTACTAAAAAGCTCGGTGATTTCCGCACCACGTTGATCGACATCTTCTACTAGCTTTCCTCTACCCAACAGCTGACGAGAGACGTACTCCAGTGAGAAGTTCTCGAATTTATAAGTGGCAGAGCGCATTAATTCGATACCATCCAGCACCACTCGACCGGGCAACAATGCATAGTATCGATCGGTGCTATCTCTTTCCTTGCGCCAGCTGATGGCCTCGTTGTTACGCCCTAGCAGCAATGGCATTTTTAGCCGATCACAGAAGTCTTGCAGACAACGCAGGTCGAAATTCACGATATTCCAACCCATGATCACGTCTGGGTCTAGATCTAAGATCTTCTTAACAAACGCACTGATAACCTCACGCTCAGAATTCAGCTGGTAGAGTTCTAGATTGCCGCCATCATCAGTCTGATCAATGGAATCCTCAGTTGGACCAACCATATAGACTATTGAAACATCACCCGAATAGATTCCTATCGAATAAAGGGTGCTTGCATGATAGTCAGTCTCTATATCTACAGAGACCGCATTAAGCTGTGGTCGGTATTCTGTGGCACGCAAATCGCTAGGTATTATGTCGCTGAAGCCATCGTTCTCATTCAGACCTCCTTCGATCGAGACAGACGCAGTAATAAAACGCTCCATAAGGAAGCGATCTGTAGGTTTAAGGTCTGCTTCTGTTATCCGGATGTCTTTTTGAACGAGCCTATTTCGAATATCAAAGAGCTTTCGCTGGCTCTTGAGATAGAGTGCCGACATGAGTTCAGTATCGAAGTTCTTCAACTGTGTTGCAGCAATTCGCCAGCCAGTTAGCTGCGAGAGAATCTCTTCTACTTGAGCTTGCTGCTGCGTAGGGAAGAAGCAGACAGTTTCCTGCCTGGAGAAGCGAAGGCGCAGAGGGCCGACATTGCTAGCCAGCCAGAAAATAAGATCGACACCCGCCCCAGTTTCGACCCACTGTCTAGTGAGTATGAATCCGTCGAGTACCGAGTTTGAGGGAATTAGGGACTAGATGCGCACAGTTCGCGGGAACTGAGCGTAGTTTTCCCAGCGGCTCACCTTATCTGGAAGTTCTTCCGTAGTCGCTTGTACATTGCCATTGACGTCAGTCACGCGAGATACAATCGTATGCTCTCCCGGCGCGGCATTGTTCCAATCGTAACGGAATAGCTTCCAAGAATATTTCGTTGATCGCGGATTAATCTCGGCGCGTTCCCATGGACCGTCGTCTACTTTGACTTCGATACTTTCTATAGATGTGCCATCGTTTAGTACAAAACCTTGAATCGTGTGTTGGCCACCCATCTCCGTAACACGAACGATAGAAGACTTCAGGTTTATGGTGGTAACAGAGTTTTCAACCCAGCGTTCTATGCCACCTATGCTTTCTTTCTTCAGAGTCACATAGTCACGCCCCATGAAGCGACCCATATATCGAGTGTCTTGAATATGGATCTGATTTAACCATTTTACATTGGAAACGCCATACCAACCCGGGATCAATGCACGTACCGGCTTGCCATGATAAAGCGGCAGCGGCTCTCCATTCATTTCAAATGCGAGCATATTTTCAGGGCGCATCGCATCGTCAATGGATAGGCTGCGTGCGAATGCTTTCTCGACTTCGGTCTCGCGAATCGTCTCGGTTTGAACATCGGTTCCGAAGAATACGATTTCCTTAGCGCCGTCTTGAATGCCCGCTTCCTCTAGAATACTTGCCAGCGAGACACCACGCCAGCGCGCGTTACCAATAAGCCCCTGAAACAATCCTCGGCTGTTGCCGCCGCACTCAAATCCAACTTGCTGTTCGATATTGTCTCGGGCCATGAGTTCTGAAAGAGAAAACTCTAACTCATTGTCTACCATGCCTGTCACTTTCAGCTTATAGGAATCGTTGTCAATCTCTGGCTGACCATAGTGCTGTACTATGTAGAAATCATCGTTGTCGGTGAAATGGGTCGTTATTTCGCGCGTATCCAACCAGTGAGTCGAGTTTGGTCGAGCCGGGCGCGCGTTGAAAGTATCAGGCACGTCAGTAAAGGGGACGAGTTGCTCGCCTTGGGCTAGCGCGGGAAAGATAAACCCTGGTACTGACGCAGCTCCAGCTGCCAAGGCTCCTGTGCCTAGAGCACCTTTAAGAATATCGCGTCGAGAACTATCGGTTGGCTTGTCATCTTGATTCATGATCTTCTCTCTTTTTCTTGGTTCCGCTGGCTCTCAATCTCTCTAAGAGAAGCACCAGCACCGGAGTCGGGCCTTAGTGTTAGTCGAACAACCTTATCACAACAAACTAGTGCGAACCCAGTCGTAAAACGATGAATTCATGAATTGTCACGCTAGCGAATTTATTTCTTCATCTAGTCTAAAATTCTTGTTGGTGACGATGGATTCTAGCACCTGAATACGTCCCTCGAGCTCAAGAGTTTTCGCCTTCAGAGCGACATTTTCATCCTGCAGCTGTCCTGATCCGCTTTTTAGCTGCTCAGTGCGATATTTGATATAGACACTGAAACTAACGAACGAAAACACTATAGCAACTATCAATACCGGCATTAATCCATCATCCATTCGAATAGTCCCTGCTAAGAAATCTGTAGATTTCAATACTCAACACCCACGCCTATCAGAATTCTAAGGATCTACAGATAGGCAGCCTTATCACTGGTCATGTTCGCCAATCGGCCTGAGCTGCCCGCAAGAGTGAGTCCAATCACGCAACCAAGACATTGCGCCGTGCGAACGCTCGTCGAGTCGAAGAGCACCCAGAGCTGCTTGGCGGGTTGGCGTGTGCTAACCGGTTTTCATAATTGGTCAGATTGGATTCCAGGAGTACGCAGTGTAAAGCAGACAGGACTCCCAGCAAGAGGCACCAAACTTCAAGTAGATAGCGGGCACAAGATGACGACCTGCTCCATTGATCGTCGGGACCCGCCTAGAAGCCTCCAGGTCAGCATCGACCTTGCCCCCGGACAGATAGCCTATGGCTTCCTGATTGAAACTAGCCCCGAGAATGCAGAAATGTGTATTTCTCTCGACTTGGAACGCCGCCTTATTGGCGTGTCTCGTATCGCCGCTCTTTTCTTCAGATGGCGACTACAGAAACTCGGGGCCAAAATACTTACCAATCTAACCCCCAGAACAAGACCACCAAAGAACAACTATGACTACATGCTAGATAATAGTGGCTATTGCTACTAACGTCCCCAACAACTGATGTGGCCGCCTTGACGTTATCCGGCCTATTCCTGTCAGTGCTGATGCCCGCCCGCGCCATGCACATGACCATGCGCAATCTCTTCTGCACTTGCATCACGAATACCTTCCACCTGCACTTCGTAGTAGAGAACCTTTCCTGCCAAAGGGTGATTGAAGTCCACGTCGGCATTAAATTTTCCAACCTTAAGAATAACAACCGCGCGCTTTCCTTGATTGGTTTCTACAGTCGCAGGCATGCCGGGTAATATTTTCTTTACCGGGCCAGGAAACTGTAAATGTTTGATAGGAACTCGCTGCGTAGAATTTGGACGGCGGAATCCATATGCATCATCTGGTTGCAGCGTAATCTCAATCGCGTCACCTACCGTCTTGCCTTCCAGTGCTTTTTCCAACCCCACCACCACATTGTGAAACCCATGCAGATAGACCAGCGGCCTACCTGAATGAGACTCCTCGCGCCAATCCCCACGATCGCCATCTACTCCCACTTCGGCCAACCGATAGTGAAAACTAACAACCTTGTTCATAGTGATAGCTTGCTCTGATTTTCCTTTTGCTGCTTGTTCTTCTGGTAACGGTGCTTCTGACATTTAGCTCTCCTGCGTGTGGAGGGGATTCTAGCAGATGATACGAGCTTATATGTAGTAGCTGCCTGCCGATACCATCTGCCCCAATGTATTGAAGAAATTATTACCATGGTAATTTCATTGTGGTAACTTGGAAAAATTAATTCTTCTGCGAATTCAATAGGTTTCAAGATAGAGAAAAGCACTTACACAATATTCATCCAATACTAGCGGGGCTCGCCTTCGCCGAGATAATCAATTTCCTCCATCCAATAGAACTATAAATTATGCAACAGGTTCGATTTCCCAAATTTCCACCGACCACTGTTCCTATAAAAACAATGTTAGGCAACTCCGATTGAACGCTCGCTACTCTGTTAATGAGGGCGCACATCTACTAGGAGATGTCTCGTAAGCAGCTAGAGGATATTGAAACTATCCGCAACTATGGCTGCCATTTAGACCTCGAGTTGCTGGCTAAGATGAAGGTCATTTATAAGACCTCTTTAGATAAACTAGTAGGTGAAATCCGAGAAGATTATTACTCCGAATTCTATGTTCGGTCCCCGAAAAAGACTGGGCCCGAAGTCTCGCTAACCCGCTGAACCCAATCTAGAGCAGCCTGTACAACAACCAGCAAAGTGCAGACCCAGATTCATGGATCTGTTCAGGGCGCAACTCCAGACAGAAATTGCCTACATCCCGCCATGTGGCCGCAAGTGCCGAAATGGTGTACAATTTCCCGCTTTTGTGGAATTAGAGAAAGTTAAGCATGGCAAATAAATCAAAAAAAGACGCGGCTGTAAGTAATCGCGCAGATCTAGCACAGCACGTAGACACATTCTTAAAGTCAGGCGGTAAAGTGCAAGAAATCCCTTCTGGTGTTAGTGGTCAAACCTCGACCAGTGGCCCAAGACAGATAGTGCTTAGCCACAAAACCAGCTCTTAGTAACCTTGCTATAGCTGCGCAGAGATTCTAGGCAGACGTTCACTCTGTTTGCGTGACCTTTACGTAATCTCTGCGTGACTCACTTACATACTCCGCTTTGCTCTGCCGTTGAGCTAGAGCTGGCTAATCTCGTAGCCCTTCTGTGAGACCAAGTCTAACAACCCGTATTTCGAAGAATCGACTCCACTGATTTTTGCATTTCTACTTCTTGCTACTGATAACTACTACTTCTTTAAGCAATGCCGATTGAGCGACTTGAATTAGCTATCTACTCAGGTATTTACTGCAAGGTTTTACACTACTAAGTGTTAAAGGTAGCATGCTCGCATCTAACGCAAAAGCGAATCAAGGCGCAGGCCGGCAAACCCATCATGTCAAAATTAGTATTCAGACTGCGTAACGTTCCCATTGATGAGGCACAGGATATACGCGAGCTTTTAGAGAACAATGACATTGCCTACTTCGAAACTTCGGCAGGTAACTGGGGAATTTCATTCCCCGCTATTTGGATACATGAGTCTGAGAAATTCGAATTAACGCGGCAATTGATCGGTGAATACCAGAATGAGCGTGCTGAGCGATTACGCAAAGAGTACCAATCGAGCAGAGCGAACGGCGAGGTGAAAACTGTTTGGCAGAGCTTTACAGAAAACCCACTCCGATTTACCGCTTTTTCGGCGATAATCGTCGTCATACTAATTATTTACATGCGGGTTTTTGTATTCTTCTGAGCTGTGTCTCGAGAGCCGCTACAGTAACTAGTTAAATGCTAGACCAGCTCACTAATCCGTTACGAGCGGATTGATCTTGATATTGCTGGAAGCCTTCTCAATTAAATTTCAGAGGACTTTACTCAACAGCTGGCCATTTGCCTGCCAATTATTTGCTACGACACTTTACAGTGCTGGAATTGTGTTATATAAAATCTCTAGGACTTTGTTAGTGATTCTAACGGGGGGAATTTGCTAACAATACTTAGCTACCCTGGCATTAAAAAAGGAGGTGATCCCATCAATTATCAATCTATTAAGGGAGCCTCCAGTTACTTTATCTAAGTAGGTAGTTAAATACTTGATCGGGTAATTGGAGAGGCATCGTCGATACTAGTTCGCGATTCCTTTGCTCCCAGTAAGTACTAGATCCCGTTATCGCGTCCAGTGATAGCGGGATTTTTTTAGGGAAGAAATGATTTTACGCACAGCTAGTGAGTGCCGAGGTAACTTCGCAGTCTTGCTGGAAAATTCTTCTTGATCAATGCCTGCTGCAAGTTGCATTCTTGGGCTGCTTCAATTTCTTTCAGAAAAATTACTTTGCCAAACTCCAATACGGCTATAGGAATACCATTCTCGTAAAGCACTCGGTTCTTACTCAGTCTCAAGAGATTACGGTTAGGGGAAATTAGATTTAAAAGATTTAGCGGATCTACCGCTGAGAGACTGTAGTATCTAGGCTTGTTCGAATTGACTTGTTTCTTAAATTTGCGCAGAACGTCCACCGTTTCAGGGCGGGCAAATTGCTCGCCACCAACACCTGCTACAAACCGGCCGCCACGAATAGTGCCACGTAGCTCCATTTTACGCAGTGCCTTTAGCAAAACGCGCCACGGAGGCAAAAATAACTCTCTCTCCAACACACCGCGGAATATGACTCCCCAGCGCTGTAAGTAGATCCCGATAAGCCTCTCGACTTGTTCCTCATCGAGAACATGCCAGTGCCGACTATTCGTGTGAGGTTGACCTAGCGCCTCGTCTGTTTCCAACAAGCTCCACCTGCCCGCATCTTCAACGCCGAACATGGCCTCGACGGCCTCGCCTTTTATGCGCACTTGGCTTCTTTTTTATTCGGGAGTAGCAGTGCACGTAAGCCGGTAAAGCTATCGCTAGTTATCGAAACGAGAGTGAAGACCCCAAGGTTTGCAATAGTCACAGCGAGAGCGCTAGCTGCTTGGACACAGCGCAAGAACCCAACATTCGGGCTCCACACTCATCAGCGCTCAATCTCCAGCTGCCTCAAGCGAATTGACATGCCTGGAAGACCTGGGCTAGGTTAGAGGCCACTAAGGTGTAGAAGTAATGAATGATCTAAATAAAGCCAGTATTACCGAGCGTCTCGGCAGCAACCTGAATCTGTTTTGGAAGGAAAATAGACAATTTTTCCTATTGCTGACCTGCATCGTCTTTTTCAAGAGCGCAATCGCCGACCTGAGCTCTATCTCCGGCGCCTCTATGCAGCCTACGCTACTCGATGGCGACAAAGTCTGGGTGAATAAGCTCGCGTACGACATAAAGATACCCTTCACCGAGATATCCCTAGGCCAGCTCTCCGATCCTAGTGGCGGCGATGTAGTCATCATCGACTCTAAAAAGGCTGATAAGCGACTTGTTAAGCGCATTGTCGGCGTGCCTGGCGACACCATCTACATGCAGAACAACGCCCTTGTTATCAATGGCGAGGCCGCGCATTACGAGGTTCTCTCCAGAGATGACGATTCCATTATCATTCTAGAAGAGCTCCCGGATAAGACGCATCAGGCGCGTTTGTCCAACCGCTTCGTCAGCCGAACCGCTCGCAGCTATGGACCTACCGTGGTGCCTGAAGGCCAATACTTCGTGTTGGGAGACAATCGCGATAACAGCGCAGACAGTCGTGTCTACAGCTTCGTGCCCAGAGAAGAAATCATCGGCCGCTCAAACTCCGTGGTTTTCTCTCTCGATAGTGACAATAACTATCTACCGCGTGGCGAGAGATTTCTCGCAGGCCTCGATCAAAATTAGACATTAATCCAAATTCAGCCCTGTGCCGCTGAATATGCAGCGCTACAGTGCTTCTATGGCCAATATATGGCGCACCACATTGAAGCAGCTCATCAAATTCGAAGTAATTTAACTATCTTGAAATAAAACCGGCATGAATCGGGTATTGTTAGTAATGCTTTAACTCGCTCAAAAAGCGAGGCTAGGGCAGAAATTTTGTTAAAACTCGCGAGGTAGTCATGAATCAAAAAACCCAACCCCACGTCTGCGTGATGAGCAGATTCTTGCTTACCCTGATGTTGCTTGGGAGTTTCCAGGTTTCGATGGCACAGGATTTCGTCTGGGCTCCAGACTTTCCAGTAGGCGCATCGGTTCCGGAGATCTCAGCACAAGATCAGGATGGCAATGTTCAATCATTTGACGGCTTAAAAGGCGAAAAGGGCATGCTCTTAATGATGAGCCGCTCCTTCGACTGGTGACCATACTGTAAAGCTCAGCTCGTGCAGCTGACCGAAATCAGTGATCAGATAGAAGCAATGGGCATCAATGTTGTTGCCCTAACCTTTGATTCAGTGGAAACATTGAAGACCGTGCAGGAAGATCAGGACATTCAGTTCCCTCTTCTTCACGATGAAGAAGTCACCCATGTGAATGCCTTCGGTATTCGCAATTTAGACTACGAACCAGGGCATCGGATACACGGCATACCGTATCCAGGCATATTCCTGATCGATCCAAACGGAGTCATTAAGGCCAAGTTTGCAGAAGAGAGATATCAAGATCGACCTCCCTTCGATGACATACTTGAGGCCGTCTCCGGACTTTAAGCGCCGTAAAACTAACGGGGAGACGAAAGGCTTCCCGCTAGTTTTTGTCAACACTATAAGATATGGTGAATGAGGACTCTCATCCAAAACCTGCCCCAGTGAACAGCTCAATCCGGTCATACCTGAGTATGCAAGGGACGCGGACCTATTCGTTAGAGTAGCTCACCGCACTTCGAATAGTATTGTAATTCCTTGTCCTGCTACCCTTTTCCCTTTGTCCGCATCAAATGTAATAATCTAGCCCAGCTGCAAGCGCATGCATCCCAAGCTATCAAGGTGTACTCAGCATAATTCAGCCAGTAGTTTCAAAAATAGCCGAATGTAGAAATGGAACTTTTCCCCCACCCTAGCTTTAAGCTCAGCACGAGTCTTGTTCTCCTCGCGCTCGTTATCACGGGATTCCCCTCGTTCGAACTTCATGCGCAGTCCCTGAGTAATTACAACATACCCAGAGTGAATACTCAAGCCGCGAATTGATGGCCAGATAGATCAGGGAGAGTGGAGTCAGGCCACGCGCATTCCCGTCAATATAGAAACCAATCCGAATGACAATGTCCCCGCCGAGGTGGAGGCGCAGGCCCTGCTCATGGAAGATGGCGAGGTGCTGTACGTCGCCTTCATCGCTCTAGATCCGGACCCCGATCAAATCCGCGCGTTCTATAGAGACAGAGACTCCATGTGGAACGATGACTGGGTGTCGATCGTTCTGGACACCTTCAACGACGAAAGACGCGCGTTCGAATTCTTTGCCAATCCCTATGGTGTGCAGGCGGATGCCATTCAAGACGATGTGAACGGCGATGAAGACGAATCTTGGAATGCCATATGGGACAGCGCTGGACAGATTAACGAAGATGGCTATGTCGTAGAGATGGCTATTCCGATGAAGCAGTTACGTTTTACGCCTAGCGAGAACAACCAGACTTGGGGCATCGATCTAGTCAGATTCTATCCGCGTGATCGAGGTACGCGAATCGCCAACAATCCACGAGATAGAAACATATCTTGTTATATCTGCCAGATTAGCAAGGCAGACGGCTTTGCCAATCTAACTCGAAGTAGAAATCTCGAGATTATTCCGACTGTAACCTCCACTGCGGTAGAGAACAGAAACCCAGCCATGGGCGGTTGGGATAGCGAGAGTATCGATGCAGAAGGCAGCCTCGATGTGCGCTGGGGAATTTCTCAAGACTTGTATCTCAACG
This sequence comes from uncultured Pseudomonadales bacterium, assembly GCA_949430125.1. Taxonomy (GTDB): domain Bacteria; phylum Pseudomonadota; class Gammaproteobacteria; order Pseudomonadales; family Pseudohongiellaceae; genus UBA9145. The sequence continues at coordinate 55,036 of CASQMQ010000025.1, forward strand.
CGACACTGAATCCCGACTTCTCTCAAGTCGAGGCCGATAGTGCACAGTTAGATATCAACAACACTTTTAGTCTGTTCTTCCCGGAGCGACGAACTTTCTTCTTAGACGGCGCAGACTACTTCGATACCTTTGAGCGACTCGTGCATACGAGAAACATTTCCGATCCGGACTATGGCCTAAAACTCACGGGCAAGAGTGGAGATCACACCTATGCTCTGCTCACTGCCAACGATGTAAACACGAGTTTCTTGATACCCCGTAGCCTAGGCTCCAGCGTTGCCTCACTCGGTGAGGTTGAATCCAAAGTTGCGATTGGCCGCTATCGCTTCGATATTTTCGAGAATTCCACTATCGGCGCCTTAATTACCGATCGCCGGGCTGACGGCTACAACAATACCGTCAGCAGTGTCGATGCAGTGCTCAGGCCTACTGACCAAGATTCGATCTCTATTCAGTCCATGCACTCCAGCTCTGACTATCCAGCCCTCATACAGAGCCAATACGGGCAGGCAGGCAGCCTTAGCGATACTAGCCAGCGTCTGGAGTATCGCCACAATGACCGGCGCTGGGACTGGCGCTTGGGCTATACCGACATGGGGGATGACTTTCGTGCGGATCTCGGCTTCGTGAATCGAGTCGATTTCAAGTTTGTCGTGGCGACAGTAGGACACACCTGGCGCGGCGAATCGGACGACTTCTTCAATCTCATCCGGGTCGCGCTAGACTACGACAGAACACAGGACCAGTCAGGCCTGCAGCTCGAAGAAGAATTTGAAGTATTCCTCAATATGAACGGCCCCAAGCAGTCATTTCTCAGTGGACTATTCGGTGGTAGCGAGACCTACTGGAACGGCAAATATTTCGATGAACAGTTCAATCAGCTTAGAGTTGGGTTTACTCCCAGAGCGAACTTGCGCCTGAGTGCCCTTATACGAGTTGAGGATATTGTCGACTTTGCCAATACTCGCCTCGGCAGATCGAAGCGCTTTGGGCCTAGCGTCAATTATCGCTGGGGCAAGCATCTAGAGTTGGATCTAGATCATACTCTGCAGCAATTCGATGCAGACGGCGGCAGGCTATTTACCGCGAATCTGACTGACTTAAAGACGACGTACCAATTTAGTGCGCGCAGCTTTCTTCGCTTCACGCTCCAATATACGGACAACAAACGTAATCAGGACCTCTACGTCAGGTCAGTGCAGGCACGCACTAAGCAACTCACCACACAGCTTCTCTACAGCTATAGATTCAGCGCCGCCACCCGTTTCTTTATCGGCTACTCCGATGCCGGCTTTCAGAACGACACTTACGACGCCATCGAGAAAACCAACCGCACAGTATTCGCTAAGTTTAGTTATGCCTGGCTCCCCTAGGAATATTTTTCAGCAAGAATCCTCGTCCATTAGTTGCCCCAAGATAGAGCCCTAAAACACCTCAGGTTCTCCTATTAAAAGACTCGAGCTGTGGTTAAAATGACGCTTTCTTTCCCCGCGACTCGGACGTTTTATTAAATGAGCCAACAAACTTCGCTATATCAGAAGCATCTCGATTCCGGCGCCAAAATGGTCGATTTCGCCGGATGGGATATGCCCATTAATTATGGCTCCCAGATAGAAGAACATAATCTGGTACGAAACCAGGCGGGCATCTTCGACGTATCACATATGACGGTAGTCGATGTGTCTGGCGATGGGGCTGAAGCATTCCTGCGCTATCTCTTAGCAAACGATATCGCCAAGTTAGATGAAGTTGGGCGGGCTCTATACAGCGGCATGTTGAATGAGACCGGTGGCGTTGTTGACGACCTGATTGTCTACCGCATGAGCTTTGGCTATCGCGTCGTGGTGAACTGCGCTACCCGCGACAAGGACTTGGCCTGGATACGCACCCACGCAGCAGACTTCGACGTCAGTATTGAAGAGCAGCCACAGCTCTCTATCCTAGCCGTTCATGGGCCTGAGGCAATTGACAAAGTCAGCTCGATACTGACTAGTGACCGCGCCGCAAGAAGCAAAGAGTTAAAGAATTTTCGTGGCTTCGAATCGGGCTCTTGGTTCATAGCTCGCACCGGCTACACGGGAGAAAAAGGTCTCGAGCTAATCCTACCCAGTGAAGAGGCCCCAGAAACTTGGGATAAGCTATTAGCAGTTGGCGTCAAGCCCGTAGGCTTGGGCGCAAGAGATACACTGCGCTTGGAAGCAGGAATGAATCTCTATGGCCATGACATGGATGAAACGACTTCACCCATCGCCGCCAATATGAAACAAACAATAGCCTGGCAACCCGAGGACCGCGAGTTCATTGGCCGACAGGCGGTCACGGCTCACTTGGCAGAGAACGAGGCCTGCACAATGCCAATCCTCACCGGACTAGTTCTAGAACAGCGGGGTGTGCTACGAGAGGGCCAGAAGGTTCTGTGCGAAAATGGAGAAGGCGTAATTACCAGCGGTAGCTTTTCTCCCACGTTGAAGCATTCAATCGCATTGGCTAGAATCCCTGTGGATAGTGGCGCCTGCCAAGTAGATATTCGCGGCACACTGACCAGCGTACGGATAGTAAAGCCAAACTTCGTTCGCTTCGGCAAGAAGGTATTCGAGTAGAAGATTGAGACTTCACTCATAAATTAGATCTGCTGATTTAGAGCGATTCAGCTACCTAATAGAGTTAAAATTAGCACCGATTAAAAGAGGAATACCTAGTGAGTACATATCCAGACAATCTTAAATACGCCGCCACTCATGAGTGGGTTCGACTCGAAGGTGATGGCACGGCAACGGTAGGCATCAGCAATCATGCACAGGATGCATTGGGTGATATCGTATTCGTGGAACTGCCAGAAGTAGGAGCTACGATTCATGCGAAAGATGAAGTGGCGGTCGTAGAATCCGTGAAAGCTGCATCGGACGTTTACAGCCCAATATCTGGTGAAATTATCGCTACCAATGCCACGCTCGCCGATGCCCCGGAAACCGTCAACGCCGTTCCCTACGACGGCGGTTGGTTCTATAAAATTCAAATTAGTGACGAGCTAGAGCTGGATGAATTAATGGACGCCGACGCATATTCGGATCACTGCGAAGAGGGTTAAGAAGCTGAGCTATGTAGGCGAATAACCTTCGCCAACTACGGCACATCGATTTACTCTGCGCCTCTTTATACATTTCAATATCAAAGATAAATTATGTTTTCTGACAGGACAGTAATGCAAACGCAATCCAATCCGGCCGCTAAGAACGATTCCGCACAAAACGACTCCGCTGTGTCTCTCGAGACTCTGCAGTACAACGGCGAATTTATCGATCGGCATATTGGCCCAGACAAAATTCAGATAGAGCAAATGCTGAAGGCACTGAATTTAGAATCGCTAGATGATCTTATCGCCAATACTGTTCCCGAAACGATTCTCCTGAAAAGCCCCCTGGAATTGGATGACCCGCTGACTGAAAATGCGGCACTAGCAAAACTAAAAGCAATCGCTGAACAGAACAGTACGGCGAAATCATTTATAGGGCTCGGCTACTACGACACTTTTACTCCAAATGTAATCTTGCGCAACGTATTGGAAAATCCTGGTTGGTACACGGCATACACACCCTATCAGCCCGAGATTTCACAGGGCCGTTTAGAGTGTCTACTCAATTTCCAACAGATGACTCTCGATCTGACCGCAATGGATCTGGCAAACGCTTCGTTGCTTGATGAGGCTACTGCCGCTGCGGAGGCGATGTCTCTCGCGAAACGCGTGAGTAAAAACAGAAAGGCGAATAAGTTCTTCGTTGATCAGCACTGTTTCCCTCAGACCATCGATGTCATAAAGACTCGAGCAGAATGCTTCGGCTTCGAGCTAGTCATAGGTGATATCGCCGACGCCGAGCTGTCCGAACTGTTTGGTGCTATTTTTCAATATCCCGCGGTGACTGGCGAAGTCCGGGATCTCACTGATATCATCAGCCAACTGCATGAACACAAAGCTATCGCTGTAGTCGCAGCAGACCTAATGAGCCTGACTCTTTTAAAGCCTCCGGGCGAAATGGGAGCAGATGTCGTTACCGGCACTACACAGCGCTTCGGCGTACCCATGGGATACGGCGGCCCGCATGCCGCCTACTTCGCTACTAAAGAAGACTATAAACGTGCCGTGCCCGGTCGCATCATCGGCGTCTCCGTTGACAAGCGCGAGCGCCAAGCATTTCGTATGGCACTGCAAACTCGCGAGCAGCATATTCGCCGCGAGAAGGCGAACAGTAATATTTGTACTGCACAAGTATTGTTAGCAAATATTTCTGCTCTGTATGCCATGTACCATGGGCCCAAAGGGCTCAAGAATATTGCTCAGCGAATTCACCGACTGACTTCTATAATGGCAGCAGGATTGCACAACGCCGGCATTGAACTAGTTAATGGAAATTTCTTCGACACTCTTACATTAAAAGTAGCCGCTAATGACTTGAATGCTATTTTGGATCGCGCGAAGGCGGGCAATATTAACTTACGCATCGATAGAGCCGAGCAAGATAAATCAATCGGCATAAGCCTGGATGAATGTTCCTCCAGAAAAGATGTTGAGAATATTTGGCAAGTCATTCTCGGCGATGCCTCACACAAACTTTCGGCAGCCGACATTGATGCGCAGATCGTAAGTGGCGAAAAGGCAGCAGTTATCCCAAATAACCTGATTCGTCGCAGCGAATACTTGCAACACCCCAACTTCAATAACTATCACAGTGAAACTGAGATGATGCGTTATTTGAAGAAACTCGAAGACAAAGATATTTCACTTACCCATTCGATGATCGCATTGGGCTCCTGCACGATGAAACTTAACGCCGCTGCAGAGATGGCTCCAATTAGTTGGCCCGAGTTTGCAAATCCACATCCGTTCACACCGATAGAACAGATGGCAGGCTACCAACAAATGATCGCCGGCCTCGAAAAAATGCTAGAGGTAATTACCGGTTTCGATGCGGTAAGTATGCAACCGAATTCGGGCGCTCAGGGTGAGTATGCTGGTCTGCTAGCCATTAAGAAGTACCTTGTGAGCATCGGTGAGGGTGATCGTAATATATGCCTAATACCTAGCTCGGCACACGGCACGAATCCCGCCAGCGCACAGATGATTGGCATGAAGGTTGTACTCGTAGCCTGCGACGATAATGGCAATATCGATGTTGAAGATCTCCGCAGAAAAGCTGAAGCGAATACTGATAATCTCGCTGCACTGATGATTACCTACCCCTCCACTCACGGCGTGTATGAGGAGGCCGTCAAAGAAATCTGCCAGATCGTTCATGATCATGGCGGGCAGGTATATATGGACGGCGCCAATCTCAATGCGCAGGTTGGAGTAGCGAAGCCCGCTGATATTGGAGCTGACGTCTCTCACGTAAACCTGCACAAAACATTCTGTATACCACATGGCGGTGGTGGCCCAGGCATGGGACCTATCGGCGTGAAAAAACACCTCGCGCCGCATGTTGCGAACCATTCCCTAATTAAACTAGATGGCCCAGAGACTAATAATAGTGCAGTCTCTGCCGCCCCCTGGGGCAGCTCCGGAATATTACCAATTTCCTGGATGTACATAGCCATGATGGGCGCCGAGGGGCTACTGAAGGCGACCCAGGTTGCAATTCTAAGCGCGAACTATGTCGCTGTCAGATTGGCCGAACACTACCCGGTGCTCTATACCGGCCGCAACGGCATGGTGGCTCATGAGTGTATTATCGATCTACGTCCACTCAAGCTCAGCTCGGGTATCAGCGAAGAAGATGTCGCTAAGCGACTTATGGATTTCGGTTTCCACGCACCAACTATGTCATTTCCAGTAGCTGGAACGCTGATGATTGAGCCAACCGAAAGTGAGTCGAAGGCGGAGCTAGATAGATTCATCGACGCACTGATCCTAATTCGCAAAGAAATCGCAGAAGTCGAATCGGGCAATATCGATGCTGAGAACAATCCGTTAAAGAATGCACCCCACACTCTTGCCGACATGATGGATGAGAATTGGGACAGGCCTTACAATAAAATGCAGGGAGCCTATCCTAGTCAGCCCGAAGGCGTAGCTGCTTCGAACAAATACTGGCCGAGTGTAAACCGCATTGATAACGTATATGGAGATAGGAATTTGTTCTGTGCCTGCCCAAGCATTGAGAGCTATGAATAAGCAGTACTAATGAGGTGGGGGAACTCGATTAGTCCGAGCTCTTTCCATCGATATCCGAGCTGCGCATTTTCTTGAGTGTTTCCAGTTCATCCTGAATTCGTTCTAACTTCTCTCCCTGCTCTTTTTTTTCCAAAAATATTCTCATAATCTAGGTCGATTCCAACAATAGCATTGGCACCTAAAGTTCCCGCTTCATCTCCCAGCTCCATAAACATGGTGCCCGAAGCACGACCCGAAGTTCTAAGCTCTTGGTGGCAAGCCATGAACCAGTGTAATACTCTTCAACGTCGTACCAGCACGGCGAAACTCAGAAAGGGCTTGATAATCGTCATCGTTGTACCACTGCTTGGCTAGCTCCTCTGAGGGAAACTTAAAGATAATAACGCGACCTTCGAGTGGAGAATCCCCTTCGAAGTTCTCAAGGTTATCGTCGAAGGTCACAAACTCACCGCCAAATCTTTTCAATATGGGAAAGAATCCCTTCTCATACTTTCGGTATTCACTCTCGTCTTCAACTACGAGGTTAGCTATCATAAATACTTCTACTTCAAACATTTTCTCTCCTTAGCTATTCTCAATATCGGTTCGTTTCAATTGCCAGTATATTAAGTCTGACCACAAATACTACCCAGCAGTGTTAACTATACCCAACCACATAATCAGAATAGAAAGATTACCAATGGCAAAAATAACTAGCCTATGCAGCACGTTGTTATAGCTTAGATGAATTATGCTGTGCAGCAATCGCGCTGTGACGAATACCCACGCACTGATTACGGGTATTCGCCCGGTCTGATCCAGCGCCAGATACACGGCAAAGCCTGCATAAAACAGTGTCGGAACTTCGAAAAGGTTATTGAAATTACGTGTCGTCTTGGCGACGAAATCTGGAATATCGTGACCCTGCATTAAGCTGTAGTAGTTCTGCGGAACTACTCCGCTCTTTACGGACTCAATTCTCGTACGAGTCGTAAGCACCATAATTACCGTAGTTAGAATGACCAACTTAAACATTGCGTGTAACATCTTATTCTTCTCTTTAGCCGCGACAATGACCCCTATTTGTTCAAAGTCAATCCGCAGTATAATTCCAATCATTGCATTAAACAGCACTCAGGGGCACGAACTTGACCACAAATAATTATGCTAATCATATAGCCACGCTTATCCGCAACTATACCGATGCCCTCCAATATGTAAGCAACCGGGAAACACAGCCTGCAGCGGTACTAGTCCATAGCGGCGCGGAAGTACACTACTATGGCGATGATCGAGGAGTGGCATTTCAGGCTTACGGCCACCTGCTGCACTGGATACCAGTCAATCGCCCCAATCAATTCGTCTATTTCCGTCCCGATGAAAAGCCCATCTATTTCCAGATCGTGCCCAGCGATTTCTGGTACGAGCAGGATATAGACGTTGAACCTGAGTGGGAGGAGTCGCTCACTATCGTTAGATTGTGCAGCTTGGATGAGCTCTTTGCCCAGCTAAAACAGCATCATGTAGCGGATATTGCTTACATCGGTGGACATGCCGAAATCGCCGCCTCTCTTGGCATCGATAAGTCATTGATTAACCCAAAAAGACTACTAGCCTATCTCGATTTCTCGCGAGCAGTGAAAACAGACTATGAGCTCGAGCAGTTGCGTGCCGCCAACCGCCTAGCCCTTCTCGGCCATGCCGCTGCAAAGGCTCGTTTTTTAGAGGGAGGAAGTGAATATGAGATTCACATGGCCTTTCTGCAAACCACACAGAATCTGGAGGACGAGTGCCCTTACACGAATATCGTTGCGCTCAACGAAAAGGCTGCGATATTGCACTATCAATTCAAGCGCAAAATAAATGAGAACAAAGGGGAGGTTCTGTTAATCGATGCAGGCTGTAAAGTAAGAGCCTACGCTTCAGACATTACACGCACTTCGGTAAGCGAAGATGCCCACCCCGAATTTCGATCTCTCGTTACTGCGATGGAAACGCTAGAACTCGCATTGGTCGACGAGGTGAAACCTGGGAAAACCTACCAATCATTACATGCATCGACACTGACAAGGATCGCTAGTGTTCTTGTTGATCACAATATCTGTAAAGGCGAACCGGCAGACCTAATTGAACGGAATATCCCGCAACTGTTTATGCCTCATGGAGTCGGGCATTTGTTAGGAATTCAAGTACACGACGTAGCTGGACATCAATCTGATATTAATGGAACCATATTATCTCCGCCTGAAAATTCTCCAGCGTTGAGAAATACACGGCTGATGGAAGTCAATATGGTCTTTACGGTAGAGCCGGGCCTTTACTTCATTCCACTTATTCTAGAGGCAGAGCGAGGCTCAGATCGTGGCAAATTGATAAACTGGAATACCATCGATGAACTCTATCCTTGCGGAGGTATTCGCATCGAAGACAATATTCGCGTGACATCCGATGGCGCTGAGAATCTAACGCGCCAATTCGAATAGAAAGATTCATTAGAGCTTTGAAGCAAGAGGCACAACTAGTTTCATCAATGCAGGCAAGGCATTCTGATTTTCTCTTACTAGCTGTTTTCCCCGCTCACCCATTTCCTGCCGCGCCCGTTCGTCTGCGATCAATGTAGAAACGCTTTGAGCTAATTCCATCTCGTTCTGTATAGTCTTTAAACCACCAGCGTGTTCCAGTTGTTTGCAGATGGTCGCGAAGTTGTACTGAGAGGGGCCTACTAAAATTGGGATGCCCATTGCAGCCGGCTCAAGAACATTCTGACAGCCGGTATCGACAAGACTTCCACCGACGAATGCGATCGTCGCAACACTGTAGTAGTCCAACATTTCTCCCATGCTATTCCCTATCACAACTTGAGTGTTAGACTCTACTACCCCATCGTCACTTCGCCTCACTGTAGTGAAACCTTTATCTTCGCTTAATTTTCCAGCCTTGACGAATCGCTCAGGATGTCGCGGAATCAATACCAAAAGTAAAGAAGGAATTTCATCAAGACATCTTTTGAAAGCGGCTAACACTTGCTCCTCCTCACCCTCCCGTGTGCTAGCGGCAATCAGGACCGGTCGCGCCATGTTTTCGATTGCGCAGAAGTAGGCTTGTTTCTCTTTTTCATCTACATCAACTAAAAATTTCAAGCTTCCAGTAACTTCCACCTGTTCTGGGTTGGCCCCGAGGTCGATAAAGCGCTGTGCATCGGGAGCAGATTGAGCAGCTATCCTGTCGATCTTCTCTAAGAGGCTGCCCGTGAATGTCGCGAATCGGCCATAACCTGTTGCTGACTTTTCCGATAACCGTCCATTGGCTAACAACAGCTTAACGCCTCGATGATGACAAGAATGCACTAAATTTGGCCAGAGCTCTGTCTCCATCAAGATCAACAGGCTAGGCTGATATTTATCGAGGAAGCGATTACAGGCACCTGGTAGGTCGTAAGGAATGTAGACATGCATCACTGACCCACCGAAAAGCATGCGGACGCGGTCTGAGCCGGTGGGTGTCATGGTTGTCATAACAATCTGGGCGTCAGGATAGAGACGCTGCAATTCTTTTACCAATGGCGCGGATGCGGCTGTCTCGCCTACTGAAACCGCATGGATCCAAAGTGTAAGTTTGGTCTTGGCGAACTCCTTAGGCATCGGCTGCAGAGCAAAACGCTCGCCAATGCGTTTTCGATAGGCCGGAACTTCTAAAGATCGGACCAAAAGGCGGATGATAATTACAGGCAGAGCGAGATATAAAATGACACTGTAGATAATTCGATGCATGAAAACCCAGCCTAGTTATTTAGTTTGCCACTCAGATAGGGAAGTAATTGGGAAATAGTCCCTTATGCCGATATAATTTGAGTCCTGTAGTCTATCCGAATGCAGACAAGACACTCACGTTCCACGCATCGCCTATCGCCTGCGGCTCCGAGATAAGGTAACGAATGACATCGAGCTATTCAACCGACATCGTCATATTTGGCGGTGGAATTGCGGGCCTCTGGATGCTGAACTGCCTGCGCAATCAAGGCTATCAAGCCATATTGCTGGAAACAGACAAGCTCGGTTCCGGCCAGACTCTCGCTTCACAGGGCATTATCCACGGTGGTCTCAAATATGCACTGAATGGAGCTCTCGGCGGGGCGGCGAATATCATATCCGATATGCCTGCACGCTGGCGCAGCTGCCTAGCCGGCGAGGCGGAGATCGACCTTAGAGAATGTCGCGTACTCAGTGAGCGCTACTACATGTGGTCCAGCTCTGGATTTCGCTCGAAGCTTAAAACTTTTCTCGGCAGCAAGAGCCTTAGCGGCCGAGTTACAGCTGTAGAAAAGCATGACTACCCAGACTTCTTCAAGGCAGCTACTGTCGAAGGAATTCTCTATAAACTACCGGACTTTGTAGTAGATACGAACTCCCTACTAAACCTGTTAGTTGAGAAGCAACGCGACTGGATATTCCAAATCAGTCCAGGGAGCTATAGATTCAAGCGCGATGAGTCAAGGTTGGTCAAAGCCATCTCATTTAATGATAAGGATAAACAATTTACTCTTGAAGCACAGAAGTTTATTTTTAGCGCCGGCAAAGGCAATCAGCAACTCATTGATGATGCGAATCTAGCGGAGCCGAAGTCACAACTAAGGCCGTTGAATATGGTCTATTTAAAGGGAAGGGATCTTCCTCCTGTTTTCGTACACTGTATAGGAGATAGTTTTAGTCTAACCCCGAAGCTGACTATTACCTCCCACAGCGATGCCCGTGGAGAAATGGTTTGGTACCTCGGCGGCGAGATTGCTGAGTCCGGCGTGGGAAAAGATTCGAAGACCCAGATTTACTCTGCACGAAAACTTCTAACAACTTTGTTTCCCTGGATAAATTTTGAGAAAACCGAATTTCATTGCTTCGCCATCGATAGGGCCGAGGCCAATGTAAACAACAATTATCGACCGGAAGATGCCTATTTTATTGAAGAGAGTAATGTGTTGGTTGCATGGCCCACCAAGCTAACTCTGACACCAAATTTGGCCGATAATATTACCAAGCATTTAATATCTAGTGGAGTTGTTCCGTCAGGAACTTCTAGAGAACAAGGTTTGATTGGTGTATTCGAAGCCGCAGAGATCGCTACTTCACGCTGGGATTAGAAACACATGGGTTTGGCAAAAAGAAAACTGGGGAAGACCGGCCTTGAGGTTTCCTGTCTAGGCTTGGGTACAGTCAAGATAGGCCGCAATCAAGATGTGAAGTATCCCAGCAGTTTCTCGCTTCCATCCGATGATGAGGTATCCGCTCTGATTGCCCGGGCCAAAGAGCTCGGTATTAATTTCATAGATACAGCTCCCGCCTATGGCAGCAGCGAGCAACGCTTAGGACGCCTCCTAAAAGGACGTCAAGATTGGATTATTTGCAGCAAGGTCGGTGAAGAGTTTGCTGCAGGAAAATCCCACTTCGATTTTTCAGCAGAGCACACACAGCGCAGTATCGAACGTAGTCTACGAGACATAGGAACTGACTATCTTGATATCGTCTTGATTCATTCCGATGGAAGCGACCGCAAAATCCTCGAATCCAGCGATTGCCCTGAAACCCTACTACGACTCAAGGATAAAGGCCTCATCAAGGCCGTTGGCATGTCTACCAAGACTGTGGAAGGTGGCATGAAGGCAGCGGAAATGCTTGACTTGGTGATGGTGACCTACAACCCGTCGATGCAAGACGACGCGATTGTGATCGATCACGCACTCGCGCTCGATAAAGGAATTCTAGTCAAGAAGGCGTTGAATAGTGGCCACGACTGCATCGCTGATGATGCAAGCGAGAATCCTATTGGCACTAACTTCACACAAAGGAATCTACGCTTCGCGCTCGATAAAGAAGGCGTCACTAGCGTGATTGTGGGGACTATAAATCAGCAACATCTGCAGGAAAATATAGAAGCCGTTCAGTAACGAAGCTCTATTAATTACAGCAATCTCAATCTTTCTAACCTGAGTCCTTCATTTTTTCTACTATAGCCGAGGTTGAGCAGTCGTCTAGAAATTCTAATGCTTTCACTTCGCCGCCATAAGAAAGAACGTACTCGCCGCCGACAACCTGCTCCAAGGAGTAGTCTCCTCCTTTAACGAGTATGTCTGGCTGTAGAGATTTTAGTAATTCCTCTGGCGTGTCCTCTTCAAAATTTACAACCCAGTCTACTGCCTCTAGGCCATCTAGAACTGCCATTCTACGCTCAACAGGATTAATTGGGCGACCAGGCCCTTTTAATCGCATAACAGAATTGTCTGCATTGATTGCTACGACGAGTCTGTCGCCGAGCTTTTTCGCTTCGCTTAGATAACCTACGTGTCCAGCATGAATGATATCGAAGCAGCCATTGGTGAATACGATTTTTTCTCCGTGAGCCTTAGCATCATGCACAGCGATGCTGAGTTGCTCTGCAGTCATCACACCCAACCCAGAATCTTGTTCGGCCAGTATCGCCCTTCGAAGTTCCGGGCCGCTTATCGCCGCAGTACCTAGCTTGCCGACTACCAGTCCGGCTGCAAGATTCGCGATCCCCGTAGCATCAGCGAGGCAATCACCGGCTGCAATTGCCGAGGCGAGTACAGAGATAACCGTGTCACCAGCGCCAGTCACGTCGAATACCTCACGCGCGCGTGCAGGTAAGTGCAACTCCTCTGAGTTCGGACGTAGCAAGGTCATACCATGCTCACCACGCGTGATAAGTATGGCCTGCAATTCGAGTTCGCTCATGAGCACTAGGCCCTTACTCACGAGTTCTTCTTCGTTCCTACAGGGTCCGACAACCGCCTCGAACTCACTAAAGTTTGGTGTTAGCAGGGTCGCACCGCGGTACTTTTCAAAGTTCGTCCCTTTCGGGTCAACGATGATTGGAATATTTTGTTTTCTAGCAAGTTCGATCAAAGCGGCAACATCTTGCAATACGCCCTTCGCATAATCCGAGAGCACGAGTACTTGCGCGCTTGGAAGAAGCGAGGTTGCGCGCGATTGAAGATCAACCACATCTTTTTTATCAAACTTTTCTTCAAAATCGAGGCGGATTAATTGTTGGTGCTGGCTGATTACTCGCAGCTTAGTGATCGTCGGCTTATCTTCGGATTTCAGAAATTCGCAATAGACTCCGGCGGCGGTGAGGCGAGACTCCAAATCCTGCGCATTGTCATCCTTGCCTACGACGCCGATAAGTGTAGCCGCCGATCCTAAAGCAGCGATATTCAGCGCCACGTTACCCGCTCCACCTGGCCGGTCTTCCTGGTTGCCAACCTGCACAACCGGTACTGGTGCCTCCGGTGATATGCGCGACGCAGCGCCATGCCAATATCTATCCAACATGACATCACCGATAACCAATAACTTGGCTTGCTGAAAGGCTGGCATCTCAAGTTTCATCAGAGGTTTCCTGTATTCGACGACTGCAGTTTTAATGCTTTTTATGGCGGCTGATCATATCACATGGGCTAAATACAGGAATAATGGCGCTTTCAAGTCGATTTCTTCATTCTGCCCCAAAGTGGGAAATTTCTACCAATTAGTCGATTCCTATCGATAGCTAGTGGGGCTCTAATAGCGATATTCACTAATAAGCAATTGAGGCCGCGTAAAGTGCGGTTATTTCTAGGCTTCTGCTACAATTCGCTCAAGCAATAGCGATAAACCTATTATTCTCTTTATTCTCCCGGCACCCATTCTGGTGCTCGCTGGCGTAACTAGTGGCTGAAGATTCGAAAATAAGAACACCCCTGAGCCAATTCATCGCGCCAAGCTACTGGTCGACGTGGATAGGCTTGTCTGCAATGTGGCTGGCGGCACACCTACCATACCCGTTACAGATTCATATCGGGCGAGGCCTTGGGCTTCTCAGCTACTATTTCGCTAGGTCGAGACGGCACGTCTGCGAGGTTAACCTCCGTCTTTGCTTCCCCGAGCTAACCGAGCAGGAACACAAGAAGCTAGTAAGAAAGACTTTTCGCTCTAACGGCATAGGGCTTATCGAAGTAGCTATCGCTTGGTTTAGAGATCCGGAAGACTATCGATCTCGAACAACTGTAACTGGATTGGAAAACCTAGAGGCGGCTATCGCCGAGGGTCAGGGTGTACTGCTTCTCTGCGCGCATTTCTCTAGTTTGGAAATGGGTGGTTTCTTGTTCAATCTAGTCGGGGACATGGATGTAACCTATCGAGCGAACAAGAATCCGCTTTTTCAAGCGGCGATGTTCAACGGCCGTATTCGCCACTTCCGCCATGTCTACGACCGAAAAGATGTACGGGGCGCGATGCGAAGCCTGAAGGCAGCCCGGATTCTCTGGTACGCTCCAGATCAGGATTACGGCGCGAAGCACTCGGTGTTCGTCCCCTTCTTTGGTGTTCAAGCTGCGACCATCACCGCTACGGCCCGATTCGCCAAGGTAAATGATTCCGCGGTAGTGTTTTATAGCCATTATCGGAATGAAGATAACTCGGGGTATCATCTCGACTTCGCACCCGCCCTAAAAGAATTTCCAAGTGGCGACGCTGAAGCGGATGCGCGCACTACTAACGATTTAGTGGAACAGGCTATACGCAAACAGCCTGACCAATACCTTTGGTTGCACAAGCGATTTAAGACGCAGGCTGCGGGGCCTTCCGCGAGACCATATTGATCTCGTATTAAAAACAAATAGCTGAGCAGTGAACAAAAAGAAATAAGTGAAGATGAATCTAGATTGGCGACAACATGACATCAGAAGGATCGCGGTAGCGGCGAGCCTCGTGCTGTCTATCTTCACCTTACTCCTACAGGAAATTCCCAACTCGGATGCCTACACCTATGCACGCACGGCGGAGATATTCCTTGCGGAAGGAATCGTCGCGGCCTATCAACATTATTCATGGGCAACATATTCGATACTAATCGGAATAGTATCCGTAACTGGACTGGATGTATTCTCAGCTGGCTTGTTCATCAACGCGATGTTCTACGCTATTCTTGTTTACGCTTTTCTCAGTATCGTTAAAGAGATCAATAGCTCCGAGCCCTTGCTCGCCATCGCAGCAGTCTGCATCCTGGTTTACCCGCAGTTGAATGAGTACCGCGACTTATTAATTCGTGACATTGGATTCTGGGCGCTTTCTCTTGTGGCGCTTTGGCAGCAACTGCTCTACGCTAAGACACAATCGACGCGCTCTGCAATTATTTTTTGCGCGAGCTTACTTCTAGCCACGTCGTTTCGCGCAGAAGCGTTTGCCTATCTGGCATTTGCTCCCCTCGCCTTGTTGTTCAATACGCGCCTCGAAATCGGCGCTCGCAAGACTCTTCTCGTCAAAATGTATGCAATAGTTATTTCCCTCTCGATAGGCCTGCTGCTTTTTCTCGCACTGATGGGGCTCAGCGTGACGCAGCTCTTCATTGAATTTGCTTCTATCTACGAACCATTTCTTTCTGGAAATTTTACGCTAAACGATGAAGAAAGGTCGCTCTTAGGCTCATTGTTGTTTACAGAATACGCAGCGGTTTTCTCTCGCGAATACATTGAGATATTTTTGCTGGCAGGCATGATTTCTATTCTACTAGCCAATCTACTAACTGGCGTGGGCGGCCCGTATCTGATCATTTTGATTATTGGACTCTTTAAGAATCGCCTTAGTCTCAACAGGGAAGTAGCCATACCTGTAGCGTTCTATCTCTGCATAAACTTTTTGATACTCCTTGGTTTCATTATTGTTACTCGTTATCTGTCCAGCCGCTACGCGATGCTAATGTGCATCTTGTTAGTCCTATTCATCCCCTCCATCGTGCTTCATCTTTTGGATAACGCGAGGATATCCGGCCGGAAAAGCATTGTTTACATGGTTGCGGTCTTCTTCTGTTACTGCGCGATCGACTCTTACTATAGCTTCGGTAAATCGAAGTCCTACGTGAGAGACTCAATTGAGTGGATAGCACAAAACACCGACGATTCTTCAGAACTGGTGACGAACAATCATGCGATTGCCTATTTCAGCGGTAAGGTTGAAGACTACGATTTGGTACAAAGGAACTTAACTGAACAAGAGATACTATCTAGCGAAATTGGCGATACGATTGCGGCCGAACTCACCTTCCAAACGAAAAATTTGCTGGAGAGGAATACTATAGTCGATAAATTAAAGGTACTTGCATATTTCCCAAGCACCGAGACAAAGCGTATTGTAATTCTTGAAAGGGACTAGCCCGAATAATTCAACCGTTACCATTCATCCGAGGACTCGCGCTTACTAACCAAGACACCTTCCATGATTAGGTAATCCAGGTCCGTTCCCAGAAACATATTTAGCGCGTCTTCTGGCGAACACACCAAGGCTTCTCCGGGGCGATTCAATCGCGCATTGATGAGCATGCCATGACCGGTTTCCTTCTGAAAACTAAGCAGGAGCTTATGTAAGTTTGGGTTGCTAGCCGAATCAACTATTTGTGTTTCGGTACTTTTGTCGACATGAACGATAGCTGGATATTTTTCAGCCCAGTTATCACTAGCAGTTACAGCACGGCACATGTATTTGTCGTGTTGCTGTGAAGGGATAAATTCCTCAGCCACGCTATCCAACGCGCATACCGAATATGGCTGCCAGGCTTCCCGAAATTTGACCTGATGATTAATCTTCTCCACAACCTCTGGAAAGTTTGGATTCGCCAATATGCTTCGATTGCCCAATGCCCTAGTGCCGAATTCCATTCGACCTTTAAACCAAGCAAGTAGATGCCCCTGGGCAAGAATCTGTGCAGCCTTCTCATAAGGCGCGTCGAGAATCTGCCAGAGTGGTTTATCTTGGTGAGATTTACAGGCTTCAATACACTGCTCGGCAGTATATGAAGGGCCATGAAACATATGCGTAACGGGCTTAATCTTCGTACCTGATTGCCGCACGGCAAAACTAGCGGCGCCAATTGCGGTACCTGAATCACCGCATGCCGGGTGAACGATTAGCTCCTTAACTTCGGGCAGATTCGCAAGACGTTGGTTCAGACGAATATTCATTGACCCCGTTCCGGCAATGGCGAGCCGCCCGGTATCTGCAAGAACATCTGACAAGTAGTGTCTAATCAGTTCGACAGAGAGGTCTTCATAGAGTTTCTGTATCGCAGCGGCATAGTGAACATAGGGATCATCAACAAGATTGCCTACGCGTCTCGGCCCTAACATGTCTACCAGCTTCTGACTAAAATAGTGCCCTTTCGACTTTGCCTTGTAACGACGAATTCCGACGGTACCAATCAAGGTATTGTCTACCTTAAACTTCTTGCCATTAAATTTCGCAAGACAGGAAAGATCGTATTTGGAGGCATCGCCAAAAGGAGCGATACCCATTACCTTAATCTCTCCTTCGAGAATTTCGAAGCCAAGGTAGTCGGTGAGTGCCGCGTACATACCACAGAGTGAATCTGGATTATAGAATTCTTTAACCCTTTCGATCTTGCCATTCTCCCCGTAGCCGAGAAGAATATTCGAGTATTCACCCTTCGAATCGTTGCAGAATATCGCGGTCTTCCCCTCTCTTTCGTCGAGATGGTAGGCGCTACTCGCATGTGCGAGCTGGTGCTCCACAGGCACAATCTTCACTTTATCTGCAGGAATATGAAGCTTCTCTAACAGCCCTTTCAGCTCGGCGATATACCTCCGATAGCGCCTATTGCCATTCAGAAGACTATCTACTGCCCTATCTGGGGCATACCAGTGCCGATAGGCATAGTGCCACCGGGCTTTCGTAAACAGACTAATCGGCGCAAAGGGAATAGCCACCTGATCAATCTGTGCAGGGTTTATGCGGGCGATCTGCATACAGCGTCGTGCAGAAAGATAGGGTGTTTCATCATAGGCATGCTTGCGCCTAATAAGTCGCTCTTCCTCTACCGCAGCGGCCAACTCGCCATCGACGAAGAGTGCTGCGGCGGGATCATGTCCGATTGCGCCTGATAAACCTAATGTAATAACAGTCATAGACTAAGCCAAACTAAAACTTTGCTGCGTCTGTTAGCAGCTTCTCTACTTCGGGCTCCATCGAGGTGCCCACCCAATTCTTTCGAAATCGTTTTAAGTCCTTGCTGAACTTCTCCACGAAGCTTGTCCTAGACCTATTCCGCACCATGGCATCTAGGTCCAGCACAACTAGTTCCTTATCTTGAAGCAAAAAATTAGTAGCCTTCATGTCGCCATGGCTAATTCGATAGTCAGCCATTACTTTGAATAGGCCTCTGAATAACACGACGATTTCATTCTCACGAGTCTCTAGTTCCTGTTTCTTCCACGCCGTTCCCAGATCATGTCCTTCAATATACTCGCAGAGAAAATAGGCGCGCTTGCGGAAGAGCCAAAAGAAGCGTTCTTCTAAACAAAGAAACGGATGTGCAGTAGTCACACCGAGCATTTCCAGTACAGACGCATTACGCCAAGAATGGTGAGCTCGACTTGGACGAAATGCCCTAGAGATGCCGTGCCAAAAACTCTTTATATTGTATCGCTTCAACACATAGGTACGCTCGTTGATTTTGATCATAGCTACGGTTGATGAATTACCATCCTTCAACAATTTTTGTTCATCGATGAAGCTATCAGGGTCGGCAATAAAGCGATCAAGCTCAAGGGAGTGTATAGACCTATCGTAGATATAGAAGAAGTTTGCGCCCTGCTCACAGCGATTCGCGCTGGTGGATCGGGAGAGCTTTCGCTCGTAAGCGCTGAGTCGCTTCCTCCGCGCCTTAATTATCTTTTCTGCGAAATCAGAAATGTCATCCGTCGTAAGTCCAGGTGCTAGCTTACTGTATTGATCGAATAGTGCGCGCCATTGTTCATCTTGAGAAACAGGAAACTGCGCGAGAAACATCGCTAAATTCGTGAGCCTGGTATCAATATCGAGAGCGTTTCCCTTACTCTTAATGTCGGCGCCATCCAGAACGTAGACAATACCAGCACTGAGCATAAAGTTGTCTAGGTGAATGTCCTTCTGCCAAAGACCCACCCGATGACAATCGGCCACCGCCTTCACGCCCATCTCCAATATTTCAGCCCGAGCCTCTTCACTCTCAGCCTCATCGAACAATGTCGCCAAACTAGCCCCCTGGCGTAGGTATTCGATAACTAACATGCCGGCCTTTTTATCCGAGGTAGTTGTTTGTATAAGAAGATTGGGGCTAGGAATGTGCGCTTGTTTGAGCCTATTGATGCCAGCAATGTCTTTCACCATGCCACGCTTCCAGCGATTATTGCTAATAAAAATTTTTACGATGACGGTTCGATTCTGCCAGGTGGACAAGGCTACTAACCTCTTCCCAGGAACCGTCCGCAGCAAGGAATCAATTTTTAACTCGACTGTACCCTGCTCTGTATCGATGCTGATGCTAAAAGGCGTTGGTATGTGTCGACCCATGGCGATAAGTTCTGAGCTTGAGAATAAAGTCATGGCACTAACTCACCCGGCCTAGTTTCTTATGCATAGACACTGCTCGCTTTTGCGCCGCACTCCAAAAGGCCCCGTTATTTGCTAACGCATCGCGCAAGCTCATATCGTCATAAATTTTGATAAAACGGAAAAGGTCACGCTGTGTTAAACCAATGTCCATAGCTGAATAGAGAAGCCCGCTTACGTCTTTGACTATCCAACGTAGTCCCAGAGGATTTTTGATGAGAGCTCTATGTAGGTCGATTATAAACAGCTCGAACGCCTGTTCTGAGGCCACATCAAGACAGTTCTTCGGCATTAGGAAATGACAGAGATAGAAATCTCTATGACAGACTCCTCCCTGATGCAGTGTTCTGCTAATGCTGGCGAGCTTATTCAGAAGCTTTTTCTTCAATGTAAAGCCGGGTGGGTTTTGTCGCCAATCTTTGCAGTAATCCTCGAGGCTAATGGTGTCGGTCAGGTCTTCAGTAACTATGAGAGACTGCCTTCTGGCAGGATTCCAGCCCCTACTGCCATAGGCCTTCGACGTCATCGTCGCCAAGCCAAGAGATTTCAGTTTACTAATTGCGCGCCATTCGTTCTCGGCACCCAGAATAGGCAGGCGCAGCTGAACAAGATTCTTAAAAATCTCTTTCCAGCCAACACCGAAGTGATTCTTAATAAAATAGCTCTTTCCACCGAGCACGAATTGCAGGGTCTTTCTGCCTTGTACATCTCGATAGACTTTGCCTTCTATCGCCTGCAAGTTATGGAATGAATCCCCTTGCGGGAGGTCCTTTGCGAAGTCTTCACTCAGATAGTGCATATGCTGTGCCCTAAGCTTCTCTGGCCAAAAACTCTTCGAAAAAATCTGCAACAGCAGCAGCCTGCGAATATAGCTCGTCTTGCCTGCCATATTCCAGACCATTCTTCGACCAATCGGCGGTGTCTAGGTTCGCTAACATCTTTGTCAGATAGCTATTCAGTTGCGATTGCTCGAAGGGAGCACTGCACACTAGCCCGGACTTCGCCTGCTCAATATGAAAGGCATAACCGCAAGTCGAGGTCGTAAGCACCGGTAGTCCAGCAATAGTTGCCTCTAACAGCATATAACCCGCACTCTCAGAATAGGCAGGATGCAGCAACAAGTCAGCTGCTGCCAAGAATTTAGGTATATCGTCGCGACCGCCAAGCACCGTGCATTGCTCGGCGATGCCTAATTTCTTAGCAAGTCTCAAATAGCGATCGGGATTATCCTGCCCTATAAGCAGATAGTGGCAGTTCTCGAGCTGTGGCTTCGGTAGAGCGGCCACTGCTCTGAGCGACCTATCCACACCCTTTACTCTAAAGCCCGAACCGACTTGTAGAAGCAATTTTGTAGTCGCCGCCAGGCCCAAATCAGAGCGTAACTGAATTCCAATTTTCTTCTCTATTGTATCGACTTTCCTATCTATCGAAATCCCAGGAGGAACTTGGTGAAGACGCGGCCCGCAATCAGGATAGTATTTCTCGAATGCTGTGCGCTGAGGGGGAGATAGGATTAACACCTCAGTTCGCTGCGATGCTGCAAAAACAGCCTCTTCATATTCTTTGAAGTGTTTGTATCGCGCAGTAAATTTGTAGTAGAAGCCTCGCTGCTCTGTCGCCTTCTCCATGAAGCAGGGGTCCGCGGCGAAATAGATATCCAAAAATGGCATTTTGTTGAAGCCAATCACGAGACTGTCATCTCGTTGCCTCAACACTGTGCGGACCCATTCGGTGTAGGCCTGGTTACGTTTAATACGGTTTCGTGTCGTGACGGGCACCAAGATGACATTTATACCATCCGGAATATCGCCATCCCAACTCAACGTGTAAACAGTAATGTTATGCCCACGCGACATACATTCTTTTGCTACGCGAAGAAAATCCCGCTGCAATCCGCCAAACGGAAAGTAGGAGTAGATGAGAAAACTCAGATGCATTGGTTAACTATTCATCGATTAAGATTTACCCAACAAACTCTCGAACTGCTGCCAGACTTCAACCGGTCCGTGGGATGCAAAACACGGTGGAGTAACTGCGAATGAACTTCCTGCGTATTCCTCGGTAATTCCGGGACCTAAGTATCCACATGTTTTCTTGACACAAGGCGCACAGTTTAGACTCGAATTGAGGTGCAATTGACTATTACCAAAAGTCCCAGAGAGCCCTGGATTCGTTGGACCATAGAGAGAAACTGTTGGCTTCGCTAGCGCTGCAGCTAAATGGCCCAGACCAGTATCCACGGCGATCACGCCATCAGACTGTTGGATGTAATTGGCTAGCCCGGATAATGTCTGCTTATCAAGCACCTCTATCCGCTCGTTACCCTGAGCGATAAACTGAGCGCGTAATTTTTCCTCCGGAGTACCCCAAGGCAATAGAACTTTATATCCCGCCTCAGTACTTATGTGTGCGAGGTGACGCCAATAATTTTCAGGCCAGTGCTTTGTCTGCCACGTTGTGCCATGAAGAAACACTACCTGCTTGCCCACTTTCTCACTAGTTCCACTAGAGGAGTCTATTCTCCTAACATCAATACCATAGTCGATCTCTCTCCGGATCGTATTCGTATTGCAGCGCACGAGAAAACAATTGTCGAACCCTATCCACGGCGTGCTCTGTCCAGGGGACAGAATAAACTTTGTTGTAGAACAGCGTGGCCATTGGTTCACGAATGGTCCGATTGCTGAGCCCTATCGTTAACCCTTTGGAGAGCCGGCTAATAAACCCACTCTTGATAAGTCCCTGGGCATCAATAACAAGGTCGTAGTGAACGCCTTGCAATGCACGTTTGAACGCACGAAATTCGTGATTCATATAGGTCTTCAAGATGTTGCGCCGCCAACGTCTTAACGCCACCGGTATGACATTTTTAACGGCGGGATGCCAGCTCGGCACCTCGGCGAAATTTTCCTCGACCACCCAGTCGAATTGAATATCTTTTCTCGCACGCTGCGCATCGGTAACTGCAGGCAGCGTATGGATCACATCACCAAGAGAAGAGACTTTTACTATTAACACTCGCAATGAACTATTCCTTTCCTGTTCTCTTCTAATCTATTCTGTTTTGCTCAGGGCCCATCAGTCAATTACGCGCAGCGGGGGTTAGCTCCGTGATAGCAGCAACCACTCTACTCGGCTCAAGCTCTGTTAGGCACCTCTTGTGCTCTAAAGGACATTCCCTCTGAAAGCAGGGCCGACAATCGATATCCGTGAACAATAATTTCGACTTGCGGCTCAATGGTGGCGTAAAGTCGGGTGAAGTTGAACCATAAAGTGCAACAACCGGCTTATCAAGCGCGGCAGCTATATGCATTAGCCCTGAATCGTTGGATACGACGGCCTCGGCAACCGACAAGAGATCGATCGCCTGAGCTAAACTCGTCTTACCTGCTAGGCTCACACATTTCTGCCTTTGTTCCTCCGCAAGCATCTGCAAAATTTCATCAGCGACTTCGGCATCCTTTTCGGAGCCAAATATCCATACCTGCCATCCTTCGTCGATCTTTGTTTTGCAGGTGGCTACAAAATGCTCAGCAGGCCATTGTTTAGCCACACCGAACTCTGCTCCTGGACAAATTGCCAATATCCTATCCTCAACCTCTAGATTAAATGTAACCAGCGCCTCTGCCACGTTCTGGGGATCGGACTGCAATCTAGGCTTAGGAATCTGATCTGGTGGTTCATTGGAGCGCGGATAAGCTAAAGCAGCGAAACGCTGCACCATAAGAGGGAATGCATTCTTATCGAGGCGTCGACAGTCGCTCAGTAAGAGGTTGCGCCATTCACCTTTCCAGGCTATCCGCTTCTTGATCCCTGCATGGAAGGGAATCAATGCCGACTTGAAGGAGTTCGGTAACACTATAGCGGTAGTAAAATGCTCTCCACGAAGGGACTTCCCAAAAGCGCGACGCTTGCCTAGCTCCAGATCTCCGTGACCCATCTGCAGGCTAATCCCTTTCTCAACTTCAGGCATTCTCTCCAGCAGGGGCCGGGTCCAATCTGGCGCTAAAACTGAGATTCGACAATCTGGATATTGTTCCTTTAGGCACATGAACAAGGATTGCGCCATGACCATATCACCAACCCATGCGGGCCCAACCACCAGAATATTCTCTTGGCTTTTTTGCGTCATCTCAAAGCTAATGCCTTTTATCCATGTTGTCTGGGGTAACACGCAAAATTTCTTTGATGGCAGGTAGTAACTGCAGCTATTTTTTGCGCCCCTCATTAAGCCGCCCGCCCCAAAGACCCTTCAATTCCAATAAAGAACTCTTCTTGGCGGAAGGTTTTTTACTTCTTCTGTAGCGGTCATCTAATTCTTCTAAGCGTCGGTGTTTTTGGGTTGAACAAGTTTAACCCCGCGCAGGTCAAAAACAAACTCTGTAGTCGAGTGTTGGGAACGTATTGGAGTGATATTCGAGCAGTATTTGAGTTTGAGCGCATTGAACCAAGCAAAGTAAAAACAATTACCGCCTATCGGGAATGTCGGCACTAGACTACGAGAATAGATTCCTGCTCTAATTATTCGATCAACTTCACCCACTCGCCTGCTTCGGGAGTGCCTCTTGGGTAGTAGCCATTGAGAAGGCGCAGCGACTCTTCTGGATAGTTAGCGATGCGGCTGGATTGAGCCACTACCGAGAAATCAAAGAATTCACTTGCCTGAACGAACTTGATCTTCGCCTCCGTTCCGGATGCGGTCTCCCCTTGTTGAATCGCTCTGAAGGTTCGAATAGATGCGAGCAGTTTCTCATCGATCTCATCACTTGCTTCTGCATCTGTTATCTCTGCTCGAAAGGTGAACACTCTCGGCCCCAGATAGATCGCGGCAACTCTTTCTATTTTACCAGTCTTGGGTGACACTGCTACGCCGGTATGACCTAGCAGCCGATACTGCTCGAGCTTCTCCGATTTTTGTAGTGCACCTATACCCATCTCGTCTCTAATAAATACGCGGGGCTCTACATTCTCTTGTATGCGCTGCACCTCGATATGTATGGAACCCTGCTCGACATTGGTGGCAGTCACTGTCGTGGTGGTTTCGTCTATCAACCATTCGTCAGGGAACACCACGGTGTAGCCAAGTAATGCCTGATAATAACGGTTGCGCGCATCGGTAGCTTGCGACCCCTGACTCTGACCTATTACAAGTCCATCAAGGCTCTCTCTGAATTTTGTATCATCTACTTCTGTAATTTCATTCCCGGAAATACTGCCCACCTGAGTGATCGCCTGTTGCAGCCGTGTATCGTTTCGTGGGTGAGTAGCGAATAGGCCGTGATAGCCTCCACTGGTGTTTGAAACTAGTCTATTAAAGTCTTCCTGATTCTTAAGCACAGTAATTACTTCGATCATCGCGGCTGGGTCGTAGCCAGCCTTAACTAAATATTCTGCTGCGAGGCTATCCGCCTCGAGTTCATGATCTCTGCTGAACCCACTTAAGCCTGTCTGCGCCCAAATAGAGGCTACTTCACTAATTTGGTTTCCAACGTAGCCGCTGCCGGTTGCCACTGCTGTGACGAAACCGCCAACGGTTGCGGCTGTCTGCGCAATACGTCCACGTGCCTGTTGTTGAACCGCATGCCTCGCCGTAATGTGTCCAATCTCATGAGAAAGCACGGCGGCTAGTTCTGCCTCCGAATTCATAAAAGTGAGCAGACCACGATTTACATAAACATAACCGCCGGGTAGGGCAAACGCATTTATCTCAGGACTATCAATTATATTGAATGTGTATTCTAAATCTGGGCGATGGCTAACTGCAGCTGCCTTGTTGCCGACTTCACGAACGTATGTGAGCAATTCTTCATCTTCGAGAAGCGACATGCTAGAAAGAACTTTATTGTGCTCTTCTAAACCGATCTCTTTCTCTCGGCTCTCAGACATAAGAACTAAGTTGGGGCTACCTGTAGCCGGATTGACCGCGCAGGATGTAAGAAAGGGAAACAGACAGACAGCGCAGACTAGGATAGCTGCCTTTAGGGTTTGATTTTCCAGAGTTGATGATTCAGCCGAGCTTGTTAAAGCCAGATTAGTCATAGTGCCACCTCTATATAGTTGGCTTAACGCATTAAGCACTTAAGTAATTAGCTACAAATCAACTGCCATTTACGAAATCTTTAAGCTGGGTTGCGAGACGTGAGCAGGCGTTTGCTTCAACCCTAGCTATTAGCGGTATTGGAATAATGAATGCCGGCAGGTAGGACTGACCAGTCGCATCAGTACTTATGGTGCCTACGTTCGTTAGAGAGCTTACATCCCAAACACGAGCATTAAAATTGGCGTCATCTTCCCATGATCCAAAACCAAAGCAGCCCGCACCACCGGGGCCGATTGTGCAAGATATTGATCCGCTGCGATCCGTTGTTTCGGTGAACCCATCCAGCCAAACTATGTAACGAACTCCAAACTCAGTCATCTTTTGAGAGACAACTGCTTCGGTCATCAAGCGCTCCAAGTCACGAGTGCGCAGAGGCGCGGTTCTTGGTTCAAACCAGGGGAACATCGCATCAATAAATTCTTGTTCCGGAACAATACTGATTGAGTTCTCGCCACGGGTCATCCCCTCACCGACACATTCTACAAATTCGGAACGCGTCTCGTAGTCGCTAGCCTGTCGCCGCCCTAGAATAACTACCGACTCGTTATTCTCTATGCCCGTTTCGCCTTGGCGAAACTCGTCGATAGTCGTGGTCGTGCAGGAGGCAAGCGAAACCAAAAGCAGCAGGGCAATACCTAATCTATTTATTCGTAGAAAGTGCTTCATGATAGCCCTCGTGCCAATCGACTAAAGTACGACTCTTACTTCTCATTACAACGTATTTAACCAATCTTTAACTTCTGGAACTTGTGAAAAGCTTAGAGAAAAACTCGAAGCTAGATCACGAAGCGCAACTATAGCCGCCGCATTGATTGCGGCTTCTACCGAACGTAGCGACTCGCTCGGAGTCTTACCATACGAAGTCAACACCCAGTCTGCGATATAGTCGCCATCCGCCGTCATCAAACGCATATTGTATTTAATCCAAATTTCGTAGACATCAAGCTTTGTCTTAGCTGGCAGGGCCAATTGAAACTCTTCTATTATTGGCGCAAAGATCGCATCGACGCCCAAGGCCTCCGCTTCTTCGATCGACTCGACCACCACGACCCCGTCAAACATAGCCGGCAGTACTGTACTAAAAAGTTCAATATGGGATTGCCCGCTGGCAATATTGTATTCTTCACTCCCAGTTTCAGAGTATTCGATATAGGCAAATTCTGTGAGTGCGGGATCGTAGTAGACTGCCACATTGAGGGGTAGCTTGTTGATGTTGGGCGTAGGGAAGCTTCCCTCAATAACTACGTTGTTCACCCCACAGGCAGTTAGGTAGAGAGCTGTCACTAATATAAGTACCGTTCTCACCCTGCCTCTCATCAATCCTCTCACTCTATTCATTATTAACCTTGTTCTTAGCGACTAGTTATCGCCACCAAATCACTCGAAATCATTCAGGCCTACGAATGTACCACCATTTCGCTGCGTCATCTCTCGCATTAGAGTCGAATATCTATAGACGCTCTGTCGGTATCGTGCTTGAGCTGTAAAAATGACTGGAAAGCCTATCCCGTGTATACGCACCAGTCTATCTCCATTCTCGTCTTCTACGTTGATGCGATCAATCGTCTGCAGTACGTTCTGAATAGACCCGCCTGGCTGAAAATCATCACCAATTACATAGATGCTGATTTTCTTACCTGGTTCGTAGAAAGTATTTATCGCGCGTGTCACTCCTTCTACGGGGCTACTATTACTGAAGGGGTTCCAGGTCCGCAGCGTAGAGACGATTGTATTGCGACGCGCAGGTGTATCAGGGATCCACTTGCCACGATAGGAGTCGAACATGTAGTCGCCCATGTCGTTCATGATCTGGATTCCCTTAACCTCAGGATAGACATTTAGCGTATCATCGATAACGCCGAGCATCTTGTTCCAAGCGCTGCCATACATGCTGCCCGAGGTGTCGATTACGAAAATAATGTATTCGCTATCTACCGGTATCCCGCCTATAACGTTGTTTTCCGGGGCGCTGCTATTCGCGAGCAGGCGCTGCATCTCTTCCGTCATGCTCTGCTGTGCGATAGCAAGGCGGCCTACCTCGTCGGTAATTTCGGTCGATAACTGATTCGAGGTCTGAAATCGCCCCTTTGTATCATCTAGATCTCTCTGCAGTCGGGCGATACGGTCCTTCATAGCAGAGAGTTGCTCGTGCTTGGCGTTCAAGTCACGATTAAAGATGGTGGTTTCTCCACGAATGGCGAACAGCTGTTCCTGCAATTTAGTGATTGCACCCTCTGGAGGCACATCTACGAACTCGATGGAGACTGGCTCGCCGGATTTTGTAATCATCAGCAGGATGATCATGGCACCAAATCCACAGGCAGCCACGTCTAGGAAAGATACTGAAAAAGAATCTGTCTCCCCACGTTTGCGTCTCATGGCCAATCCCTCGAAGGCGTTATAAATGACCCTTGTGTGTATTGAGCAAGCTGCCAGAAAGCAGCGGCGGCACTTGGATCTCCTTCCAAGGGCAGCAGTACAATGTTGACCGGTATGCCCTGAGGCAATTCTCCTAAGGCGTCTTCATAAAGCTCTAAGCGCTCCGAGGGCGTAACCAGCGTACCATTCGAGCCGCTATCACTTAGCGTGGGTAAGCCATCGGTGATCAGGAAAATATTATCTGGCCTAAGTGACATGTTTGCGACGGCCTTAAAAACTTGTTCCATGTTCGTGCCATTCGCAGGCACGATTTCCTTCACATTCTCGATCGCATCGTTAAGCCCATCTCGGTCTGCAACTTCTTGCCAGCTCTCTAGAGATCTACCCAACACTGATTCGAGGTCTTCGTTGAATTCCCAGATTTGATAGCGACTCGTGATTGGCAATTGTGTGCTAATCCAGTCTACGGTCTTAACAACTCGTTGCCACTTAGGTGCCTGCTTCTTGCGATCATCTGACATATTGCGAGTTCGAATAATATTCACCAGCGTACTGTCGAGCATACTCGCAGAACTGTCTATCAATACTAGAATACGCTGGCCGCCCAAAAATAGACCAGACAGATACTGTCGGTTTCCGTCTCCTAGAAATTGCCGCACGCTATTGCCTTCCTGCTCGAATGCGCTCGCCTGCAGGCGCAGTAACTCTTCTTCCAATGATTGCACGTCTGCGCGCAATTGCTCGATGC
>CASQMQ010000026.1 GCA_949430125.1 uncultured Pseudomonadales bacterium
CGTTACAACTCGGCACGATAGTTTGCATAAGGAATTTTTATGAACTCATTCCGTAGAGCACCAACAAGCACACTAATCGACAGAGCTTTAGGGTCCGGGGTTGATGTTCTAAGAATTGTTAGTATCAGTGTTCTGGTCATGGTTAATCTTATATCAGACCTCTAAGAATCCTTCTAGTCTAAAGGAGGGAATATATACCCTGTTAGACCGCCTCGGAGCCTCTCTAAGCCATTTAAATCAGAAGGGATGATAGGGGCAGGGGAAAGAGGAAGCAAAAACCTTTAGAGACGCAATTTCTAAAGTGCTAACACCCGATCAACTCGCACGAGGCCAAGAGATAGCTACCAAGTGTTTTGAATCTGACTATCAGGATTGCGAATGAATAAACTACTAACAACTATAACCCTGCTCTGCTTTTCTGCAGCCTAAGGGGTCTTTTTTGGGGAATGGTTCCATCTCACCCCTATACATACTATTCTAGATAAACGGTTTGGCAAGGAGGGCTATATGAGGTTTTTACTGTGAACTATTTGCACAGAACGTGCTCGTAATCGACTATAACCAATCGCCAAAAGTTATATACGGCTAACTACTGAGCAACAAACAATCTATCAATTATGACTTCAACTTCCCGCCACTATCTTCCTGTATTGATAAGCGCCTGCCTACTGCTCGTTCTCCTTCTTTTGGGAGGATTTAGAAGGACTTAGCCCCTCTTGTTCTAAATAATGGTACCAGTGGGCGGACTTGAACCGCCACTCCCGTGAAGGAACCGGATTTTGAATCCGGCGTGTCTACCAATTTCACCACACTGGCAATAATCGAATTCTGGCTGGCAAAGGATATTAAGCGTGACCCCTCTATGCCTTATAAGAAATGCCGCTTAGTCAGACCAGCCGGTCATTATACCAATTGCGCCTGATCCTGCAATTGCTCTCTCGCCTAGATGAATTTGCGCCAATCGGTGAAAAACTGGCACATTCGCTAGCTCTTTCCCTAGCGAGGATTATTCTATACGCTGCCATCCTTCCAAATTAATCAATAGTGTTGTGTAAAGTAATGCAAATCAGTGATTTCCAGTACGATCTTCCCCAAGAGCTAATAGCTAATTACCCCGCGCATAAGCGCAGTGATAGTCGACTATTATGCCTGGATGCGTCTACCGGAAAACTCCTACATAGACGCTTCGGCCAGCTGTTGGACTTCCTAGAGCCCGAGGACCTTCTAGTCTTTAACAATACTCGGGTAATTCCTGCTCGCCTGTTCGCACAGAAAGAATCTGGCGGTAAAGTAGAAATACTGATCGAGCGTATGCTGGACACAAACAAGGTCATGGCGCAGCTACGCGCCAGCAAATCACCCAAGCCAGGCACTCGCTTAGTTTTCAAGGCTGGCGATGGACCGATCCCTAGGGCCGTAGTCGAAGGCAGAGAGAATGATTTTTTTCTGTTGAGTTTTGATGCAGATGTCGATGTTCCTGCGCTGCTTGTGCGCGAAGGACATATGCCGCTGCCTCCTTATATAAGACGCAGCGACGAGGAAGTAGATGCCGAGCGCTATCAGACTATCTATGCCGAGAAGGAGGGAGCTGTAGCAGCTCCTACAGCGGGATTGCATTTCGACGAGGACTTGTTTGCGGCACTGCTCGCTAAGGGTGTGGACACAGCCTATCTTACCTTGCATGTTGGGGCAGGAACCTTCCAGCCTATCCGAGTCGACAATGTTCTCGAGCATAAAATGCATAAAGAGCTTGCTGACGTTGATGAGAAGGTCTGTCAACAGGTCGCGGCCTGTAAGGAGCGAGGAGGTCGCGTCATTGCCGTCGGCACTACAACGGTGCGCAGTCTTGAGAGTGCCGCCAAGGATTCGCCATTGGCGCCGTTTCATGGCGAAACCGACATTTTCATCTACCCGGGATATGACTTTCAGGTAGTGGATGCCATGGTGACGAATTTTCATCTATCGGAATCCACATTGTTGATGTTGGTTAGCGCATTTTCCGAGAAAGACATGTTGCTAGGCGCTTATAAAGAGGCGGTAGAGCAGGAATACCGTTTTTACAGCTACGGAGACGCGATGTTTATTCATCACTCTCGTGGCCGCGCCTAGTCACGGATCAAAACGACCTAGAAAGACGCTGCACACTAGCTTGGTATCTCTCATTTTCAGGCAGATTCTGCTATACTGCTCGGCCCTAAAAATTTGAAATGTACCATCTATTCGTTAATAACCAGATAGTAACTAAAACCCTATTGTCAACTAGAAGGATTGAATCGAAAAATGAAAGCACCCGTGCGAGTCGCTGTAACAGGAGCAGCAGGACAGATCAGTTATTCCCTTTTATTTCGAATTGCCGCAGGCGAAATGCTAGGCAACGACCAACCCGTAATATTACAGCTGCTGGAAATTACCCCTGCCTTAGAGGCGTTGGCTGGCACGGTTATGGAGATTGAGGATTGTGCATTCCCATTGGTGGCTGGAATCGTTCAGTCGGATGATCCTAATGTCGCCTTCAAAGATGCTGATTACTGTTTACTGGTTGGTGCTCGGCCTCGTGGTCCGGGTATGGAGCGAAAGGATCTACTAGAGGCAAATGCCGCTATCTTTTCTGCCCAAGGAAAAGCCATCAATGACAACGCCAGTGCTACGGTTAAAGTATTGGTTGTGGGAAATCCAGCGAACACGAATGCTCTCATCGCTTACCGCAATGCGCCTGATCTAGCGCCGGGACAATTCACGGCTATGATGCGTTTGGATCACAACCGGGCGATCGCGCAGCTTGCCAACAAGGCTGGCAAACACAATACAGATGTCGACGGGTTGATTATCTGGGGAAATCACTCGGCAACTCAGTACCCTGATATCAATCATGCAACGGTTGCTGGCAGCAAGGCGACCGACCTTGTCGATGAAGCGTGGACCTTAGAAGAATTCATTCCTACAGTTCAACAGCGCGGCGCAGCCATTATTAAGGCGCGTGGTCTTTCTAGTGCTGCCTCAGCCGCCAATGCTGCAATCGAGCATATACGTGATTGGGCGCTTGGTACTTCTGGCAAGATTGTTAGCATGGGTATTCATAGCGACGGCAGCTATGGCGTTGAAGAAGGTCTCATCTACTCCTTCCCAGTAATCTGTGAAGGTGGCAATTACGAAATCGTTCAGGGGCTGGAGATTAGTGAAGTGAGCCAGACTCTGATGGACAAATCAGAGACAGAACTTAAGGAAGAGCGCGACGGCGTAGCGAGCTTGCTACCCTAGGTTTGACTCGGTGAAAACAGCGCAGACCCTTATGGGGCGAGCGTTGTTTTCGCGCTTTCTCTTTGTCTTTTTATTGCTAGCGCCAGATTTCCTCTCCCTCTTGGATGTCTTTAATGAGCAGCAACACTCTAGACCTTATTCGAAGCAAGCAGTTCTGGGTTTTCCAGCTGTTAGGCTGGTCTACTTGGGTGTTGATGCTGATGCTGCGCGACATCATCTTCGTACCACCCGAATATATCTTCTCTCGAGCTCTCGTCTCGAGTGCCAGTGCCGTTGCGGCAATGTTGTTGACGGCAGGTCTCAGAACTCTTTATAAGCTAGTCTGGGAGCGCGGATTTATCGCGCGTTTCTTGGTAACTTGGTTTGGCTCATTCGGGGCCGCGCTGATTTGGCAGCCGATTCGAAACTACATATCCTTCATACCCTTCGGCGAAGTGCTTAGTCTTCGCGATGCGAGTGCTCAGAATCTATTCGATAACCTGTTCAGCAGTTCATTTCCGCTTCTTCTTTTGTGGAGCGGGCTGTATTTTATCATCAAGTATTATCAGTTATTTCAGGCAGAGAAAGAGAAGAGCCTGCGCTCTGAATCTCTTGCGCATGAGGCGCAGCTATTGATGCTGCGCTATCAGTTGAATCCGCATTTTCTTTTCAATACTCTTAACGCCATCTCTACCTTGGTTCTATCGTCGGCAAACGACCGGGCGAATGAGATGCTGACTAAGTTGAGCAAGTTCTTGCGCTATTCCCTTGATCACTCGTCGTTGGATAAGGTGAGTCTTGCCCATGAGCTAGAAACATCTAAGTTGTATCTGGATATTGAGAAAGTGCGTTTCGCCGAGCGCCTGCGTCTCGATATAGACATTGAAACGAAGGCGGAGCTTGCGATGGTGCCAACCATGTTGCTGCAACCGCTGATCGAGAATTCAATCAAGTATGCAATCTCGCAGTCGGAAAGCGGGGGAACGATTCGAATTAGTGCTCAGGTGAGAGAAGTGACTCTCGTGTTGCAGGTTGCAGACGATGGCCCTGGCTTGCCGATGCCCGATGGCGAAAGTGATGGCTCGGCTTTCTCTCAGGGCGTAGGAATTAGTAATATTCGAAATCGTCTTCAACAGATTTATTCCGAAAAGTACAAATTGATATTCAGCAACGCCGATTCTGGCGGCCTAATCGTAACGGTTGAGATTCCTTATGACAGACAATGATTCGAATAAAATGAAGGCTATTATCGTCGATGACGAAGAGCTAGCTAGGCAGGGTCTGGAGATGCGCCTTGGCGCATTCGATAACGTAGAGATCGTTAAGTGTTGCGCGAATGCAAAGGAAGCGTTGCAGGCGATCGCCGAGCTAGAACCAGATTTGATGTTTCTCGACATTCAGATGCCCGGCAAGACTGGGGTCGAAATGATTCAAGAAATTCAGTCCGATATCTTGCCGATGATCATCTTTGTAACCGCCTATGATTCGTTTGCGGTCGATGCCTTCGAGATGCACGCTATCGATTATCTCTTAAAGCCGGTGGAAAATGAGCGATTAGCAGAGTCCATAGAGAAGGCTTGGCAGCATAAATCTCAGGTCGGCGCCGCGAGCGAGAAGCAGCGGCTCTTGAGCTTATTAGTAAGTCTTACGGGCAAGTCGCCGACCGCTATCGGCGAATTGTTAGACGCCGAAGATCAGTCGACAG
This sequence comes from uncultured Pseudomonadales bacterium, assembly GCA_949430125.1. Classification (GTDB taxonomy): domain Bacteria; phylum Pseudomonadota; class Gammaproteobacteria; order Pseudomonadales; family Pseudohongiellaceae; genus UBA9145. The sequence goes on from CASQMQ010000026.1 coordinate 4,943, forward strand.
AACACGCTGACCGTCTAGCTATCAAGGATGGTTCTTCTATAACCTTCGTGCCAATCAAGGATATCGACTGGGTAGATGCGGCGGGTGATTACATGTGCGTTCACGTCGATGGCGCGACGCATATCATGCGCACGACAATGAAGGAGTTGGAGTCCAAGCTCGACCCTTCAATATTTCAGAGAGTACATAGATCGACAATCGTTAATCTGCGCAGGGTTGAGAAAGTGTCATCGCACATAAACGGAGAATTTCACCTAACCTTGAGCTGTGGTTCCTCGTTGAAGATGAGTCGTTCTTACAAGGAGAAGGTTAAACACTTCTTTTAGCGCGCAGTTTATTGCTTATTCTGCAGGCGTTCTTTGTAGCTCTTTTTCCAGAAAGTTTAGCCGGTCTTGTCCCCAAAACAGTTGTTCATCGAAGCGATAGCTGGGCGCACCAAAAACGCCGAGTTCTAAAGCATTGACACTGTCCTGTGTTCTTTCCTCAATGGCTCCAGCGCTATCGGCAAGCAATTCGCTACCATCCAAATTATTTTCTGTGGCAATCGCTAGAAGTGTATCTGCATCGCTTATGTCGCGCTCTTCCAGCCAGCATGCTCTGAGGCAGGCGCCGGCGAGATGAATTGCCTTCTGTGCATCTTGCTTTCGAAGATTGACGACCATGGTTGCGGCTAGTTTGTCGCTCACGGGAAAGTGAAGGGGCTCAAAATTCAGATCTACCTTCGAGTGGTCGCGCCAGCGACGCAGTTCCTGCATTCGATATGCCTTTCTCTGCTCAGACCTTTTCGGAAGCGGTATGCCGCCAGTGCTGGGGAAGATGATAGAGAAATCCACAGGCCATATAGTGATTGTAGTGTCATATTGCTTCGCCATTTTCACTAGTCGTTCATGTCCTAAGTAAGACCATGGCGAGACTAGCGAAAGGTAATAGTCGATAGATTTTTGCAAGAGGGCATCTCCTTTAAGTTCGATCTTAATAGCTGGTATTAGCTCGTAATATGGTTGAGTGGGAGTTCGGTAGTGCTATGTACTTCTCTTAGTATGAAGCTCGAGTGTACATCTGTGACGCCTTCTATCTTCGTGATCTTGTTGAGTAAGAGTTCCTGGTAGTACTCCATGTCGGGTATCACCACCTTCAGTTGATAGTCAGCCGACTGGCCAGTAATCAATAGACACTCTGTGACTTCGGGAAAGGTGCGCACCTTTTCCTCGAAGATTTCGAAGCGGTCGGGAGTGTGGCGGTCCATGCTGATCTGAATAAGCGCGATGAGCTTAAGCCCCAACTTCGAGGCGTCGAGCAGGGTGGCTTGCCCTTTGATTATCCCGCTCTCCTCTAACTGCTTTACGCGTCGCGCGCAGGGCGATGGCGAGAGGCCGATCTTTTCAGAGAGTTCCAGATTGGTGATTGCTCCATTGTTTTGTAGTTCCTGTAAAATTCTCTTATCTAAATTGTCCATCCGCATGCTAGCGCACCGTTTTACTGTGTCGAGTGAAGAAAATTTATATTATTCCTTATATTGGTATTAATATACAAATTTATTAGTATTTTTAGTATAAAAACCCAATATAACATGATTTTGAGGAAAATTAGGCGTAGAAATTCTACGGCTCTTTCTCTATCCTGTCCTAACTCGAACTAAGTGTGATTAGTTAAACAGACTTAACACCGGCATCCCAAGTCTCAAAAGGACGAATAGAGCCGAGTAAGAGAGAAACGCCGAACCAGGTGTTAGCAAATTTAAATCAAGTGAGGAATTAACGTGTTCGATCATACGAAGTACCAGCCTTTCCAGACTATCGATATTAAGGATAGAACTTGGCCGAATCAGGTCATCACCGAAGCACCTAGGTGGTGTAGCGTTGATCTGCGTGATGGAAACCAGGCGTTGATCGAGCCAATGTCAGTCGCGCAAAAAAAGAAAATGTTCGAACTCTTGGTTTCAGTAGGATTCAAGGAGATCGAAGTGGGTTTTCCGGCTGCCTCACAGCCTGACTTCGACTTTGTTCGTAGCCTAATCGAAGAGGGCAAGGTGCCTGACGATGTCACGATCCAAGTTCTTACGCAGGCGAGACCCGCTCTAATACAGCGAACTTTTGAGTCTCTGAAAGGCGCAAAGAAGGCGATTCTTCACGTCTATAATTCGACCTCTGTAGTGCAGCGAGAGAAAGTCTTCAAGACAGACAAGGCGGGTATCGTTGATATTGCTGTAGGCGGTGCGCAGGAAGTTAAGCGTTGTGCTCAGCTTGCTCCGGAAACCGAATGGACCTTTCAATATTCTCCAGAGAGCTTTACCGGCACCGAGATCGACTTTGCCGTTGAGGTTTGTGATGCTGTCTCTAGTGTGTGGAAGCCGACCATCGAGAGACCAGTTATCTTCAATCTTCCTTCCACGGTTGAAGTGTCTACACCGAACGTATATGCGGATCAGATCGAATGGTTCTGCCGCAATATTCAAAACAGAGATGCTATTGCAGTTAGTCTGCACACGCATAATGATCGCGGTTGTGCTGTCGCCTCTGCCGAGCTGGCCATTATGGGTGGCGCGCAGAGAGTGGAGGGAACTCTACTTGGAAACGGCGAGCGCACCGGCAATATGGACATCGTTGTGATGGCGATGAATCTATACAGCCAAGGTGTCGATCCTCAGTTGGATCTGCATGACATGGACAAAATTGTGTCTGTTGTACGCGAGTGCACACAGATCGATGTGCACCCACGCCAACCTTATTCCGGTGACTTAGTGTTTACTGCCTTCTCAGGATCGCATCAGGATGCGATTAAGAAATGCCTCGATATCTATAAAAAGGGCGAGACCTGGGAAATTGCCTACCTGCCAATTGATCCCCGCGATTTGGGTCGGACCTACCAAGATGTAATTCGCGTGAACAGCCAGTCTGGGAAGGGAGGCATCGCCTACGTGCTCGCTAATAAGTTTGGATTCGAACTGCCGCGCTGGTTGCAGATAGAGTTCAGTCGCGTGGTGCAGCAGGTTACTGAGGTTAGTGGACAAGAGATAAAGCCAGATGAAATCTGGGAGCTGTTCAACCAGCACTATTTGAATAGCGACAAGGTGATAAGCCTTGAAGACTTTAGTATCAAGAAAGCGGAAGGGCGCGAGACGTTCAATGCCAAGATCGATTACTTCGGCAAGGAACTCTCGATTAGTGGTGAAGGCGATGGCGTACTGAATGCCTTCGTGACGGGGTTGAAAGAAGCCATCAAGATCGATTTTGAAATCATGGAATACGGCGAACACGCACTCGGCCAAGGTGCCGATGCCGAGGCAGTGACTTATATTCAATTGAAGTGTGATGGTCGGCGTTATAGCGGCGTCGCGATTAGCAATGACATCATAGCCTCTTCACTCAACGCCTTTATGGGCGCCGCCAGTCAGCTGCTCCGCCAGCAGCGCGTCGCCGCCTAAGGGCCTCTATTCGAGGCCAACTCAAGCGCAGAACAAGCAGCCGGTTTGTCTAACTTGGAGTTCGCTCACAAGGCAATATCTCCCTGGAGAGGCTGGGTTAGATAAACTGGCTGCCTGTGTATTTTCGCTTTGCTCAGTAGCCATATTTTGCGCCACTGTATGAAACTACCTTTGCTGTCGCTCTTAGTGGGTAGAATCGATTACAAATCACAGCATCACTCGAGCGGTATTAGTTCATGTTCAAGCTTATTGCGGCAGCCTCAGTCTCTTCATTCTTCTTCGGCCTATTCGGGGTCAGTTGGGAGTCTGTGGACGCAAAAATTCAGAGTGAGTTTCCCGGTGTGCAGTCGGTTTCTACCGATGTGTTGTTTGCGTGGTATGAAGCATCAGATTTTAAGCGGCCCATTATTATAGACGTGCGCAAAGATGGTGAGTTCCGTGTCAGTCATTTAGATGATGCGCTTCATTTGGAAAGCGCTGAGGCTATATCCAGTGCAATAGCCGAAAGAGGGTTAGGCAAAGACACCGAGATCATCGTCTACTGTTCCGTAGGCTACCGATCGGCCTCTGTCGCTGCAAACCTTCAAGCGCGTGGCTTCACCAAGGTGCTCAACTTAGAACATTCATTGTTCGAATGGGCCAACAAGGGTTATCCAATGACTGGCGCGAGTGGCAGCACCGACAAAGTCCATCCCTTCAATAGGGCGTGGAGCGTTCTGGTTGACGATTCCCTGCATGCCTACCCTGATAAGTAATTTCAGTCCCGCGCAAACTATTCTTCCTTAGCTTGCGACTTACTCTCTAAAACCAGTATCCTGTTTTCGATGCAAGAATCTGCGGTGCAGCGATCGATGGGGATTTCATGAGTCTGATAGACGAAGACCAAGCGCTAATAGCAGCGGCTCTTAAAGGGTCGGCCTATGCATGGGAAAAATTGGTCAAGCGCTATGAATCGAAGATCTACAACCATGGCTTACGTCTAACGGGAAATGCCAGTGATGCGATGGACCTGGTGCAGGAAGTCTTTCTGGGTGTATACAGAAACCTGCATCGATTCAGGGGCGATGCGAAGTTCAGTAGTTGGATCTTCCGTATAGCGCACAACAAAGCGGCAGATATGAATCGCCGTAAACGATTGATGACATCGCCGCCAAAATTTTTCGGTGAAAATGAGGGAGATGAATTCGAAAAATTTCCCGGCAAGACAGATTTAGAACCAGAAAATAGATTAGGTAACATCGAGCAGAACGTTCGCGTTCTCAAAATGTTAAGCGAGCTAAGCTCGGATCAGCGATCGATAGTGGAGTTAAAGATTTTTCAATCTTTAACTTTTGATGAGATCGCTGAGCTTCAAGATATTTCGGCAAATACAGCCAAGACACGTTTCTACAGTGCGCTGAAGAAATTGAAAGTAGTATCGGAGGAACAAAATGTCCTGTCCTAAGACACACTATTTACTGCAAGAATATTTTTCTGAAGACTTGTCGGCAATCGCCCGCAACGAGTTGGACAGGCATCTAGCTGATTGTGCGCATTGTAACGCCGAGCTCGAGTCAGTGTTGCTTGCTCAGCGAGATCTGCAACAATGGCAGGAACAAAGAGTTCCGCATTGGGATCGGCATCTTGAGTTATTCCGTCAGGAACATCGTGTCGATCGCCCTGTTTCGCGATTCTGGTTGAGTTGGCAGTGGCTGCCAACGGCTGCATCACTTGCCATGTTGTGTGTGCTTCTATTCAACGTGAGTGTGGTTAGCAATGATTCTGGCTTCTCTATTTCCTTCGCTGGACCTTCCGCCTCGAACACGAATCTAAATGCGCAACTTGCCGAGTTTGAGCAATCGCAGCGTTTGGAAATGCAGCAGCTCGCAACAAGAGTAGAGAGCAGGCAGGATAGTAACAATGTGCAATTGTTGCAGGCGGTCATGGAGCAGACTCAGCAATCGACAGTAGATAGTTTCGATCAGATGTATGCCTATTTCGAGCAGCAGCGAATCTTGGATCTACAAGATATGCGAACGGGCTATGAACAATTGGTAGACAGTGACTATGAAACGATTAGGTCTTTGCAGCAATTGGTAAATTATGTGGGCTACCAGAGCGACATTCGATAAGAGGGTTAGACTATGCGAAAAGTTATAAGACAAATCTTATTATGTGCCATAGCGACAGTCAGCGCGGTGTCGGCGACTGCGCAAGGTCCTCAACTAGAAGACCTGCAAAGGAACATCGATATATTTTCTGGTGTGCTGGAAGATGCTCTGGATTTCGAGGAGTCAAAGGGCTTGTTCGGGCTAAGTCTTGGAGGTGTCGAGAGTACTTACCTAATAGGCCAGGGTGTGGTTCTGGAAGTGAGAACACCTCTAGCTAATAGCCGTAATAGATTGAGCCTCGCTTCCTTGAATTCTGCAATGCAGACGCTACAGGTGCGTGGTAATCCATTCGAAACCCTTGCGCTATCTCAATCTCGTACTCAATCCCTGTCTTCATCTGCACCGGCATCTCCTGTGATGGCCATGATGAATCAGTCTGCAGACTCCACCAGCGTCTACACCCAGATGATGGAGCAGATCGCGGATGTAGACTATTCGCTCGCTGTAAATAATGCCATTCAACAGGCCGCTGAGTCAGCAAGATCTCTGCGTTCACTTGGTTCTGTCGATGATGGTGACTATGAAGAATTGCGTGCTGACATAGAAGGTCTGCGCGCAGAAATGGGAAAAAAGATTCAGGGCCTGCGAGAACTAGAGGCACAGATCAGAGAATCGACGGTTCAGGCGATCGCAGATTCAAACATCGAGGAGGAGATGCGCCTCAAGCTCGATACCGTTATAGCGCAGATAGAGCCACTGCGTGAGCAGGCTGTTGCTAAGGCTACGGAACTTAGGCTACGCAGTGAACTAGCTGAGCAAGCCTACACTCAGCGGTGGCAGCAAGATGTAGTGGTGTTTGAAGACAAGCTCTATCAGGCGATGTGTGACTACGGATCGACGTTGCGTGAACTGCCAAGCGACGAGCGGGTCTCAATAATCCTAACCGGGCTTGGTGACCAGGGCGAAGACCTGCGTCGCACTGATAAGATTCATGTCTTCAGCAAAGCAGATTTACAGGAATGCCAATCAGATAACATTTCAGTAGCGACTTTGCGAGAACGATCCGATCACTACAGCTACTAGTCTGTGTGTTCCTGTTTGCACCCAGTCATTACTCAGGATTTAACCTTGAGTAATGACTGGCGCCTAGAACGGCGCGCCAGTGATATTCACATCCGCCGGCGCGAACTGCTTCGCTGAATCCGGCGCCTGATACAGGCGCGTAATTAACAAGAGTACGCCGGGAACATCTAATAGATCGATGTCGTCGAATATCAGCTTTCGACGAATTCTCTCGCTGGCTGTGAATAGACTTCCACTGGCCGTGAAATTTAAGAAGGTGAAATCTTCGTCTTCGACTCCCCAATTGCTGGATATTATCTCTTGGCCAATACCACCATCCAGGCGTTGGAAAGGATAGAACCAGCGTCCTCCGCTATAGCCCGCTTCATAGGTAATGATATTGCCGTCGGGGTAGTACCAGGTCTCATAGAAGGCACGGAAATAATTTGTCGCCAGACTTCCATTCGGCCAGAAAAGCGCTTGATCACCGTGCATCCAGTGATAGGCCATTATCCGGCCGTTCGGGTAGTAAATCGTTGTATCCAGACCCGGTTCCGCCATAAACAGCTGCCCATTTGGGAAATACCAGGCTTGATGGTAGAGGTCATTGGAGATTAACGAGCCATTTGTATAGTAGCTATTACCGCGACGGTAACCCGTTAAGATTACCGGTTGGCAGGCCAGCTGATTCAGCTCGGCGAGCTCGTCACCCATGACGTTCATCTCCCCGACATCGTCGAAATCAGCTGGTAGCATGGTATTCAGCGCCAGCATTTTGCCCATAAATTCAAGGGTTGCACAGGCGCTACTCACGTTTGCGGAGCCTTCTCTGGCTAATACTGCAGGAGAAAAGCTCAGCAATAACGATAGGGCTAGAATTCGAGCATGTCTCATGGTTTATCTCCTATTTCGGTTCTTGTGTGTTGCTCTTGTGAAGCTAACTGTTTCGAAAGTTCTCAAATAGTACTGCCCCCAATGTGAACGCTGACTTAATAGTCGATATGTCTCGCAGATTCCGAGCAAAATGGATTTTTGGCTTTCTCTGAGCTGAAAATTCCTTATAATATGGAGGCTTACAAAGGTGTTGTTTGCAGCGCACCAATATGATCTGGTGAGCTCTGTTTTTGAAAAAGAGTGGCCTTAAAAATAAGAAGCTGTATCTGAGGAGAACCAGATGGACTGCCCGAAATGTAATTCCGAGATGCAAGAGCTCAAGATTGAGACTCTGCATGGCAAAGTAGTGATAGATCAATGCAATAGCTGCAAGGGTCTGTGGTTCGACAACGGCGAAGCAGAGCAGCTGAAGGGTGACTGGATGGCGGACTTTGCCGACAGCGGTGATCGAGAAGTAGGTAAGACCTACAATACCGTGCGAGATATTGATTGCCCTCGCTGCGGCAAGACGATGGTTAAACTAAATGACCCTAAGCAAACACACTTAGAGTACGAGGCTTGTGAGGAGCATGGTGTGTTCATGGACGCTGGCGAATTCACCGATTTCAAGCACGAAACCTTGATGGATGTTTTTCGTGATGTGGTGGCAAAAATTACGCGAAGGCAAAAGTAATTCTGGCCAAATAATAGTTGGTTAGGTAGCGGGATAGGTGAGTAGGTTACTGTCGTTCATTCGCACGTAAAAGTTAAGATAATTAGGAATGCCATTTGGGGTGCAACCAAATGGCATTTTTTATTGCCTGCTGATCAAGGGTAGGAAACCTCCCGATGTCCGTCCAAGTAGCCGCGGCGTCATGAAAGTCGGAACCTACTGACAAGTACAGTGATTTTTCTTCAGCCAGCCGGCTTAGATAGGCTTTCGTAGTTGGGTCTATATTCGAATAGCTTCCCTCGATAGCTTCTCCACCACACGTTTTGAAATCGTCGAGTAGCGAGCTTAGCTTGGTCTTGCTTAGCGAATAGCGGCCGGGGTGAGCAACCACGGCTATGCCTGAGGCATCAAGAATCGCAGCTACTCCCTCCTTCAGGCTGCAACAGTTTGCCGCGGCATAGACTCTGCCGCGCTTGCCGAGATGCGTCTTAAAGGCCTTCTGTTTATTCTTGCAGATTTTTTCTTGCACAAGAAAGTCTGCAATGTGACTGCGGGTATAGGCGGTGCAGGGCAGCGATTGTAAATAAGACATGAGGCCATGTATGCCAATTTTCTGTAAATTTCTATCGATGGCTTGCGCACGATTTTCGCGCTGGGCCTGCTGTGCCGCTAACAGCTTTTCCATGTGATCACTCGTGGGGTCGATGAACAGCCCGACGATGTGAATCTCCATTGTGCCCCATAAGCAGGAGAGTTCTACGCCATTGATGATGGTTATGTCGCCAGCATCACGCTGCAAAGATTCCAATCCATCGATACAGTCGTGATCGGTAAGCGCGAGATGGGTAAGCTTATTTTCTGTTGCACGTTGTAATAGAAAAGATGGTGATTGCGTACCGTCTGAGAAATGGCTATGGCAGTGTAAATCGACTTTCATTATTGATTACTTTGATCTGGTTCAACACATTAACGAGGGCTGCTCAGTCTATTCGAAGCAGGCTGCGGTATTCTATAGGAATACCGATAAAGAGATCATGGTAATGCAATAAAAAAGCTCCCAACATGGTCTTAAAGATTGTGATCAAAGGATTCACGCAGGTCGGCATATGCGTCGACTCCATAGTAGCTAATTGACTGCTATGCTATATTCACGAAGCTGCTCTAGACTGCATGTTTGTTTCGATGTATTGGTCAGCGGCTTCTCAATAGGTGGTAATAGTAAACTAATGACGTACACCTGAATAGAACAGCGAGTCGCAGGACTTGAAGATCAAGATTCTAAGTCGCTGTTGATTGGTGGATGCACTAACTGCATCGCACAATGCAATCAAATTCTAAGTATCATATCCCAAGAGAACTTCACCGACGACTCCAAGGGCAGTTCTTCGATTGGTGCGCATGTTCGACATATTCTCGATAGGTTTCATTGCTTCTTTGCAGGACTTGCAGGGGCTTCAATCGATTACGATGCGCGCAAGCGCGACCCAGAGATTGAGCAGAACGTGGAGGCGGCAATGTTCGCGCTGGAGTCTGTTGCTCGGCGAATTGAGCAGCTGCAGTCGATGCCATTTTGCAGTGAGCTCATCGGCGTCAAGGAATTCGTGCTGCCCTCCAGTCCCGCTGTTGAAATCAACAGCACCCTAGAACGAGAATTAATGGGGCTTATCACTCACAGCATTCATCATCTAGCCATAATTGCCCTGCTCGCGAAGTCTTTCGGTCATCAAATGGACAGCGATTTCGGCAAGGCACCTTCCACGATCGTCTACGAACGAACCTAGTACTCCATCCACCTTGCCTAGCCTTATGCACCCCTAATTGCTGAGTGTCAGGGCAGCATTGATCCTCTGGTTATAGGAGATGGAGTCCTAGCGCCGGCTATTCGGCTAGATCAGAAGCCTGTCCATATACTTGACTAATTTACTTAGGTATTCGATACTTCTTAGTATTTATTAGGCATCTAAAGGGCTTCCCATGCGCTTGACGACAAAGGGTAGGTACGCGGTAACGGCAATGCTGGACTTGGCCCTGCATAAGGATCAGGGGCCGGTGAGTCTTGCTGATATATCTCAGCGGCAGGCAATTTCTCTATCTTATTTAGAGCAGTTGTTTGCCAAGTTACGTCGCGGCTCATTAGTGAGCAGTGTGCGTGGCCCAGGCGGAGGCTATGAGCTGCAAGGTGGTTCCGAGTCGATCTACATCGCTCAGATCGTGGATGCAGTGAATGAGTCCCTCGATTCGACGAAGTGCAAGGGAGCAGGTGATTGCCAAGGTGGCGAAACCTGTCTTACGCACTATCTGTGGGAAGATCTCAGTGAACAGATTCATACCTTTCTAGAGGGTATCAGCCTTGCCGATCTGGTGGCGAAGAATGAAGTAAAACGAATTTCTCAGAAGCAGGATCGAAAACACTTAATTGTTAGCGAGAATGTCGAAGACAGCCGGATTTTAGTCTCAATCTTATAAACCGGTAGTAGTGGAGCAATTAATGCAATTTCCAATTTATCTGGATTATTCCGCAACTACCCCGGTAGACCCGCGAGTAGCAGCAAAAATGGCAGAGTGCCTAACTCTAGATACAAACTTCGGCAACCCAGCTTCACGGTCACATATGTTCGGCTGGAAGGCGGAGGAAGCTGTAGAAACGGCACGCCGCGAAGTAGCTGACTTGATCAACTGTGATCCTCGCGAGATCGTGTGGACTTCGGGCGCAACCGAGGCCGACAATCTGGCTATCAAGGGTGCCGCCCATTTTTATGTAAAGAAGGGCAAGCACATAATCACCTCCAAGATCGAACATAAGGCGGTGCTAGACAGCTGCGGTCAGTTGGAGCGCGAAGGCTTCGAAGTGACCTACTTAGATCCTACAGAAGCAGGAATAATAACACCAGAAGCGGTCGCTGCCGCAATTCGCCCTGACACTACACTCGTTTCATTGATGCACGTGAACAATGAGATCGGGGTTATTAACGACATCGCAGCTATTGGTAAAGTAACTCGCGAGAACGAGATTATTTTTCATGTGGATGCGGCGCAGAGCACAGGCAAAATCGACATAGATATGGAAGCGATGCAGGTAGACCTAATGTCTTTAACGGCACACAAGGTTTATGGCCCCAAAGGCATTGGCGCCTTGTATGTTCGCCGCAAGCCGCGCGTTCGTATCGAGCCGCAGATCCATGGTGGCGGTCATGAGCGGGCATGCGCTCCGGCACCTTGGCTACACATCAGATTGTAGGAATGGGTGAGGCTTACCGTCTCGCGAAAGAAGAGATGGCTGATGAAAATACACGCTTGTTGGCCCTGCGCGCTCATCTGCTCAATTGCTTCGATGACATGGAAGAAGTGTTCGTTAATGGGGATATCGAGCATCGCGTTGTCCATAACCTAAATATTAGTTTCAAATTCGTTGAGGGTGAATCGCTGATGATGGCGCTACGAGACCTGGCAGTCTCTTCGGGGTCTGCGTGTACCTCTGCGAGCCTCGAGCCGTCTTATGTGCTGCGTGCCATTGGACTAAATGACGAAGCGGCGCACAGTTCACTTAGGATTTCTATTGGTCGTTTCACTACGGTTGAAGAAATCGATTACTCGATAGAAAAGATACGCGAAGCTGTAGGCAAGCTAAGAGAATCATCCCCGCAGTGGGATATTTACAAAGAAGGTGTCGCCTTAAATCAAGTTAAACAGGCAGCTCACTAAACCGAGCCAGTCTGGATGTCGGAGAGCTTAAGCTTCGGACTCGATCGACTGCGTCCTAGCTATAGAGCGCAGCAGTCAATTCCCGACACCGCCCCCCAATATGTCTGTTTCGCCGATCTGAGAAAGTCGGTGCTAGCCCTGAATGAGTTCGACGATTATCTCGGGCGCTGTGGCGAGAAATCCTAGAGGCAATAGAGGCTGCCTAGGTGGAAGAAGCGGCTGATTAAGCCCCTGAAAAATAGCGTTTTTATTCATTAAAAGCGTACTAATCCCAGATATACCGCGTATAATGCGCGCTCTCAAGAATTCACCCTACATTGGAGTTAAGATGTCGATCGAACGTACTTTATCCATTATCAAGCCTGATGCCGTAGCGAAGAACGTTATAGGCGAAATCTATACCCGCTTCGAGAAAGCAGGGTTGAAGATTGTTGCTGCAAAAATGCTGCAACTAGACGACGAATCAGCAGGCGGATTCTATGCTGAACACAAGGAAAGACCCTTCTACAAAGACCTTATCGAATTCATGACGTCTGGACCGGTCATGGTAACGGTTCTGGAAGGCGAGGACGCCGTTATGATGAACCGCGACTTGATGGGCGCTACGAACCCTGCAGATGCAGAGGCTGGAACGATTCGCGCCGATTTCGCGGTCTCTATCGATGCCAACGCAGTTCACGGGTCCGATTCAACAACGTCGGCGGCAGCGTGAAGTCGGTTATTTCTTCAGCGACCAACGAAGTCTGATCCTGAAGCAAAACTTCTGAAGAGGATAAGTTGAGCATGACGGCGATACACAAACCCAATTTGGCTGGCCTAAGTAGGGCAAAGCTGCGGGCGTTGTTCGTCGACATGGGCGAGAAGCCCTTTCGCGCTGAGCAAATTCTGAAATGGATTCATCAGCGCGGAGTGCTTGATATCGATCTCATGACCGATATCAGCAAGGACCTTCGCGAGAAGCTCAAGCAAGCTACAGAAATTTCTCTCCCCAAAATCCTCGAAGACTTCAAGTCTGAAGACGGCACTCGTAAGTGGATTGTGGAGGTCGCCAGCGGCAGTCATGTTGAAATGGTTTTTATTCCCGAAGCGGGGCGTGGCACTCTCTGCATATCTTCTCAGGCAGGTTGTTCATTGGATTGTTCATTCTGCGCGACAGGCAAACAAGGCTTTAATAGCAATCTGACAGTGGCGGAAATTGCAGGTCAGCTTTGGTGGGCAAATTACCATCTAGGTGTTTTCGAGGATAAAGCGGAACAGCGAGTAAGCAACGTGGTGATGATGGGTATGGGCGAGCCACTGCTGAACTTCGACAACGTCATGGACGCGCTAAGTATCATGATGGAAGATTGCGCCTACGGCTTATCGAAACGCAAGGTGACAATTAGCACATCGGGTGTTGTCCCGGCGATTGATAGATTGAAGGACTACACCGACGCATCGCTGGCCATCTCCTTGCATGCGCCTAATGATGAGCTGCGCAGTCAGATCATGCCGATCAACAACAAGTACCCGATCAAGGAAGTGCTTCGGTCTGTGCAGGGCTATATGGATAGCCTGTCGGATAAGCGAGTTCCGGTAATCGAGTATACGATGATCGCGGGTGTAAACGATCATCGTCAGCATGCTCGTGAGCTCGCGGTACTGTTGGAGCAACTTCCCTGCAAGATAAATATAATACCTTTCAACCCGTTCTCGCTCAGCGATTACCGTCGTCCTAGCTCATCTTCGGTTACAAATTTTAGGCAGATATTGCAAAAGGCTGGATACACGGTCACTGTGCGTACTACGCGTGGGGATGATATTGGGGCGGCCTGCGGCCAGCTAGTAGGTGATGTAGAGGATCAGACCCGTCGCAGCGAGAGGCACAAGCGTCGCCACGCTCAGAGCGAATTAGCCAAAAAAGATGGCTCTAAAGTGTTCGGTAGCACTGATAATCTAGCGGTAACTGCCGACAGACTATGAAGCCCCGAATAAACTAGATCGTCCTGCGCAACTAGGTATTGGTTACAAATCATGTTATTTCTCGATTTGATTTGGAAAATTACTCAGCAAAAAGCTAGCCTCAGTGCTCGCCGTACTTCTGGCATCAAGCATGCTGTCTTCCTGCGTGACTACGACGACTGGGGGCTTCATGGCGGATGCTTCCGAAGAGCGAGCTGCTACTGACTATATCCAACTTGCGCTAGCTTATTTTGACAATAATGACATGCCCGGTGCTCGGCGACATGTGAATAACGCTTTCGATATCGACAATCGAATCTCTGATGGCTATATGGTGTTGGCGATGGTCTTTCAGCGCGAAGGTGATTTAGATTTGGCCGATTCGAATTTTCTACGAGCGATCAGTCTTGATCAGAACAATTCCCGTGCGCGAAATAATTACGCGGCGATGTTGTTCTCGCAGGAGCGCTTTCGCGAATCCTATGAGCAATTGGAAAGAGTAGCGAGTGACACCAGCTACGAAGGGCGATCGCTTGTCTTCGAAGGTCTGGGCAGAAGTGCTTTGCGATTGGGTAGGCAGGAGGATGCAAAGGCTGCGTTTCAACGCGCGCTACAACTCAATGAGAATCTTTTTATAGCGCCACTTGAGTTAGCTCTGGTCTATTTCGATCAAGAAAGACTATCCACTCGCTCGTCAATATTATCGAAGTTATTTGACCACCATGCGTTTCTGCAATTACCGCATACGCCGCGAGCGCTATTCGCGGGTATTCAAATTGAAGGTTACTTCCAGAACGTAGAGCTTGTCGAAAATTTTTCTTTGGTTCTTGCTACACTTTACCCGACTTCACCTGAATTTCAGACGTTTCAAAGGCTGAACAATGCCAACTGAGCCCCTTATTGAAAAGCGCCGCCGAGCTTGAGGCTAGCCAGCAATCGATTGACGTCCTGACAGCAGGAGATATTCTCCAGCGGCAGCGGCAGCGTCTGGGTCTGAATGAGAAAGAAGTCGCCGATCAACTGCATATCACCAGTGCACTACGTTAAGGCATTGGAATCCAATAGCTATGAAAAGCTACCTGGCGCTGTTTTCGCTAAGGGGTATCTGAAGAGCTACGCTTTATTTTTGGGCTCTGGATGTTGAAGACTTAATGTCCCGCTATGATGAGTTTACGCATCAGCAGAATGCCGACAGCGCGGAAGAGAGACGACTGTTAAGAGCGCGTAAGAAAAAAGAGCGTAATAAGCCTTTAGTAATTGTTTCCTTAATAGTTTTTGTCGTCGGCTTTTTGGGATTGTGGCTTGCGAATAGCTATTTTGCAGATGAGTCTGTTTCTGATTTGCCTAGTACCGCTGAATCTGTTGAAGGTGCTGAGAACATGAGGCCCGCCTTGTCCCAGGTGGTGGAGCCGCAAGTAACGACACAGCCGCAACTTACCTTGGAAGTCGAGCTTGAGGAAATCTCAGCACCAACCAGTCAGTTGATAATTTCTCCAGCGTTGGAAGAGTTGTCAGTACTTGCCTCTGAACAGTTGGTCGAAGTAGATTTGGGCTCTAATGTTGATTCTGAGAGTGCCCAGAGTGCTGAAACTAGTGGGAGCGGAGGCAGTTCTAGCGTGGAGGAACTAACCTCCGCCTTACAGGCATTGAGAGCAGAACAAACAGCCGTCGCCGAGGCGACAGACCAGTCGCGGGTTTTCACCATTGAATCGATTGGAAACGATGTGCTGCGAATCAGCTTTATTGGGGAGAGTTGGATCGAAGTAAATGACAGCGAATCCCAGCAGATCTATCGCGATATCCGCGAAGCGGGCGATGTTTTAGAAATTACCGGTAGTGCGCCATTCAATATCCTGCTCGGAGATGCTCCTTTTATTAATATGAGCCTCAACGGCGATGAAATTGACCTCTCCGCTGATATTCGAATCGACAACTCGGCACGCCTCACTGTAGGCTTGTAACCCATGAAGACTAACTCAGCAATTACTCGTCGCAAGACTCGCCAGATTATGGTCGGCAATGTTCCCGTGGGCGGCGATGCTCCAATTTCCGTGCAGACCATGACCAACACCGAGACCTGCGATGTTGAGGCGACACTAGGCCAGATCAATCGCATGGTAAATGCGGGCGTTGATATTGTCCGCGTCTCCGTTCCGAGCATGGATGCGGCAGAGGCCTTCAGGAAGATTCGCTCACAGGTGGAAGTACCCCTAGTCGCCGATATACATTTCGATTATCGCATTGCTTTGAAAGTGCTAGAGAATGGGGTTGATTGCCTGCGCATCAATCCGGGTAATATCGGCAGCGAGGAGCGCATTCGCGCCGTTGTAGATAGTGCCAAAGACAAGAATATACCGCTTCGAATCGGCGTAAATGCTGGCTCTCTTGGCAAGAACTTGTTGCGCAAATACAAGGAGCCGAATTCCGAGGCGATGGTTGAGTCTGCGCTTACGCAGATAGATATACTCGACAAGCTCGATTTTCAAAATTTTAAAATCAGCCTGAAAGCCTCAGAGATATTCATGACCCTGGCGGCCTATCGGAGTCTAGCGACACAGATAGATCAGCCATTCCATCTCGGCATCACTGAGGCAGGCGGTCTTCGTTCCGGCACAGTTAAATCAGCTATCGGCCTGGGAGCCATGTTGATGGATGGGATTGGCGATACGATCCGAGTATCCCTTGCAGCGGACCCCGTTGAAGAGGTCAAAGTTGGATTCGATATACTAAAGAGCCTTGGTCTTCGTCATAAGGGCGTCAATTTAGTAGCCTGCCCTAGTTGTAGCCGGCAGAATTTCGACGTGATCTCCGTGGTTAATGAATTAGAGTCCAGATTAGAAGACATAACGACACCGATTGATGTGGCAGTTATTGGCTGTATCGTGAATGGCCCGGGCGAGGCGAAGGTTGCTGAGATTGGGTTGACTGGTGCGAGTCCAAGTAACCTCGTCTACAAAGAAGGTGTTCCCGATCACAAGATAAATAATGAAAATCTTGTGGATGAATTAGAGGCGATGGTGCGTCAGCGCGTTGCCGATAAGAAGCAAATGGAAGAAAACCTAATCGCCTCAAGCTAGCGATCAGTCACAAACCTATGGCGAAACTACAAGCAATTCGAGGTATGAATGACATACTTCCTGACCAAACCCCTAACTGGCAATATGTTGAGAAGTGTTTTCAGCAGGTAGTGCATCGTTATGGCTATCGAGAAATTCGTTTTCCTATTCTCGAGCAGACACAGCTGTTTAAACGTTCAATCGGCGAGGTCACTGACATCGTCGAGAAGGAAATGTATAGTTTCGATGATCGCAATGGCGATAACTTGAGTTTGCGTCCAGAAGGCACGGCGGGCTGCGTTCGTGCTGCCGATCAGCACGGTTTACTGTTCAATCAGCAGCAACGACTCTGGTATCAGGGCCCAATGTTTCGCCATGAAAGACCACAGAAGGGCCGCTACCGACAGTTTCAACAGTTCGGTGTTGAGGCATTTGGTATGGCTGGGCCGGACATCGATGCAGAGGTAATTCAGGTCTGCGCTTCACTGTGGCAAGACCTAGGCTTAGAAAAATTCCTTACCCTCGAGATTAACAACATTGGCTCAGCGGAAGATAGAAAACGCTATGCCGCTGCCTTATCAGCATTTTTAGCTTTCCATGCAGACGAACTCGATGATGATGCGCGCAATCGAATGCACAGCAACCCGATGCGGGTGCTGGATAGTAAGAACCCCGCTGTTCAGGCAGCTCTAAAGAGTGCGCCTGCTCTGGTTGATTACGTCAGCGATGAGAGTATCGCCCACTATAGCGAGCTGAAGAGCCTGCTTAGCCAGGTTGGAATTGAGTTCGTCGAGAGCCCTCGCTTGGTAAGGGGCTTGGATTACTACAATAACTGTGTGTTTGAGTGGACTACCGATTCTTTGGGTGCACAGGGCACAGTCTGCGGCGGAGGTCGCTATGATGGCCTCGTTGAGCAGCTCGGGGGCAAACCAACGGTTGCAGCTGGTTTTGCGATGGGTGTCGAAAGGCTTGTCTTGATGCTCGATTCACTTGGCAAGATTCCCGAAGCCACCTCGCAGGTAATCGATGTGTATATGGTGGTTGTGGGTAGCGAGCTGGCTGGACCGGCTCAGTTACTAGCCAAGCAGCTGCGGCAGCAATTTCCTGAATTGGGCCTTATCAATCATTGCGGTGGGGGGAAATCCAGTAATCAGATGAAACGCGCGTTCAACAGTGGGGCGCGGCTGGCTATTGTGTTGGAGACAGAGTCGGGACAGCCTCTCGAAACAGTCAAAATTCGACATTTAAATGATTCCGGTGACT
>CASQMQ010000027.1 GCA_949430125.1 uncultured Pseudomonadales bacterium
TTTCATTCAGCGGCCAGCAGGGTGGACTCGACTATCAAGTGAGCTGCCCGAACTAATGATGTCTATTTTAGAAACATCAGCAAAGAAAATTCCATTCTAGGTGATTTCTCTCCTAACGATCTCATTCGTGAAGACAGAGCCACCGATGGAAACAGCACTACAGTCAGCGCGAATTTAGGCTATGACATAAATTCGAAGAGTAGTGCCAGATTCAACGCTCAGCTTGGTGAAGGCAAGGGAGAAACAGATCTGTTTCGCCGCACTACCGATCTCAAAGTTAACCCGAATACCCTAGATAGGCAGCGCGAGACTAGCCCCAGTGGCACCGACGATTGGGAGATTGGGGGTGACTACGAATACAACACAGACGGCGGGGATCGCTTCAAGGTACTATTTATCAGTAACTCCGCGACTCGAGTAGACACGCGAGAACGCTTCGATCAATTCGATGATGGTTCCGAGAGTAAGGATTTATTTCTGGATACCAGCAGTACGACTAAAGAACGCATTCTTCGCGGTTCATTCACCTTCGATATTTTCGAAGGGCAGGATATTGAGTTAGGCGGCGAGCGCGCGCAGACTATTCTAGACTCTAGCTTAGCGCTTGGCCTTGCGAGTTCAACTGGTATTCCGTCTCCGGCTTTTGGAGGACTTGTTCCAGTTTCGATTAACAATGCAAATTCCTCGGTGGAGGAGGTGCGCTACGAGCCTTTCGCAATTCACAACTGGATTATCAATTCGAGCATGACTCTGGAAACTTCACTTCTTTATGAGACTTCTGAAATAACACAGAGCGGCGACGTGACGAAAAAAAGGGACTTCGATTTCGTCAAACCTAAGGTCGATTTTAGATACAACCTTACGCCTACCATTCAGCTTCGGGGAACTATCGAGAAAGTGGTGGAGCAGCTGAATTTCAGCGATTTCGTAGCAGCAACCGATAGCCAGGACATAAACTCGGACGTCCAGTCCGGTAATGCCAATCTTCGTCAAGAGTGGTATTGGAACTATGAGCTCAATTCCGAGTATCGTCTACCAAACGACATAGGGGTTCTAAGCGCTCGACTCTACTTCGAAGACTGGAAAGACAAAATTGAAAGGCTGGATGTCTCTACATCGGAGGACAATCTGCTAAGTGCCAACGGTAACATTGGTGACGGAACCAAGTATGGTCTCGAGCTGAATAGTAGTGTGCGTATGCGCATGATCGATATGCCAAATCTACTTGTTACCGCAAGTATCTCCGTCGAAGATTCGAAGATCACCGATCCTTTTCTGGGAACTCAAAGGCGCTTTCTGTTTAGCTACAGGGGCAGGTCATCGCTAGGCTTTCGCCACGATATTCCGAAGTGGAATCTCAACTACGGCGTTAGTTGGAATAACTCCTTTGACGGCAATCGTACACGTATCGACATCGACGATATCGAGCTTTCTGCTGGCGACCCCTACTGGCAAAGCTTTGTCGAGTGGCGCGGACCGTTTAGCATGACCTATCGTTTGAATGCGAGCCGATTGGTTAATGATGGTGAATTTTGCCGTGAACGACAACGCTTCGTTGGCCGTGTTTCTAGCGGCATCCTCGAGGAAATAGAAGACCAGTGCAGCTCCTCAGGTCGGGCAATTTCTCTCAGCGTGAATGGTACTTTCTAGCCTGCCATCTAGCCCTTTTACCTTTCTCATTGTGATTAATGTAACTTCTGCCGGCTTTGAACGCCTACCTGTTAGAAGTTATTCCAATAAGGAAGACCCTCCGCTATTCGCCCTCAGGGTTTTCAATTTTTTAGGATTGCTCGGCTGAATTCTGTAGTATCTTCAATTCTGGCTCACTTCAATATAAACTAGCAGCGCGTCGATTCTGAGAATCAAACGTTTGCCTTCGTTGTGGATAGCAGGCCGGTGTCTGTTGGTATCGATCTGCTGAACAAGTTGATAGATAGAAATCCAGACGGCAACACGAAAAGTGGTGATGTACTTAACTAGAAAGGTTTTCCCTTACTAGTTGAGCCTCTCTTATGTATTGCTTAACTAATGTAGGGATTCGTGCAAGAACAGAAAGTTATAAATGGTTGTTTTAATAGCAATTTGCAATTGACCGCATTTTTTTAGATAAGACAGTAAAGACTACTTTAGTAAAAGTTATCTTTACTGTTTTTTTTGCTTTGGGTAGTTGTAGAATCTAATCGATGTGCAAGGCCGTTCATTAACGCAGCGCCGGCGACCTGAGAAAGTTACTTCTCTTGAACTTGTCGGTGCCACGCTGCAGATATTCGCGATGAGCAGCTACCCGCAGTACGTTTTTTTAACTAATACCAGCAATAGTCATGAACTGACCAGCTGTTTAGAGGAACAAGTAATGCAAGAACCCAGGATCCCATTCCGTTTTGGCAACAGTTACGCTGAGGAATTGCCAGACTTCTACGTCGAGAGTGCCCCGATGGCTGTCCAGGAGCCGAACTTACTGCAATTCAATACCGCGCTTGCCGACGAACTTGGGCTGGGTGTCGCTGAATTGCCATCACAAGACTTGGCGCAAATCTTCTCAGGACAGAAACTGCTGGCTGGCTCTCGCCCGCTGGCGCAAGCCTACGCTGGGCATCAGTTTGGAGGGTTCTCTCCGCAGTTGGGCGACGGACGCGGCTTGCTCTTGGGTGAGGTGGCGGGTCCTGATGGACGTCGCCGCGACATCGCGTTGAAGGGTTCTGGACGAACGGCGTATTCTCGCGGTGGCGACGGCAAAGCCGCGATTGGCCCCGTGCTGCGTGAATATCTTCTCGGCGAAGCGATGCACCGTCTGGGAATCCCAACGACCCGTGCTTTGGCGGCCGTTGCCACCGGTGAATCCGTGTATCGCGAGAATACGTTGCCAGGTGCCATTCTTACTCGCGTCGCTTCCAGTCATATTCGTATTGGAACTTTTCAGTTCTTTGCATCTCAGCAGCGCTGGGATCAGGTTAGGCAGCTAGCCGACTATGCCATCGAGCGTCACTATCCGCACTTAAGTAGTGACGAGGATCGTTATCTTTTATTCCTGAAGGCGGTGTCTGAAGCCCAAGCGGCTCTAGTTGCCAATTGGATGCTGATCGGGTTCATCCACGGCGTCATGAATACAGACAACATGGCGATTTCTGGTGAGACGATCGACTATGGTCCCTGCGCTTACATGGAAGCGTTTAGCACTGAAGCCGTGTTTAGCTCCATCGATCAGCAAGGGCGTTACGCGTACAAGAATCAGCCCCAGATGGCACAGTGGAATCTGACTCGATTCGCCGAGACACTACTTCCATTAATTGACGAGGATAATCCCGAGCGAGCCGTTCCGGAAGTGGAAGCGGTCCTCAACGATTTCACCCTTCACTATGAAAAGCGCTGGTTAGCTGGAGCGCAAGCAAAGTTGGGATTAGAAAATTCCAGTTCGGACATCGACAGCGATAAGTTGCTCGTTAATGACTGGCTCAATCTGTTGGAGAATTATTCAGTTGACTACACACTCGCGTGGCGACGACTAGCGGACGCCGCTGAAGGTAATTTGGAACCTCTGCAAGCGTTGTTTCCTTCCTCTGAGGTGCTCGCCGATTGGCTTAAGCGCTGGCATGAACGGATCGCTAAGCAGTCTGCTACCGACAGCGCTTCGAGTATGCGCGCTATCAATCCAATCTACATTCCGCGAAACCACTTGGTGGAAGACGCATTGGATGCCGCAACTAACGACGCTAACCTAGAGCCGTTCGAGAAATTGCTTGCTGTGCTCTCACATCCCTTTGATGAACGTCCGGAGCTTGCGAGTTACACTCAACCCGCGCCGGAAAATTTTACCGGTCGCTATAAGACTTTTTGCGGTACGTAGTCTCTGTTTTCGAGATGTGTTAACTACACCATTACGCTGCTGGCTATCAAAAAAAGGCCCACAGTTGTGTGGGCCTTTTACGTTGTATCGAAAGGTAGAATAGAGCGAAAGTGAACGGGTCGCTAGGCTGTTTTTGCAGCCGCAATATTGCGGATTTTGCTGATCATCGAACGTAGTCCGTTGCCGCGAGTTGGCGAGATGTGGCGGAACAGATCAAGGCGTTCAAATAGTTTGTCTATATCCGTCGCCAGCAAGTCTGCTGGAGTGAGGTTGTTAAAAGCCAGCAGAATAATTGCAGCCAGTCCGCGCACAATGATGGCGTCGGAATCTATCAGTAGAAGCAGTTTGCCGCTTTCTTTGTCGTAATGCTGAATAAGCCACACCTGACTCTGGCAGCCATGCACGTAATTTTTCTCGGTACGCTCAGCATCTGGAAACGGCGGAAGTTGTTTGCCTAGGTCGATAATAAAGGCGTAGCGATCTTCCCAGTCGTCGAGAAGTTCAAAGGCGTCATATACATCTTCTAGTGTGATGCTGGTAGCCAATGGGTTGCTAGTGAAATCGTTTGCGTTGCTGCTCATTACAACATTCCCAGTTCCAGTTTGGCTTCGTCGCTGAGCATTTCTTTGCTCCACAGTGGATCAAAGGTTATTTCTACGGTGACTTTGTCTACGTTGGGTACGTTTTCCAGTTTGGTTTTTACGTCTTGGGCAATCACCGGCCCCATGCCACAGCCGGCGGCGGTTAGGGTCATGGTAATTTTGACGTGATTGCCAAACGCGGTATCTTTCTCAAGGCTGCAGTTATAAATCAGTCCCATTTCCACTACGCTAACTGGAATTTCCGGGTCATAGCAGTTACCCAGAGCTTCCCACAGCTGATCTTCGTTAACAGAACCGTCTTGGGGAATAGCAAAACTGCTGACCTGTGGCTGTTTCCCAAGGGCATCAGCGTCTTGGCCTTCAATGCGTGCCATATTGCCGTTTACTGCTACGGTATACGTGCCACCTAGTGACTGGGTAATGCTAATGAAGGTATTCGCCGGAATCATGATTTCCGTTCCTGATGGCACCAGGCGGGCTTCCACCTCGCGTGTAGTTACTACAACTTCCCTTTCTTCCATCTTCTACTCCGTCACGACACCGTAAAGCTTTCGCCGCAGCCACATTCTGCTGTGGCGTTAGGATTGCGGAATTCAAAAGTAGAATTCACACCTACGGTGACGAAATCGATTTCAATACCGTTTACCAGCGGCAGGTGCTCGCTCTTTACATACACATCTACACCGTCGAGATGAAATACACGATCATTGCTGCCGGATTCTTCCACCCACTGAGTTTCATACTTGAAACCGGAGCAGCCGCTTTCTTTAATAGCTAGGCGGATGCCCAGAGCTTCCGGTTTTTTGTCTAACTGTTTACGAACATGTTCGACCGCGCTGGGTGTCATCGTGATCGCAACTGCAACCT
This sequence comes from uncultured Pseudomonadales bacterium, assembly GCA_949430125.1. Lineage (GTDB taxonomy): Bacteria > Pseudomonadota > Gammaproteobacteria > Pseudomonadales > Pseudohongiellaceae > UBA9145. The sequence continues at coordinate 5,314 of CASQMQ010000027.1, forward strand.
CAACGGCCGGGGTGAATAATTGAACTGTCATGATTCCGCCTCCATTAGGCAAACCGACTTTGTATTTTCCGCAGAGCTGTAAAAAGCTGCTCTACTTCTTCAAGGGTATTATAGAACGCAAACGAAGCCCGAGCTGTACCGGGAATCTCGTAAAACTCCATTAGTGGCATGGCACAGTGATGACCGGTGCGAACTGCAATGCCCTGCTGGTCCAGCAGGGTGCCAATATCACTGGGGTGAAGGCCTTCAATTTTAAAGGACATTACTGGCACTTTGTGAGCGGCAGTGCCAACCACCGTCATGCCGGGGACACTGGCGACTAGTTCATTGGCGCGCCGCAGTAGTGCGTTTTCAGCAGCTTCCATCGCGCCGCGATCGAGGCTTGCCAGATAATCAATAGCTGCACCTAGGCCCACGGCTTCGGCAACGGCAGGTGTGCCGGCTTCGAATTTGTAGGGCAGGGTGTTGTAAGTGGTGCCTGCAAAACTCACTCGTTCGATCATTTCGCCACCGCCTTGCCAAGGGGGCATGGCCTCCAGCAAATCGGCTTTGCCATACAATACGCCAATACCTGTGGGGCCAAACAATTTGTGGGCTGAGAACACGTAAAAGTCGCAGTCCAGTGCCTGAACGTCTACCTGAAAGTGGGACACTGCTTGGGCGCCGTCGATTAGAGTAATCACCCCCTGCGCTTTGGCTTTAGCCACCATGTCAGCAACCGGGTTTATCGTGCCCAGCGCGTTAGAGACATGGTTAAAGGCCAAAATACGGGTGCGTTCACCCAGCAGGCAGTGGAAAGAATCCATATCCAACTCACCTTCAGGCGTGATCTGAATGGCTACCACTTTAGCGCCGGTGCGCTCGGCCAGCATCTGCCAAGGCACAATGTTAGCGTGGTGCTCCATCTGGCTTAGCAAAATCTCGTCACCGGGTTTAAGTTTCTCAGCGAGGCCATTGGCGACTAAATTGATGGCTTCAGTTGTGCCTCGGGTCCAAATAATCTGCCGCGAACTGGGTGCGTTCAGAAACTTTTGAACCTTCTCTCGGGCACCTTCGAAGGCGCTGGTAGCGCGATCACCAAGGGTGTGAGCGCCACGATGCACATTGGAATGCATCTCCCGGTAGTAGCGGTCCATGGCTTGCAACACCGCCTCGGGGCGTTGCGACGAGGCGCCGTTGTCTAGATAAACCAAAGGCTTGCCGTTCACCTGTTGTGACAGTATAGGGAAATCTCGTCGTACCGCTTCTACATCAAATTGCGGCGGGGCGGTCTTGGCTACGGACAGGGTGCTCATACCAGGTTATACCTCTTGAAATGCTTGGTCGAAGAACTGGTTCAATCCGGTATGGGCAGTGTCACGCACCTGCTCTACTGGAATTTGGTCGACCAGTTCATTGATAAATGCCATGGTCAGCAGCACCTTGGCATCGCGAGGGTTAAGCCCGCGTGACACCAAATAGAATATGGATTCCTTATCAAGCTGACCGATGGTGGCGCCGTGAGCACACAATACATCGTCGGCGTAAATTTCCAGCTCCGGCTTGGTGTCGATTTCCGCACCACTGGTGAGCAGCAGATTCTTGTTGCTCATGTTGGCGTTGGATTTCTGTGCATCTTGATGGATGTGTATACGGCCGTTAAAAACAGCGTGGGATTTGTCTGCCGCAATGTTGCGATAGGTTTCCTCGCTGTTGCAGTTGGCCGCAACGTGCTCGATAGTTGTGTGGTTATCGTAATGCTGGGTGCTTTGGGTTACTACCACGCCATTGAGTTTGCACTCGGCACCTTCGCCTTCAAGACGAACGTGTAGATCGTGGCGGCGCAAGGTGCCGCCAAAGCCCACGCTGTGGCTTTCAAAGCGCGAGCTGCGCTGTTGGCGCACGCCGGTGGTGCCCATGTGCTGCACAGTCTGGCCTTCGGTGTTCAGGCGTACGCTAGTCACATTGGCGCCATCGCCGAGGCTGAACTCGGTAGTGGTGTTGACCATGACACAGCTGTCACCACTGGATACATAATCTTCCACCACAGTGAGCTGGCTGTTGTTGCCGGCGGCTACCAGAATACAAGGGTAGGCAGAACCACTGTGGCTGGCTGTGGTGTGGTGAATTAGGAATAGTGGCTGGTCCAACACGGTGCCCGGTTGGAGTTGAATTAGCAGGCCATCTTCAAAGCGCGCGCCGTTAAGTTGCGACAAATTTACCGAGCCGGATTTGGCCGGCTGATCACTGATGGAATTGCTTAGCAGATCTGCGGCAAGGGTAGCGTCCTTTTCGTTTAAATCGCTGAAGCGTTGAATGCTCAGGCCTTCTAAGGTCGGATAGTTGCTAGCCTCAGGGCGCACAACGCCATTTACCATAACCACGGTGTAACCCAAGTTGTCGGCGGCCGCTTCGGCGCTGGCGTTCATAGGCAGAGTGCTGGCCATGTCGTCGGTCAGTTTTAGATGCTTGGCAGAGTACTTCCAGTTTTCGGTTCTGCGAGTTGGCAAAATCAAGTTAGCCAGAGCGCTGGCTCTGTCAAAGCGCAGCGCCAGCAGCGCTGCTGGCAGGGCCTGTCCCGCCGGTTGTAGGAAGGCGCTGGAAAGAGTGGATGCAGATTTCATTAAGCGACCTCCTTATTCGTGGTTAGCAGCTACCTGGTCTTCGATTCCGAGCCAGCCGTAACCTTTCGCTTCTAACTCCAGGGCCAGTTCTGGGCCGCCAGACTTGATGATTTTTCCTTCGGAAAGTACGTGCACGTAATCGGGAACAATATGATCCAACAAGCGTTGGTAGTGGGTTATCATTAGAATGGAGCGATCGGGTGCGCGTAATGCATTCACGCCGTCAGCTACGACTTTCAGTGCGTCGATATCAAGCCCGGAGTCAGTTTCGTCAAGAATTGCTAGCTTCGGCTGCAGCAGTAGTGCCTGCATGACTTCGTTACGCTTCTTTTCGCCGCCAGAGAAACCTTCGTTAACGCCACGCTTAAGAAAGGCTGGGTCCAGGTCTACCTGTTTGGAGACTTCTTTAGCCAACTTCATAAATTCAGCTGCGTTCATTTCCTCGATGCCATGGTGCTTGCGCATGGCGTTTACCGAGGTGCGCAGAAATTGCAGGTTGCTGACGCCGGGAATTTCAACCGGGTACTGAAACGCTAAGAATATGCCTTCGCGGGCGCGTTCCTCGGTAGCCAGGTCTAACAGATTATCGCCGTTAAAGGTAACTTCGCCTTTGGTGACATCGAATGCTTCGTTACCTGCCAGCACCTGTGACAAGGTACTTTTACCTGAGCCGTTTGGGCCCATGATGGCATGAACTTCGCCAGCTTTGATTTCCAGGTTAAGGCCGTTAAGGATCTGTTTTTCCTCGACGCAGGCGTGCAGATTTTTGATGCTGAGCATTTATAATTTCTCTCTCGTAAACTTTTGAATTCGGGTCAATAAAATGTTGCTGCTGCGTTCGTCTTGGCTGTGGATCATCTATCCTACGGAGCCTTCTAGGCTGACTTCCAGAAGTTTGCCGGCTTCTACCGCGAACTCCATTGGCAGCTCTTTAAATACTTCTTTACAGAATCCGTTGACGATCATAGAGACGGCCTGTTCCGGTTCGATGCCCCGCTGACGGCACAGGAACATCTGTTCGTCGCTGACTTTTGAGGTGGTCGCCTCGTGCTCTACGATGGCGGACTTGTTCTTGCTTTCTATGTACGGGAACGTGTGAGCGCCACAGCGGTCACCAATCAATAAAGAGTCGCACTGGGTGAAGTTTCGAGCGCCTTCGGCCCCTGGATTAAACTTTACCAGACCGCGATAAGCGTTAGAGCTGCGGCCCGCAGAAATGCCCTTGGAGATCACCGTACTGCTGGTATTTTTTCCGATATGAATCATCTTTGTGCCGGTGTCGGCTTGTTGGTAGTTGTGGGTCAGCGCGACAGAATAAAACTCGCCCACGCTGTTGTCACCGCGCAGGATGCAGCTGGGGTATTTCCAAGTAATAGCGGAGCCAGTTTCGACTTGGGTCCAGGACACCTTGGAGTTTTTGCCGATGCAGGCGGCACGTTTGGTAACGAAGTTGTAGATGCCGCCTTTGCCTGTTTCGTCGCCTGGGTACCAGTTTTGCACCGTGGAGTATTTGATCTGAGCATCATCCAGAAGCACCAGCTCTACCACCGCGGCGTGCAGTTGGTTTTCATCACGCATGGGCGCGGTACAGCCTTCCAGATAGCTGACATAGCTCCCTGCATCGGCGATTATTAATGTGCGCTCAAACTGGCCGGTGTTGGCGGCGTTGATGCGGAAGTAAGTGGACAACTCCAGCGGGCAGCGCACGCCTTTAGGGATGTAAACAAATGAGCCGTCTGAGAACACCGCTGAGTTCAGCGCGGCATAGTAGTTGTCAGCGACGGGTACTACACTACCCAGATACTTTTTCACCAATTCCGGGTGTTTTTGTAGCGCTTCGGAAATCGGACAGAAGATAACGCCGGCTTTTTCCAAGGGCTCTTTGAATGTGGTGGCAACAGAGACGGAATCAAATACGGCATCTACGGCAACGCCGGCTAATTTGGCCCGCTCGTGCAAGGGGATGCCTAGTTTTTCATAAGTTTTTAGCAGTTCCGGGTCGACTTCATCCAGGCTCTGAGGCATATCTTCCGGACGCTTGGGCGCGGAATAATAGGAAATATCGTCGAATTTCACCTGTGGATAGTCAACGTGTGCCCACTCCGGCTCTTCCATTTCCAACCAGCGACGGTAGGCCTTGAGGCGCCACTCAAGCATGAATTCGGGTTCTTGCTTGAGGTCCGAAAGGCGGCGGATTACGTCTTCGTTGAGGCCTGGCTCAAAGGTGTCTGACTCGATCTCGGTCACGAAGCCGTGTTCGTACTCCCGCTTGATGAGCTCTCTCACCTCTTCGTCTGTGGTTGCCATGCTTGTCGCTCCGTATTCACTAATAGTGGGCAGCGATGCCCCTAAATTTCCCTTCAACCTCGCAGATTGGTGGGCTGACCCTGTATTGGGCCTAATTATACGGTACCTGACTAATTTAGTCAGGTATAAAATTGAGAAAACCGCAAGATATAACAAATTGGCTGTAAAGTTTGCTTTGCGCGGGTTTGAAGTGCAGAGGGGGCACAATTGGACTGGGGTGACATCCATATGTCGAAGGCTTTTCTGTTAATGATCTTTGAGACGGCGAAATACTGAGAATTTCACCGCCCAAGTTGCCATAAACCTGTGTTTAACTCGCGTAAGCGACTGTCATGCTGCGATAGTGTTTGTCGAAAAAGATTTAGTGTTAGAGATAAAGGCAATTGGGTGCTTTGCTACTATTATCAATGTGATACTTGTCGCGTATGCTCTTTGAGGCCTAACTTGGCCGCTGAAGGTGTTTGCGCTTTAGAATAGTAAAAAAAGAGGTTTCTATATGTTGATGATAGCAAGGCGAAAAGTATCGAAGATATCAGATATAAAATTCATATCTGCAGCTCTCAATAAGTTTATATCGCTTTGTATACTTACCTTTATTTCTCAGCCGGGACAAGCGGTCGAAACCAGAACAGTTACGAATTTCGACAGTCATGCCTATGAAATTATTAATCAACCCATGGATTGGTCCGAAGCCCAAAAATATGCATTATCAACAGGGGGAACCTTAGTAAAAGTCGACTCCTTTCCAGAAAATATTTTCTTACGCTCCCTGATGGCCGAAACGACAACGACAGCAACTGATGGGGGTGGCTCTAAATATTTTTGGCTTGGTGGGACAGATTCAGATCTTGAAGGAAGTTGGAAGTGGACAGACAATACTGCACTGACCCCGGAATCGATTACCACTAGGAAACTCTGGGGACAAGGACCTGGCTTTGAAAATGGGGTCAGTGAGCCAGACAACTTTATGGGCAACCAGCATTGCTTAGCAATGGGCCTTGAGATATGGCCAGCCGGAGCGCCGGCCTCAAGTGCTTACGGCTTAGCGGGCCAATGGAACGACATCTCCTGTTCGAATAAATTAAGTTTTGTAGTCGAATACGATATCAGTGCGAATTATGAGAATGGAATATTAAATGTAAAACATTTGTCAGCAGGAAATAAAAGTTATCAAGCTTTTTTTCAACTCACACCCTGTGCAACGTTATGCCTGAAGATTGTTTCTGCAGAGGAGATCAGTTTACCAAAGCCGACCATATCTAATAGCTTTTCAGATAATGTATTAAAAATAGAAAAATTAGAATTCGATGGGAAAATGTATGAGCTCGACCTCAATTTGATTGACTCGAAAAAATTGATATTTGAAGTTAGCAATTCTAGCCTGACAAGCTCGCTAGTCACCTATCCTGATAGCGTATGGATAAGCGCTGACCCCGAAACGGTAGGTGTTGATAAGGTTAAACTTCAAAAAGCTATAGATTATGCGTTTGAAGATGTCGTCGTGGAGGGGGTCGCCAAGGCACAAAACACTCAGGGGTTAGTCATAATTCGGCATGGGACCATTATTGCTGAGAGGTATGCGCTTGGTTCAAATAAAGACAGTATTGCCACGTCTTGGTCCACTGCTAAATCTTTCACAAGTGCATTGACCGGCATAGCTATACAAAAGGGATATATCGCATCGGTGGAGGCTGCAGTCTCTGAATTTATCTCGGAGTGGAAAGAGGGGGAAACTACAAATATAACGATTAAAAACTTACTGATGATGTCATCTGGTTTAAAGGAATCAGGAAACGATGGTTTTACGATGTATGTTGGCGAAAAAAATGAAGAAGGTAACTATAAAACTGTTAATAACAAACTGTACAGCATTGAAAATAGAGTAGCTGATCCAGATCGAGCACACTGGCTTGGTGCCACTTATAATTGGAATTATCAAAATGCCGATGTTCAAATAATAGGTGAGAGTATAGAGAGATCAACCGGCAAATCGTTAGCAGAATTCGCGCAGGCAGAATTATTTTCAAAAATAGGAATGAATGCTGGATGGTGGAAAGATGGCTTTGATAATTATATGCCCTGGTGCTGTATCGATGCGACGACCAGAGATTTTGCACGGTTCGGTTTGCTATTTGCTCGGGAGGGGAAGTGGGATGAAAACGTTATAGTTCCTGCCGAATGGGTAACTGAATCAACCAGGCTAAGCGTTGTCATTGCACCCGGAAGCAAGAGTGGCTACGGGTATTTATGGTGGCCTGATGTTAGCGGCGAATGGTTCTATGCGGTGGGGAGTCGAAGTAACAACATCTATATCCATCCAGGTTTAGATCTGGTGGTCGTTCGAAATAGCACGCTTAAGTTTTCAGGGAATGGGGTTGAGAAGGATAGGGCTACTGGGGTTCATGTAACCGAATTCCCAGAAAAGTGGGACCATCATGATTTCTTTGAGTTAGTAATTGACGCTGTTAATAAACAATAAACGGCGCCAGAGAACACTCCTGATGTTAAGCAAGGGCGTGGTCCAGAGAGGGTCTTTTCGTTACATTGCATTTGCTTATAGGGCTCTATTATTTTGGATCATCTGCCCATGTACTGAAAAATTAAAGTGTCGGTGGGCTTGATGACCTTAGATGAAATCGCGCACTATATTGATATATAAAAAGGATTTGAAAATATACCTAATTCAGGCAGCGCCTTTGTAACGGGCAGAATATGGATAATCTATTAATGGAAATATCCACCTAGTCTGATGGAGATCTATATAAGACAGATTCCCAAAGAGATAGACAGAATTACTTTAATTGGCACTCCTAGTGAATTTGCTCTCATCAACTAATCGAGTAAGGATCTTGGCGATATTTACAAGAAATGGTAAGCTTTTCATTCTATTTTTATTTTATTATTAGGAGTAATTATTTTGTTTAGCCATATTGTAATTGGAGCAGACGACACCGATAAAGCAAAAGTTTTTTACGACGCAACACTCGGTGCCCTCGGCTATGAGGCAGGTGTCATGAGTGATACAGGTCGCGTAATGTATATAACCGAAGAACATATCTTCGGAGTAACTAAGCCCTTAAACGGGGAGCCTGCAGGAGTTGGTAATGGAGAAACTATTGGATTCATAGCGAAAAGTGCAGAACAGTGCGATGCCTGGCATGCGGCTGGAGTCGCCAACGGAGGGACTGCCATTGAAGATCCTCCCGGAGTTCGTGAGATGGGAGAGCTAAAATTCTATCTCGCCTACTTACGCGATCCGGCTGGCCACAAGCTGTGTACGATGTATCGGATGTAACCAAGAGGCACTTAACTGATAGAGAGGGGTATAGTCAGCTCTCTATCAGGCTCGCCCTCAGGTACTGCTTTAGTTAAAGGCCAGACTTTTAGACTATTCATTTCCATTTGCTTTTGATTAACCATAAAGCGTGCCAAAATAAAATAGATATCTAAATCAAAGCGATCGTCGGTATCATCAAAGCCGGCCATGGCATCGGTTTCAACATAGTTTAATCTAGCAGTAGGGTTAGCGTTATCTGTAAGCTGATAACCCAGGTCGTAAATATCTTCAAGAATTGAGAGCTTTGCTATGTAGCGCCACCGATCAACAATATGAAATGCTCCTTGATCAGGGCACTGTTGATCACGTTCTTCTAACAGTACAGGGCCGCTATAGGGCCACAATTTTACTTGATAATTCTTAAGCGCTGCATCCATTCGCTCGTTATAACTCGTCGATGATTCTAGCCCAGTACAGGCACCGAAACATTTTTTCAGCTGGACGCGAAAGCAAGGATCCCTGCCATTTCTATCGCCCTCAAGCCCAAGAAGTTTGTGGCATAGAAAGTACTGGCTAGCCAACTTTTCCAACTGCTTCGACGCCTGCCGAGGTGAGCGAAACAATCCAAATTGCTGTTCTATTCGTGTGTCTTCAGTTTCAATCGCTTCAATATTAAGTCGGAAGTACCCACGCTCATCTTCGATGCTGCGATACTGAAATAATTTTCTGACCTTGCGTAATCTGCGGTTATAGAGTGGATTTAACGCTTTAATCTGGTTGCTCTCTCGAATTTGTGCGCCAAAATCACTGGGTGTTTGTTCAAAATCAACGTGAGCTATTTTCATGCCCATTCGTAAATCCTTGGGGTTTTTGTAGTCAGAGCTAAAATGACTCATCACGCGGTTGCGGATATTTACACTTTTCCCGACATAGAGCAGGGCGCCTTTTTCGTCATAAAAATAGTAGACACCCGCACTATTTGGCAGTTTTTCTATTTCTTTTGCATCAAGCAGGGCCGGCAAGCTGGGACGTTTTTGCAATGATGCACAGGTCGCAGCTATTTCATCGTCAGAAAATAAAGCGGAGGACTTTTGAAAAAATTGATGGATCATCTTCGCATCGTCTAGGGCTCTGTGCCGATTTTCAATGGACAAGTCAAAACGCTTAATAATTTGCGATAAGCCATGTCGCTTAAACTGGGGGTATAGATTACGGCTAAATTTTACTGAACAAAGTGGTTTAGCATTATAAGTAAAGCCGGCCCGCTCGAATTCATTTTTCAAAAAACTATAGTCAAACCGTGCGTTATGGGCCACCAATGTACGCCCCTTTAATTTGCTCAACAATTCTTCAGCGATATCAAAAATACAGGTGCACCTTTAAGCATCCCGGGTGTAATGCCCGTGAGCCTCTGTATAAAGGGTGGCAGTGTTACTTTTGGATCGATAAATGTCTGCCATGTCTCAATCAGTTCGCCGCCTTCTATTACAATTAAGCCAATCTCAATAATACGATGATAGATGGCTTTTCCTCCCGTAGTTTCGCAGTCGAGAAGAACCATGGCATCTGGAAACCCTGAAGAAAGTTTGGCGGATGTTGGAGCGGTCAAGTAAGTTTAGCTGCATGGTGTAACTGGCTCTACACTCCAAATCGGTAGCGCAGTTTTATTGCAAAGGAATCAACAATTCGATCATTCCAAGCCTGTTCGAGTAAATCTTGGAATGTGGAGAAGCTGTTTCCGGGAAGATTTGACCCTCGGGTATACACTACAAATAAATCTGATAGGGGGGCTATCTCCCAACGGTAACGCGCTTGAAAAGTCAGTCTACTAATCACAAAATCGTCTGCTTCACTATCAGGATTTGTGACCGGATTCAAATACTCCAGTCGGTTTGAGTCTACCTCCCAGAAGCGATCTTCAAACGCCTTTAATGAATTCCATTGCATACTAATTCGAAATTGCTGCTTTGAAGAAATAAAATAATTCGATTCCAATTTCGGAGCCCATTGGTGCGCCTCGAAACTGGTGTATTTTCCATCTCCTTGATGTACTAGCAAGGCTTCTCTATCGGTATAACTCAATCCAAGGTCAAATGAGAAGCGGTCATTTGGGCGCCAGACTACACCTAATCCGCTCGTAAATAATTTGGAGCCTAGATCTTCTTGGCCGGCTTCCAAGTTTAATGAGAAGGCAATATTCCGAGCCGGGTTTGAGCTAAAGTTAGAGCTTAGGGTGTAGCGCTCTGGGATACGGAAATCTCCTGTGCCCCTGCCTAGCCTATCGTCGACTCTGCTCGGGAGATACAAAAATCGAAAATCAAAACTGTTATTGTTAATATAATTCCAAGCTCTTCCAATGGACTGGCCAAGCTGTACAGGCTCTCCGTCAATATTATATTGATTAATCGAAGTTAAGGTGGTTGTTCGTGACTGAATTCCCGGAATATTAGATTCAGTCAGTACAAAGTTATAATCCAGATTCACTCTGAGAATTTCGTGAAAGAAAGCCAAGGTCGTTCATATCAAATTGTATCATCGATATACGTAGCTTTAATAATATGCTGGATCCCTTGTCGCGGAGAATAATTAATGTCACCTAAGAAGCCCGACCCTGTCACGCCATCAACATCGCTATGCATGAATTGTCCGTCCAATGCCCAGCGTTGGTCAGCCGAAAAATAATGGGCATCAATAGCATTTACCGTTGAATCAATATCAGGATGAGATACGTCTGTACCCATCCAACCTATGGATCGCCGGCCACCTTACTGCTTGTGTCTTCATATAGAAATCGACCAATTGTGAAGTCCCGGCCCGAAGCTTGGACGTCTACACGGCTTCCGTCAGATAAGGTGCCCCTTATCTCCGAATCGTCTTCGGACGCAACTAAAGCGCCGTATCTCAGATTACCATTTTGGCCAGTCAATTTAGCCGCACCCAGTAATTCTGTTGGTTGACTCAAATCGGTAGGCTTAACTTCCATGCCAGTTGGAATCTGATATCCAGCGGAGCCACCAATACGTCTTGTATTTAACATGATAATGGGGCCGCCGGGCCCCTGAAAATTTTGTGCACTCGCTCGCGGGCTGGTATTGAAGATATCCTGCCCTTCTAAAAAGAACGTCCGTTTTTCTGGGAAAAACGCCTCAAAGGCCGTTAGATTAACGACCACGTCATCGGATTCCACCGTTCCAAAATCTGGATTCAACGTGCCAGATAACGACGTGTTAGTTGTTGGTCTCCAGTATATATCCGTACCAATCTTAGCCTCGGGATCGTTTGTAATCGCGTTAAAGCCTGATGAGACGAATGGGTAAATATTTAGTTGTCGGCGTGGCTCTATATCATCGAGTTCATATTTTTGAAAACCGCTTAGGAAGACATTTCGTGTACGAGGAAGTGGCGGAGAGCCCCATTGTTCTCCTCTCTCCAGTTAAATCTCTAAAGAATGCAAGGCCTATCTTTCTTTCATTTTCAACTTGCGGTAGCGGCATCATAGACCATGGAACAAAAAACTCTGCGCTCCAACCTTCCTCAATAATTTGTGTATAGGCAGCCCAGGCACCGTCCCACTGGAAATTCATTTGTCGTTCTGCAAGCATTGACGTATCTGTCATACTGCCACCGAGACCTACGCGAAGCGCGTATCCATAACGCCCGTCTCCAGACGCATCAATGGCTACCCCTAATCCATCATTGACTGGCGCATATGGGGGATAATCCCGAGTTGTAATGCGCTCAATTAGTGATTCTGCTGGCTGATGATTTACAATGCCAAAATAAAGGCCTCTCTCCGTAGAAAAGAAACGAATCTCAGTCTTGTACGGGGCATCTTCTAGCGTGTCTGGATCAGAAATTTTCATACCGTCGATGACCGGAAGACTTTGCCAAGCAGCTTCTTCAACAAAACCATCGAGCGAAATGTTTATGTTTTCTTCTTCAAACTGCGTAATGCGTGGGAAGGGTAACTGGGCGAACGACTGAGCGCTGACAAAAGAAGCGATTCCTATCACTAATAGCTAATAAGTTGCAACATATTTTCCTAACTAAATCAGTTTATCGAAAAAGATTCCCGTCACTCGACAGAGTAATGAGCGCAATACAGGACCATATGGTCCTGTTTCAAGTCGAAGATAACGAACGCGTTATTATCTTCCCATAGGGGCTAATATTTGATTCTTAAATAGGAATTTTTTCTGTTAGACTGAGCATTACCTAAGTACGTTCTTTTACAATTCGGCGAAACTTTGAGGACTGGCGACTAATGCGTTTCTCAGTTCTGTAATTATTTTTATTATTTCGGGTATATTTTTCTTAAAGTCGAAAAATCCTTTTTTACAAAGTGGTATACAAAAGCTATCTTCTCGCCTCACAAGAAAATTTATATTAAGCTGAAGGTCTGATTCAAGCTGATTTATATAATCTAGATTTTCGCCTACAAACGGATAAACCACATCAAAATTAATAATGCTCTCAGCTACTTCCTCAAAAGTGTCGTCACAAATTTCAGCGTGAGGGTAATATCTTTTAAAACTAGATATGGCGTTATCCTTAAATTCTAAAACTTTTCTGCTGATTGGGATGATTCTTTTTTCATTGCTAAGTGTTAGAATGAAAATTCTCTTATATTTGTTATAAAATTCTTTACGATTATTAAAATTCAAATCGTTGTCAGTAAGTAAGAGATAATCGTTTAGCTTTTCTTCTCTGCTCCCATAAGGAAATGGCTCGATAGAATATGCGTGGTCCTCATGCAATGGCTGAGATTGCTCATTAAGTTGAAAATTTAAATACCTTTCATTTGTATACTTTCTAATATTCCAGGGTTTCGCTAAATAATGCTTTCCTTTTGTCTGCAAGCCAGCTACCCATCTCCAGCTCAAAGTATTTGAGCCGGCATCGCCATCATAAAGATGCTCGAGGAAAAATCGAGCGCCAAGCTGCCATGGCAGTTTCAAAGTAAATATCCATATGCTGGCAAACCACATCCTCGTATGATTATGCAGGTAGTTCGTTTCTTTTAGCTCATCGACCCAGTCATCAAAGCATTTAATGTCTGTCTTTCCAGCGGTTGCTGCTTCAAAAGAGCTTGTGTCCCCTTGGGGCCTATATTCTATAAAATCCTTCCAAACTTGCGGCCTTAGCTCTAGCCATCCTTTCCAATAAACTCTCCAAAAAATTTCTTGAATAAATTTTTCTATGGCTTGGAATTTATGTTTCTCTAGAGCTCTTAAAACGAGATCATACTCTAGAATAATCCTATGTGAGATAAACTTGGAAAGGCTGGAGACATTCTGCCTATTGCAAGGGCCGAAATCGAAGTTTCGAGATTTAGCGTAAAATAGAACAGGGCTGTCTAAATATGTGTTGAGAGATGAGCTTGAGTGTTCATACATATCCATAATGTGCTGCCAAGAAGTTTTTTAGCCGCTCTATTTATAGGAAAATTCGAATTGCGTAGGCGCGACCTATCTTCCAAGCTTCATAATTCGCCGAAGAGTTCTTTTTTATATCGTCATTAATGCTTCCTCAACACCTATTTCCAGACTTATAATTCAATTTGCACATTCTTGTCATCTCGTAATGTAGTTTAGCCAGAATATATTGAATAGAAATCGGGCTTGACGGAATTTCGGAAACTGAAGCTTGTTCTTAAGCGAATAGGAGGGGAAGCGTAATCTAACTATATGAATGTACGCCATTCAATAAAAATGGCGGAGAGAGAGGGATTCGAACCCTCGATAAAGTTTCCCCTATACGCCCTTAGCAGGGGCGCGCCTTCAACCACTCGGCCACCTCTCCATATCCTGTTCTCGAATCTGGCCCTTATTAAGGAATAGGGCTGGATGTAGATTCGAATGATTTTAGCTAGATTGTCTCAGCAGCGTTGCCCTTTGAGGGTTTAGGCTGCTGACCGCCTCTCCAAAATCGCGGGCATAATAACACAGACCTAGAGGATACGAGAAGCTTGGTTCTAAACTACTTCATTTTCCTGAAAACGCTTGATTTCACTGGCGTCGAAGCCCAGATCGGCGAGGATATCTACAGTGTGTTCCCCGAGTGCGGGAACTGGGCCCAAACTGGGTCCATAACTACTATTATTGCCCGGTGGTTTGAAGCTCTTGACGGTTCCCTGAGGTGTTTCGGTGTCGATTAATCGATTGAGTGCATGTAGCTGGGGGTGATCCCAGACTTGGGGCATGTCATTTACATTCGCGAAGGCTATTTTCGCCTGATCTAATTTCGTCGCTACCTCTTCACAGGTGAAATTGGAGAACTTATCTTCGATTATCTCTTTAAGTGCTTCTCGGTTGGATGAACGAGAGACATTCTTGGCAAATCTTGGGTCGGTTGTAAGATCGGGTCGCTCGAGTACGCTCTCGCAGAATACTGTCCACTCTCGCTCGTTCTGTAGACCCAGCATGATGACTTTCTCGATCTCGGGTAACAAACGCACCATAGGGATAGATGCTGGCGTGATCTGAGCCGGTTCGCTCTGGTGTCGATGCGCCGTCGTAGGCATAGTTCAGTGGAAAGCCCATCCATTCGACCATAGCTTCGAGCATGGAGATGTCGATGTTGCTGCCTTTGCTAGTTTTCGAGCGTTGAATTAGCGCTGCTAGTATCGCCGTCTGTGCCTGCATGCCCGCGGCTATATCCGCTATGGAGATGCCGCTCTTAACCATTTCATTCTCGGTGCCGGTGATGCTGAGGAACCCTGCTTCGGCCTGTACCAATAGATCGTAGGCCTTTTTGTATTCATAGGGGCCCGCAGGACCGTAGCCCGAGATATTGCAGACGATGAGCTTTTCATATTGCTTGCTGAGCTGTTCGAAATCCAGACCCATCTTGCGGGTTGCTCCCGGTGCTAGGTTTTGCACGAGTACATCACTAGATTCCAGCAGCCTTTCTAGGATCTGTCCGGAGTCCTTGTGCTTTAAATCCAGCGTTAGGCTTCGTTTCGATCTGTTCGTCCAGACAAAGTGTGAGGATTGACCCAGTACGCGATCATCGTAGTGGCGGGCGAAGTCTCCGCTGTTTCTTCGTTCTACTTTAATAACCCGCGCACCAAGTTCTGCGAGTTGCCGAGTGCAGAGCGGGGCGGCGATCGCATGTTCAAGTGAGACTACCGTTATGCCATTAAGTGGAGGCATGTTGCTCATTTTGTGTTGGCCAACTCTACTCGCGCTTCCATACACAGGTTGCCGGCGTTGTCTGCGATCCAGAGTTTCGCGTTGCCGGTGTTGTCCGGTTTGTTCCCACAAACCTGAAATGAATCGATATCGAATACAGGTTTTATCGCCTTGAAGCTGAAGCTAGAGAGGGTCGCGTCGGGATAATTGTCGGCGAATAGCTCTAACAGGAAGGTGGCTAGCAGCGGACCGTGTACAACCAGACCGGGGTAGGACTCGACGTCTTTAGCATAGGCTCGATCATAGTGAATTCTATGGCCGTTAAAGGTCAGCGCTGAATAGCGGAAAAGCAGGACCGGGTCTGGCGTCACCGTGCGCGCGAAGTCATGATCATCATCCGTCTTAAGAGGAGACGGCGCGGAGACAGTGCCGGTGGGCATGTCCCTGTAGACTATGTCGTGCTCTTCGATCAACAGCACGCCTGATGAATCGGACAACTCATGCGCTACACAGACGAAGCCGAGGCTGCCGGACCGCCCTTGCTTTAATTTGATCGATTGGATCGTAGAGCTGCGTTTAATAGTCTCGCCAGCTAGTAAGGGACGGATGAAGTTCAGCCTACTGCCGGCCCACATGCGTCGTGGCAGATCAATGGGAGGTAAGAAGTCGCCTCGGTGTGGATGCCCGTCTTCGGCAAGTTCAGACTGTTTCGAGGTTTCAAGGAAGTACAGCCAATGCCAAAGCGGTGGCAGCGCATCGCCGATTGAGAAGGCGGTGCTATCCCGATCCAGAGTCGCGGCGAGACCTTCCATAGGGGCTATTGTTAGGATGCTTGAGGCGGATTGTGCCTTGCCTACCCATTCGGAAAATTGCTGCGGCGAATCATTCTGCATTGTGGGCGTATCTATCCGTATTTGGTCGTGGCCGCCTGTAACTATCCGGGCGCCGCAAAGGGTGCTAACTTAATAGAATCTAATAGATGATAGTACAAGATGCTAATAAAATAAGCTTAGAAAATTATCTCGCTCTCTATCTCATATCTATCTTGACAATAGAGTAGTAGCGCCCATAAACAACGCTGGAGTCTAAGAGTGAAAGGAAAGTATTTTGAAGAGCTAGAGATCGGAATGTTGTTTGAACATCAGCCTCACCGCACGGTGACAGAGACTGATAATCTAATGTTCAGCACCATGACCCATAACCCGCAGCCGCTACATATCGATGCGGAGTTCGCGAAAACAACACAGTTCGGGCAGATATTAGTGAATAGCTATTTCACGCTTGGCCTGGTGGTTGGTTTGTCCGTTGGCGATACAACATTGGGTACAACGATTGGTAATCTTGGGATGGATAAGGTGGAGTTTCCCAATCCGGTTTTTGTCGGCGATACCCTTCGAGCGCAAACGAAAATAATAGACAAGCGTGAGTCGAAATCCAAACAAGATAGAGGCATCGTTTGGTTCGAACATCTGGGTATCAACCAGCGAGACGAAACTGTTTGTGAGTGTATTAGAAAGGGCATGATGCTACGGCTACCAACATGAACATTATGTGTAAGCTACGTTTAAAGGCAGTACCTAGGAGTGATAAATGACATTGCGAAGATCGATTCACTTCGTCCCCGGCGGCAACGAGAAGATGCTGAATAAGGCCTTAGGCCTTGCCGCGGATTCCTTAATTCTCGACTTGGAAGATTCGGTAACGCCAGATCGCAAAGGCATAGCCCGAGATGAAGTCTGTGATTGGCTGGCGAATGCCGACTTCAAGAGCCAAGAAAAACTCGTCCGTATAAACCCTATGGATTCTGAATGGGGTAGGGAAGATCTAGAGGCGGTGCTGCAACACCAGCCCGACGGCATCGTGTTGCCTAAGGTATTAGACCTCAAGGCCGTGCTTGCTGTAGACCAACTAATTATTAATCAAGAAAAAATTGCGGGCGCTGACTACGGCGACATAAAGCTGTTGTTGATCGGCACCGAGATGGCCGCGGCGGTATTCAACCTCGCGCAGATGGTTAATCACGAACGCGTTGATGGTGTCACTTGGGGTGCAGAGGACTTGTCTGTCTCGCTAGGTGCGAGAGCCAAGCGTGATGAGCAAGGAAATTACTTAGAAGTGTTTAGCTTTGTGCGTTCTATGTGCCTGCTCGCTGCAGTAGCAGCCAAAGTGCAGCCGATTGATGCTGTGTATGTCGACATCAAAAATACTGAGGGTTTAGCAAAAGAATGTAAGACGGCAGCGGACATGGGTTTTACCGCGAAGCTGACCATTCATCCAGATCAGATTGATATCGTGAATGAAGCGTTCACACCAAGTGTCGCCGAGATAGAAGCGGCGACAACGCTTGTGGCTGCATTCGAAGAGCAGGGAGCGGCAGGCAAAATGGCATTTAAATTCGACGGCGAGATGGTCGATGTGCCTCATCTTAAACGTGCGCAACAAGTACTGGCGCTGGCGCGGCGCAATGATTCGGAGAATAGCTAGCCGTGGATTTTATTGAGACACAAGAGCAAGGTTTGATTCGAGAATCGATTCGTAAACTCTGCAGTGGCTATCCCGATGACTACTGGGAGCAATGTGATAGAGAAAAAAAATATCCATTAGCCTTTTTCAATGAAGTCGCGAAGGCAGGCTGGATCGGTATAGCCATGCCTGAAAAATATGGCGGCGCAGGCAAGGGCATTCAAGAAGCGGCTATCGTGTTGGAGGAAGTTGCCGCGTCCGGCGCCGCAATGAATGGCGCAACACCACTACACCTATCGATCTTCGGCATGCACCCAGTCGTAAAACACGGCAGCGAAGCTATGCGGGAGAAATACCTGCCCGCCGTTGCTAGTGGCGAGTTACAAGTTGCCTTCGGCGTTACCGAACCCAATGCCGGCAGCGATACAACCTCCATCGAGACCTTTGCAAAAAGGTACGATGATCACTATCTAGTGAGAGGACGAAAAGTCTGGACAACTAAGGCGTTTGAATCAGAACGAGTGCTGCTGTTGGTACGCACGACCCCGAAAGACAAAGTGAAGCGCAAGACCGATGGTATGACTCTGCTGCTGGCTGAGCTACAAAAGCCAGAAGTACATATCTCGGCGATTGAAAAACTAGGTCGCAACGCGGTTCGAACCTGCGAAGTAGTCTATGACGATCTAAAGGTTTCAATTCAGGACAGAGTAGGTGAAGAAGGCGAGGGCTTTCGCTATTTGCTCGATGGCTTGAACGCGGAACGCATTCTTATCGCCGCCGAGTCGATTGGCATTGGCCGGGCAGCACTGCGCCGCGCCGTGCAATACGCGAACGAGCGCGTCGTCTTCGGCCGTCCTATCGGCAAAAACCAAGGCATAGCCTTTCCTTTGGCAGAGGCGCGCATGAAACTAGATGCAGCTGATTTGATGAATAAGAAGGCCGCCTGGTTAATAGATAACGGGCAACCCTGCGGTGCAGAGGCGAATATGGCGAAATGGCTAGCGGCCGAGGCTGGATTCTTCGCGGCCGATGCGGCGATACAGACCCACGGTGGTTTTGGTTACGCAAGGGAATATCATGTCGAGCGTTACTGGCGTGAGGCAAGGCTAATGAAGCTTGCCCCTATCTCCCAAGAAATGATTCTAAATTTTGTCTCAGAACATGTGTTAGGTTTGCCGCGCTCCTATTGATTCAAGCGGCGATTTGCGCAGCCGATGTGGTTGGGCTTCGGCCCAGTCCACTATCTCGGCTTATTTGAGAAGGCCTACCGACCGGATGCTCGGTTAAACGAAACGCAGGTTCAAATACCAAGAATATCGGCTATAAAACATCCTCATTGAGGCGCATACACCCCACAGGATTACCTATGAGATCTGCAATAAAAAGAACAAAATATCATGGATTACTGCTCGCTATAGGCCTTCTTCTTAGCCTGTGCCTAAACAGCGTGTCCGCTCAAGAGCTTAGTCAGAACGACGATCCAGAATTCCAGCGAGTCGCACCGTTCCAGGTGTTCGATAATCTCTACTATGTCGGCGCCAAATGGGTCTCTGCTTGGTTATTAGAAACCGATCAGGGTCTGATCCTGTTCGACACGCTCTATGGCGAGCTAACCGACCTCGTAGTCGATGGCATTCGTGAGCTTGGTTTTGATCCTAACGATATTCGCTATGTGGTGGTGAGCCATGCTCACTACGATCATATCGGTGGTGCCAAACGCATGCAGGATGAGTTTGGAGCGGTGGTGTTAATGACAGAGGAAGACTGGGCTATGGTAGAGGAAGAACCCGTCTATCAAGCATACCCCAAGCCTATGCGCCATCTGGTGGTGACCGACAACGGCACCGTGAACCTCGGTCGCACCGGGCTGCGTTTCGTCAAGACACCGGGTCACACAACCGGCGTCGCCTCAACACGTTTCACCGTGTATGACGATGGCTTCCCCTTCCAGGCCTTCATGTTCGGCGGCGTGGGGCTCAATTTCGAAGGCGTAGAGCGCACACAGATGTACATCGCGAGTGTGAAGCGTCTGCAGCAGATGGGCGATATCGAAGTCAATATTCCCAATCACGCCGCCTCCGGCAATGTTTTTGAGCGTTACGAGTTATTAAAGGAGCGCCAAGAAGGTCAGCCGCACCCCTTCATCGACCCAGTAGGCTACACAGCCTGGCTAGATGAGCTATTGGTCGCCGCCGAAGCTAAGCTAATCGAAGAAAAAGCTGCAGCGGGACAGTAAGTTAGCTCCGTTTGAGCGACTGGAAGATTTGTTGAAGTGGGGTGCGATTAACTTTCTGAAAACAGTTTGCGAGGCAATCCCCCGCTTTTGTCACAAAAACTACACTGGTGTTATTTAGTCTATTCCAGCACCTCAACAGCATCTCGAAATTGAACCTTAGCTACTTCACGAAAAAGTTCGCCCAATTCTCGATAAAAATTCCGTAGTGGTGAAGTGTCACGCCAGGCCAGCGCATGGATGCGATTAATAGACTCACCTTTTATAGTTAAAACGCGGAGCTCATCACGATCAATGATTTCCGATCGTATATAGAGAGCTGGCAAGAAGGTCACGCCCATTTCCATATGGACCATTTGCCGGATCGAGTCGAGGCTGGTGCCTTCATAATCCCGCAGGATTTCTGCATTAAACTGTTTGCATAAATCTTCTACCTGTCGGAAGAGTAAATGGTGCTCTTCGATTGTCAGAATTTCCAAGCCAGCCAGTTGATCTCCTCTTATAGATTTGTTTTTTGCCAGGGGATGCTCTCGGTTCATAACCAGGTAGAGAGATTCACGGAACAGCGGCATGACGGTAATGCCGTTTTCTTTCAATGGCAAGGTAGTCAGTATTAAGTCATAACGACCATCGTATAGCCCTTGTGCCAACGCGTCGGGCACTTCTTCCCGGACAAAAATTTTCACTCCGCCATACTTTTTGTGAACTTCCGGTAATATCCACGGCAGGGCATAAGGACCCAATGTAGGGCTGGCGCCTAGCCTAAATGTACCGGAAGGGCCCTTGGTAGCGAAGTTGGCAGCATCGACGATTACTTCCGCCGCACTCACTGCCTGCTGTGCGTGTTTCAGTAATTCTCGTCCTAGAGGGGTGAGTGTGACTCCGCCCTTGCTGCGCTCGAACAGTTCTAAGCCCAACGCTTCCTCCAATTTTTGTATCTGTGCGCTCAAGGAGGGTTGGCTGATTTTCAATTCCCGAGCTGCCTGCCGCAAGCTTACATACTTGGCGGCTACTAGGAAGTAGCGCAATTGTTTTAGTGTGATATTCAGGGTGTTTATACTCCAATTCTGGGAGAGACTTCTCTGGTTTAACCGCTGTATGTCTCTGTGCTGAGAAGGCACTAAATTCGATTTGTTAGTGAAAGTTTTTTCCTATCACATATTGTATATATTTATCGATAAATAATCACTATCCTAGCCGGCTAATTAACCTCTAGATGTTTGCCGTGGCCCTTAATCAGCTGATTATAACCTTTCTCGCTGCTCCATTGGCGCGGGTGGTAGGGCGTATTAAAATCTTTGGAAAGTCTGCTAGCATTCACTGCAGCTAGTCCTAATAGTTGCCGTATAGTCAGCCTGTATAGTCGGGTCAGATATACAAGGTAGTAGAAGGTATGAAACTGTCTATAGGAATACGTATGTGCTGTAAATTTTGTTGATCGAGTGGAAAACTTTACATTAGCCAATTGAACAAACTAAAAATAGAAGAAGAATGATATGAATACTACAATTTCCGACATCCCACAGGGAACACTTGCCGACCTGAAGCGCAACTGGAAAGCCGATATGGTGTCGGGCTTCCTAGTCTTTCTCATAGCCTTGCCGCTGTGTCTTGCGATTTCTCTCGCCTGCGGCTACCCAGCGATCGCTGGAGTATTCACGGCGATTATCGGCGGCATTCTATCTGCTTTTATAAGTAACTCGGAATTGACGATCAAGGGGCCCGCTGCGGGACTAATTGTGATCGCGCTAGGCTGTGTTACCGATTTTGGGTATACGGCAGGAGTTGACCCCGCTGCAGACTATCAGGCGTATCGTTTAGCGCTCGGTGTCGGAGTTGCTGCCGGCGCAGTTCAAATCCTTTTTGGGTTGTTTCGCTCAGGAATACTCGGCGAATTCTTTCCCACGGCAGCAGTTCACGGCTTGCTCGCCTCGATCGGTATCATCGTCATCTCTTCGCAGTTGCCGATTGTGCTAGGCGTTGAGTCCACTGGGGGGCCCATTGAAAAACTGCTTTCTATCCCAAGTTATTTTATGGCAATGAACCCGGTTATAGCGCTGATTGGCGGCATCAGTCTTGCCATCATGTTCGGCTTCCCGTTCATTAAGAACCCGATGCTGAAAATGATCCCAGCACCTATGATGGTGCTTCTGGTTGCTGTTCCTCTTGGCATGTATTTCGATATTGGTACCGAGCAAATTGTAGCTTTCGCAGGGCAAGATGCTGCGCTCGGGCCACACTATCTTGTCGATGTGCCAGATAATATGTTTACCGCGCTCACCTTTCCAGATTTTTCTGGGGTGCTGACTTCCACTGGTATCACCTACATCATCATGTTCTCTCTGATTGGTAGTGTGGAATCCTTATTGAGTGCAAAAGCAGTCGATCAAATCGATCCTTGGCGGCGTAAGACAAACATGGACAAGGACCTTCTCGCGGTTGGGATAGGCAACACCGCCGCTGCGTTCGTCGGTGGCTTACCGATGATTTCTGAGATAGTGCGTAGTAAGGCCAACATCGATAACGGGGCACGCACCCGTTTTGCAAACATGTTTCACGGCCTGTTTCTGCTTGCCTTTGTAGCATTGGTGCCGGCACTGATTGATCGCATACCTCTCACGGCGCTGGCAGCAATGCTGGTATTCACAGGTTTTCGACTGGCCTCGCCGAAAGAATTTGTGCATATGTACCAAATTGGTCGCGAGCAGTTCATCGTTTTTGTCTCAACCGTTATTGGTGTACTCGCTACCGACCTGCTTGTGGGCATCGGTATTGGAATTATGGTGAAGGCAATCATTCATGTTATCAATGGTGCTCCTATAAGCTCCTTGTTCAAGCCCAGCATGAAAGTTGAAAACGAAGGTGATGACTCGGCGACAATCAAGGTTGATAACTCTGCCATTTTTAGTACTTGGATAGCACTGAAGAATCGAATCGGCAGGCCAGGCACGAAAAAAGTTATTGTTGATTTGTCAGGTACAAAGCTCGTGGATCACACCGTGATGGCCAACCTTGAAGCCTTGGAAAGAGAATTTGCTGAGAGCGATCGCGAACTCTCAGTTACCGGCCTCGATGGGCACAGCCAATTATCCGAACATCCGCTGGCGGCGCGAAAGAAATCTAACTAATGAATGCAACTAGTAAGCTGCACAACCTGATTGAAGAGGCTGCCGAACCGGTTTCCCAGTTCTGGCCCATGAAGGGGTATGTCTCGCATAACCCGCTCCAGGGGCTCGAGCACCTGCCGTTTGATGAGGCGTTTAAGCAAGCGAAGGGCTTGTTTGGTGCTGAGGGGTATTTGCCAGTAGGGGAATTCCGTAGCCTGTTTGAGACTGACCGTATAAAAGCGGAAAGTGTAGAGTGCGCCATGGCCCGCGTGGGTCCCAAAAGCGACGAGGCCATTGCTCTAGCATCGCGGACCATCACGGCACAGGAAGTAAATAGACTCCATTTGATTTATGGTATTGATGCGCTTGAGCCAGCATTGTTTGAATGGCACCTAACTAGTGCGGGTGCATTAGAAAAACCGCAACCCGGTGCTAGCGCAAACCTCGATCTCGAAAAGTTATGGCAACAAGTATTATCCACACTCAATCTTTCAATTCATGCGGCGAACAGTCAGCAGACAGCAGAAGCGATAAGTGGTGACGAGGAACTCGAACTACCGCTTCGTCGTACGCTTAGCGACTGGCTCGACCAGTTAACAGAATCTTCTATCGTTTCCACCATCGATCAGCAATTGATCAAATGGACTTCATCATTCGTTGATGAGGGAATGGCAGGATGGTCTATGCCCGGCAGACGGCCTGGATTCTATGCGGCTTGGCGCGAACTTGCGCAACACGATATGAGTGGGCGTCTCCTCGGTATTTCTGATTTTGCTAAAAAAATTGCAGCTCTACCGGTAGATCCTGAAAGTGCGATTCAGCATTCGCTTACAGTTCTTCAAATTCCAGAGGCACGTTGGCCGGACTATATAACTCGCGTGCTTGCACAGCTACCAGGTTGGACGGGGCTGATACGTTGGCGCGGACTGAATCAGGACGATCCGATTCAGCAAGCAGCGCCTATTGATGTGGTGCAATACTTAGCAGTTCGACTATTTTATGAGCAGGAACTTGTTGCATTACAAGCTCTCAGAAAATGGGGTGTTGAAGGTAATTTAACGGAGGTTGCAAATTACTTAAAAGATCATGGCAAGGCGCCAGAAGCAACTGTCAGTCCTCATAAGCTAGCGTTAAGTCGTGATGCGTGGCGACTGTTTCATCTTTCACAGCTGCTGGGTATAGAAGCCAATTCACTTAGTGAAATTACCAGTGAGCAGGCAAGAAGTATGCTCGGATGGCTCGATGATTTTTCGGTAGAGCAGCAGTTACCAGTGTGGCTTGAGGCCTATGAAGAGTCGTTCCGCGCTGATCTGTTGTCAAAGATTAAAGCGCACCAAGGTACTGTACCGACACTTAAAGAACGGCCTTTAGCTCAAGCGGCATTTTGCATCGATGTCCGTTCCGAACCTTTCCGTCGTCATCTTGAAGCAGCGGGTGCAATTGAAACCTTTGGCTATGCAGGGTTTTTCGGTATTCCAATTAGTCATCGCAGTTACGATGCAGAAGAGTCCTTTCCCTTGTGCCCGGTGTTGCTGAGCCCAGGTAGTGTGCTCTATGAATTACCTCGTGCTGGCCAGCAAGAAGCATTGTCGAAGTATGCTTCAGGTTCGCGTTGGATGCAGTTGGGTGAAAAACTGTTTCACGACATGAAG
>CASQMQ010000028.1 GCA_949430125.1 uncultured Pseudomonadales bacterium
CGCAGTCCTGATAGTCAGACTCAAAGCACTTGGTAGCTATCTCTTGAGCCTCGTGCGAGTTGATCGTGTGTTAGCACTTTAGAAATTGCGTCTCTAAAGGTTTTCGCTTCCTCTTTCCTCTGCCCCTATCATCCCTTCTCGATTTAAATGGCTTAGAGAGGCTCCGAGGCGGTCTAACTTGGTATATATTCCCTCCTTTAGACTAGAAGGATTCTTAGAGGGCTGATATAAGATTAACCATGACCAGAACACTGATACTAACAATTCTTAGAACATCAACCCCGGACCCTAAAGCTCTGTCGATTAGTGTGCTTGTTGGTGCTCTACGGAATGAGTTCATAAAAATTCCTTATGCAAACTATCGTGCCGAGTTGTAACGATCATCAAAGTAACGATCTAATTCATTAAGTTCTTGTGTTCTAAATTGAGCTCCCTGCTTTACTTCAACACCGATTATCTGATGAGTTTCCTGTTCAATGTCATATACAGGCCATTGTGGCAATTCATTGTTATTCGGCGTGCCGGATTGTGCGAACTCGACCCAGTAATCATTCATTAGTTTAGCGATTTCCCAATCTTCGTCCCTTGTCCCGGAAGGTAAAGTATTAAAGACATACCTTAACTCCATTGCATGAGGTGAACGTTCTTCAGGATTACGAAGATTTCGATTGAATAAATACATGTAGCTGTCTTCATTCGTCCGTGCCATAGCATTAAGAATTTCGCGAGTTGGACGAGCAAACCAGGAATCGGTATTGTAATCCACTTCAATGTTGTAAACATCTTCATCGCTATCCGCAACATACATGTCTAAGAGACTTCCAGCATGCTCTCCGAATTCCTCAACTCTTGCTGCACGCTGTTCTTCGACAGTTTCAAATGTGCGACCTGGGCGAATAAAGAATAGTCCTTCTCCGTCATTAACACCTGCGATTAATGGCACAGCGTTATGGGACCCTTCAGCAAAAATTTCCGCCGGAGATTTTGGAAAAATATGACCATCAACAATGAGTGAAACGCCGTCAATGCCGAGATTCATTTCCATGAGCTGTGCCGCAGTGAGGTCGCGCATATTTTCTAACTGATCAGTACCACTTACTCCGAGTTCATCTAGTTTTGTGTTAATAGCTTCCTCGCCACGCGCTTCAGCGCTTGCAGTCATACCATTGTGAGAACTTAAATTGGTAACGTTGTAAGAAGTAATCCAGGTACTCTGTGATATTGCTTTGTGAAAGAGCCCTTTTGCCAACGGAGTGGCTAACAATGAGTAAACACTGCCGCCGCCAGCAGACTCTCCGAAGATAGTTACATTGTTTGGGTCACCACCAAATCCAGCGACATTGTCGCGAACCCATTCCAATGCGGCAATATGATCAAGAATACCGTAGTTTCCAGAAACGCCTTCCGGTGATTCAGCAGAAAGTGCCGGATGTGCCATCCAACCAAATGCACTCATGCGATAGTTAACTGAAACAAGAACAACTTCATTTAGCGCAAATTGTTCACCATTGTATATGGGGATACTGTTAGCACCGCTTGTCCAACCCCCACCATGAATCCATACCATGACTGGCAGGTTTGCTTCGGCAGATTCTGCTTTAGTCCAGACGTTTAAATACAGACAATCTTCGCTCATATAGCGATTGCCTCGCTGCATGCAGGCAGGCGGCTGATTAGAGGCTTGTCTTACACCCTGCCACGGAGTTGGCGGTTGCGGAGCCCTCCATCGCAAATCACCCACCGGTGGCGCCGCGAAAGGAATACCGAGAAATGCCTGTACGCCACTTTCTAAAGCAGTACCGGCCACCTGACCAGACGTGAGCGTGACAGGTTCTTCAATTGCATAACTTAGCGAAGTAAGTGCAAAAAACACACTTGTTAAAAGTCCCTTAAATATTTTCATAGAGATCACCTATATGATTCTGCACGCTGAAGTAGGAAGAATAAAGGTACCTTTAGACTGGCAAGTTGTCTAGATCAAAGCATAGCAGCGCACCCCGAACCAACTACATTCAGTCCCAGCCTCTCCAAGCCAACCCGTATTGTCCGTCCAGTTAGCCCTCAGTGAGTATAAGCGATAAGAGCATCACGTGCAATTTGCGGAACCTGCGGATAGGACGCTCCGGCTAGTGAGATAAGCAAATCTCAAACGGCAAAGCACCGACTGACGCTCAACGAAAAGAATACCAAAACCCACTGCGAACGCCGCCGTGAACTTGGCAAATTAAATATCAAATAGACGCACCTTCCCTCTGGATGGCAACCCAGGCTTCGATATTTTTACCGTTTTTGATGGGAAGCACTCGCCAATACATGATGAATGGTGTGCCATCTTTCTTATAATTGATGGCTTTTCCTTCAAATTTCTTACCTGTCTTCAATGCAGTAGTGAGCCGATCGATAACGACTTTGTCAGTAGCAGCGCCCTGAAGCATACGTGGCGTTTTTCCAATTACATCCGCTGGATCATGCCCAGTTAACTTTTTAAAAGCTTTGTTCGCATAAATAATTTTGCCCTGAGCCGTTCCGTCAGTCACCAAGATCGAGTCAAAACTATTTTCCGCGAGCACCTTTAATAGGGACAGGCTGGTTTCCTTTTCACCCAGCGAAGTTTCGATTGTGTAAGCCATAGTTGTACTCCTTCTTGACAAGTTATTAGCATGCTTACTACGCAGTGTGGGATTATTTAGATCACTGTAAAGCCAACGTCTCAATCTGCGAAACCTGAGAATAGGACATGCCTGCTAGTGAGATAAGCAGAAGAAGTTGCTTATCTCAACACCCTATGGGGTTTATTGATTCTACTCCTCTTTTACATTACCCGAGGAGTCGCAACACCAGTACTTCGTGATTACATGAACAGACATATTCCCTCCAACATGCGGGCAACGGTAATGTCCATCCGTAGCTTTATCATTCGTATCCTCTTTGCTTCTACATCTCCAATTTTGGGCTATGTGGCAGATTTGTATAGCCTCCAATACGCCCTTTACCTATCTGGAGCACTATTTCTTTTCTTCGGGCTCATCATCTTAACTTTCTTGCTTAATCAAGAAAATAGTTAGGTTTTAACGCATTGGTACTAAAGATAAGAGATATAATTGGCGCTGAAGTAACAGCAATTGATTATCACCATATTGAATTTAGTACAGACATTGCCAAGGCACTACGAAAATACAAACTCTAGATTTGTGCTGGCTGTCAATACTCATCAAAATACTCAAGCGAGAATCATAGGGGCTGGCCTGTTTTATTGTTCACCACAATCATGTAAGTTCGCTCGCGCACGAGGAAATATTATAAACAAAGGCAACGAGGCAATAGAAAGGAATGGATGCTGAAGAAAAAGTTATAAGACTGGTGACTTCTTGCCCGGATCAAGTCGGAATTGTTGCTGCGGTGAGTCAGTTTATTACTGAGCATCAAGGATGGTTGGTGGAATCGAATTATTTTACAGATTCTGAAACCAAGCAATTTTTCATGCGCAACGAAATAAAGATAAATCCACTTTCTGTCAGTCTTAATGAATTTCGCCACACATTTGCTAAGGTTGCCGAAAAATATTCTATTCAGTGGTATCTGCGAGATACGAGCCAGCGTCAAAAAGTTGTGTTACTAGCCAGTCATGCTTCCCATTGCCTTGCAGATATCTTACACCGATGGCACAGCAAAGAATTAGATTGTGAGATTAGTTGTGTGATTGCGAATCATGAAAACCTTCGCTCTATGGTGGAGTGGCATGAAATTCCATTCTTTTATGTTCCGATTGAAAAATCGAATAAGGTGTCAGCATTTGAAGAAATAATAGGAATTATTGACCAGCATGAAGCCGACACCATAGTGTTAGCACGATTTATGCAAATAATTCCCAGCGATATGTGTGAAAAATATATGGGTAGAATGATCAATATTCACCATAGTTTTCTTCCTTCTTTTAAAGGGGCCAATCCATATCAAAAAGCATATGAGCGCGGGGTAAAGTTAATTGGAGCAACCAGTCACTATGTCACTAGTGATCTGGACGAAGGGCCTATAATCGAGCAAGATGTAATAAGAGTGGGTCATCGTCATCGTAAAGATGACTTGGTAAGGCTCGGCAGAGATGTCGAGAAGACCGTTCTTGCTCGCGCACTACGCAATCATCTTGAAGACCGAGTTCTAATTCATGGGCACAAAACTGTGGTATTTGATTAATAATGTCTTGCCTTTGATCGCAGGAGCCTAACAGTGCTGCCGACTACGTTTCGATAACGCATTACTATCGAATAGAGGTGCAATGGAACCATCCTGCCTCATCCGGGTGTGCCCCTAGGGTGGGGTTCTGGCTGAGCGGTTACTAGGAAACAAGGCCCCCTACTTCAGGCATACTTGATACTCGGGGTTACAATTAACCCGCTTCGCTTAATCGCCGGGACTATAGGCACGCTGCGTATTTGCAACTACATCATCCCAGTGAAACCACGCCGGTTTGAAGCGCCGTTCCGACAAGAGTTTTGCCTGATCAAAAAAGTGTGGTGATTCTGGGTTGTGGCTCTGCCCATAGTGCAAGTAGCTCGCGGCCTTCACTCCATCCGGATGGAACTCATAAACCGCCTTATAAGACGACCCGGTAGTTGCATACTCAAATTGCCGATTGGGATCATCCGTCGGCGAGGTATGATAAATAGTAAAAGCAACACCAAGCGGACCGCGCACGCCCGCCACGCCCAGACTTGGCTCACGATCATCGAACGGAACGCTGCTAGAACTGCCATAAGGCGCGTGCCGTTGAATTCGATGTATGTCGCCGTAGGAGACCTGCCAATTACCGTGGCGACCTTCCAGCGTCTTCGCTGCGCGAGCAAGCGCGCTAAATCGCGCGGGGATGTCTGCCACGAATTCCTCTTTCAAGGTTTCAACTGGATAGCCTCTGCCGTAAAGCTCCTCGTACCACGCGACAGCGAGTGTTGTTTGAGTCGAGTTAAGTGAACTGCGGTAATCCCAATCGAGGAGGTGTTCAAGATAGGCCCTTACTTCGCTAGCCAGCTCTGGATGAGTGTGTTGCAACGATTCGAAGCGGCGTTGATAACGCGGTAGTTCCGTCATCGGCCAGTACAGCGTCGTGTCGAACGCCATCTCCTGCCACTTTTCGAACGTCACATCGTTAGCTTGACGCAGCAACCAACGAGACATTTGCGCCCGACGCTTGTCATCCGTGGCATCTTCTACCATGTAGGCTGGGAAATCTAACATCGACGGATTCCCATCGTCGGTTGTTGTGAATGGGGTCGAATTGGTGTTTTGCATGAAGCCAGAAGCTGGATTAAAGACCTGCGGCAGCTCCTCAATAGGATGGAAATCGCCCCACTCCAATTCAGGATCGGAACCGTCTACGGGTTTCGTCCAATCAACACCAGGCTTCCGTTTCGCGACCGTGCCATTGTAGAGATAGAAGATGTTGCCGTCAGCATCGGCATACATTGTGTTGAACGTCTGCAGCTGGAGGCTCGATGCTGCTGCGTACCACTCGTCGAAATTCGTCGCGCGCGACTGGGCAAGCGACTGCACCATACGCGAACCGTCGTAAAGGCGCGGTACTTTTATTGCAAGAAAATGCGATTCGTCTTCTTGCTTGGTTATCGGGCCATGATGGCTCTTGCGCAGCTGATAGCGCCGCGGCTGGGCTTCGCCCTTAACAGCGAGCTCAATCTCCCAAGACTCTGCACGCCGCCAATCGTCGCCATAACGATACAGATCAGGATCGCTTGGATGATCAAAGGTCAGTCGATACACGTCCGAGATATCCGCTTCGTTGACCGTATAGGCCCAACCAAGATGGTTGTTAAAACCGGCGGTTGGGAACGGTGCACCCGGATACATTGCTCCGGAAAAATCCCAACCTGAATCGCTCTTCACGTGCATCTCGGTGAACATACCTGAGCCATACCAAGGTTGATGGGGATTAATGAACAGCATTGCGGTGCCGTTGCGAGTGCGGTCGGGCCCAATTGCCCATTGATTCGAGCCTAGCGATGCGAGCTCCTCGGCTTCCAATCGCGTCACCTCGCGGGACGGTGCATGTGCCGCACCTAACAAGCGCGGCAATATCATGTAGCGCTCAAAAGCCAGCACGTGCCACGGTTCCATTCGGATAATGAGACGCGGAGTTACATCCGGATTGCGCTCGAGAAAAAAGTTATAGCCGTCGGCAAACGCGCGAGCAAGCGTTTGTATCTCTAACGGGAGCGAAGTGAAATCGCGCTGTGAACTTCCGACGATATCAAAAAGCGCGACGTCGAGATCACTACTGACTCCGGAATCACCAACCATTTCGGCGTAGCGCCCAAGCGCCTTTATGTAGGTGTCTTCAAGCTGCCAGAAATGGTCTTCACTCTGCGCCCAGGCGGAGCCGAACACAACGGCAGCATCGGACTCTCCGCGGATGTGCGGCACACCCCATTGATCACGGTGAATGACGACCTGTTTTGCCAGCGGCGAGGCATATGCTGGGCCGGCCAAACAAAATAGGATTAACAGACTGCTAAGTAACTCAATGAATTGACGTGATCGCATTTAGTGAGCACCTCTGAAGTAGGAAGAATAAAGGTACCTTTAGACTGGCGAGTTGTCTAGATCAAAGCATAGCAGCGCACCCCAAACCAAGTACATTCAGTCCCAACAGCTCCCAACCAACCCGTATTATCCGTCCAGTTAGCACCGTCGGTGGAATTATATAGTGCGACTAAGGCATCACGCTCAATTTGAGGAACTTGAGAATAAGACACGCCTGCTAGTGAGATAAGTAGAAGAAATGTGGCTGTGTAGATGAGTGATTTGATAGTAACTTTCAATATTAGCTAACAGTTCCTCCACAATAGTATGTATAGGGCTGTAATGAAATCATCCTTATAGAAAAAAGGGAGTGATGGCGGAGTCAGCGTCGCATGAGAGGAGTTTAAATAGCGATATAAGTGCTATGCAGCTCTACTTAAGAGCTCAAGCAGATTGGGCAGAGAGGACCCACGTTATGTTTCCTAGGCTAGACCCTAGACAGATTATAGACTTTGGACTAACGAGGTGATCACTTAAACCCTGCCTCCTTATAGTCGATACCTGTAATATCTTTTATGTAAGGATTCAAAGAACGCACTGAGAAAATTAATCTATGACCGATAAAAAAAATAGCTTTCTGCCAAATGTAGGCCTTAAGCACGCTATTGACTTGCTTCGCCAAACATCGATGGTCCAAGAAAATTTGCCTGATGAATTTCCAAATCTTGGTATAGGGGAATTAGAGACGCTGGATCTGCTTGGTCCTCATGTGCTTGACGGTGCCGCCCGCCTTGATAATCCTAGAGCATTCGCACACATGGATCCTCCGACCCCTTGGATTACATGGGCAACTTCTCTTTGGAATGCTCGGCTAAACCAAAATTTACTTCATCCAGCAACAGCGCCATTCGCTATCGAGGCTGAAAATAAAGTTATAAATTGGTTGGCACCATTATATGGCATGGATGGCGGCCATATGTGCTCTGGATCAACAATCGCAAATCTTACGGCATTATGGACCGCAAGAGATACACGAGGTATTGAAAAAGTTATAGCTTCAGAGGCAGCTCATATAAGCGTCGCGAAAGCGTCAAGGATACTTGGCTTGCCTTATGAGCAGGTTGCAGTGAATCCCAAAGGTCAAATTGACCCAAATAAAATCGGCGACATTTCAAACGCGTGTTTAGTTTTGACCGCGGGAACAACCGCCACAGGCGTAATTGATTCACTCACCATAGCGGGTCAGGCAAAATGGACGCATGTTGATGCCGCTTGGGCAGGCCCACTGAGGCTAAGCTCAACTCATGCCCATCTACTTGATGGTATTGACAAAGCAGATTCAATCGCCATCTCTGCGCATAAATGGCTTTTTCAACCCAAAGATTCTGCACTGATTATGTTCCGGGACGTAGATCTCGCAAACACAGCAATAAGTTTTGGTGGGGGCTATTTAAACACTCCGAATATCGGTGTTCAGGGTTCACGCGGCGCATCTGCAATACCTTTGCTGGCTACCTTGATCGCATGGGGGAGAGAGGGTTTAGCTGAGTATATAGATCATGCGATGTCGATGGCGAACATGCTTGCAGCCGAAATGAGCAAAGAAGACGGTATTTGCCTTTGGGCAATGCCGAAATCAGGCGTGACAGTATTTCGCCCTCTCACTATGAGTACCGAGGAATTTTATGTGCGCTTGCCTGACGGAATGTTTTCTACCTGTGTCCTTGATGGCAAGAAATGGGTGAGGTCCGTTGCAGCAAACCCGTTAGCTGATATTGAAAAAATTATCAAAGCAGTTCGGGAAGCAGTGGATGAGTGAAAAGCCGATCTAAACTGGCCTTTTAGTAGGTAGGCTAATCGTTCATCCACAATAGTATGTTTACGTGCGCAATGGAACCATACTGACTTATCGGGGTGTGCCTCGGGAGTGAAATATGGGGTAGTCAGTGCACTGCCAATGATGCATAAGAGCAAGATTACACAGTTGGCCTAGATCAACCTTAATTTAAAAGTTTAATTAGCGCGTCAATTTGCTGACTGTTATTACATAGGTGTGGAGATAAACGGATCCCTTTAGCACGAGCATCAAATTGAACATGAGCGTCTCGAAGTCGCTTTATCATATCCTGATCACGATCTCTAAAACCTAAGATCAACGTTCCGCCGCGTCGCTCTAATTCCACTGGAGACACTAAGTGTTCGGGACTTATCGCCTGAATGATTTTATCGACTAGCTCAATATTGTGCGCTCTAATATTGTCAACACCGACATTGTTAATAAATTTTAAGCTATGGGATGCTATGACATAGGGAAAAACAGAGGGCGTCCCCCCCCAGAAGCGCAACGCATCCGGTGCATAGTTAAAATTATGTATATCAAACTCAAACGGATTCGAGTGTGAAAACCATCCCACGCTCTGCGGCTCACATCGCTCGATAACATCTGGACTGACCCAAAGGAATCCTGCTCCTGGGCCTCCTCCAATCCACTTAACACAAGAGCCAATCACAAAGTCTGCATCCCAAGCTTGAAGGTCAATAGGCAAAATCGCTGCAGACTGGGCGATATCCACAAGAGACAAAATATCTTTTTGACGACTAAGGTTCGTTATCAGCTGAACCGGTAACTGACGACCATTGTTAGACTGAACATGCGTTACTAAAACCATTGCTACATCTGATGTAGTCTGTTTATCCCAAACATCGATATCTGAAGTATCAGCTTCTGCA
This sequence comes from uncultured Pseudomonadales bacterium, assembly GCA_949430125.1. GTDB lineage: Bacteria > Pseudomonadota > Gammaproteobacteria > Pseudomonadales > Pseudohongiellaceae > UBA9145. The sequence goes on from CASQMQ010000028.1 coordinate 9,262, forward strand.
GGAATAAATTTTAAACGATAGTCGAAGCCTCCAGCTTTCTGCAATGCAAATGCTATGGAAGGGAAATCTTCTTCGCTCATCAAAATACAATTTCTTTCCTTATCTAGCGACAACGAATTGAGAATTTTTGCTACAGCACTAGAAAGACTTGTCTGAGGACAGAAGCTGTCCTTCTCCCCGTTCAGTAAGACGGCCAGCTGCGCTCGAAAAGAATCTATACCGGCTAACCAATGAGTCCATATCTCACTGTCAGCGTTCTGCCATGGCTGCCAAAAATCCGCAGTTGCAGTCGACTCCAAGAAGCGCAATGGTAAACCAACGGAATGACTCAGCAAATAGATACTATTATGGCTTATAAATTGTTCTACCCACTGATCACTGCTCACTTTAACGTGTCCTTGAGGTACTCTATATCAGCATAGCGCGTTTTAAATTTATCGCCTGCATCCAAAGCACAACGCATATCACAAAGTTTTTTTAACCCACTCAGTAAAGCGGGTAACGATGGCCCACTCGCTGTGATAACGGGGCTGTCAGTCAGGCCCCCGGCAGCCGCAGGCTGGTCAATAAACTTGCTCACGAGTGACTCATGATGCTGTTTCGCTACATTCCCATGAGCCGTACAAACTTCTAGAAAGAGCGTTAAATTACGTACGAACCAATTATTTTTAGAGGATCCTTCTATTTTAGACGCATGCAAAAAACTATCCAGCAAGCTTTGACGCCGCATGCAGTCTCTTAAAATCAATTGATCTTCCGGGCGCATGAACAAAAACTTATCCACTAGCAACTGAGAATAATAGGGATCATCTGCCTGGCAAACTCCTAGTAATAGATCAATCACGTTTATACCTGCAAAATCTCCAGCATTAGCACCTCGGTATTCATGTAACCCCACTCGGTGGGGTCGGTAATAAGGTCTAACACAGTAAAAGAAACGATCTATATCAAGTTTTTCGAATAACAACTGATTGAATCGATAAACATCTTCTAAACTCTGCTTAGCGCTTAAGAGAAGATCATAAGTAACCGGATGGGAAATCCCCAGGGGAAGAATTTGGCGCAGCGCTTCGGATGCCCGAATAAATGCAAAGACGCTTCGAGTATTATAATCGAGAAATATTTTTTCATCATTAAGATCCGTAAAGGTTTTGTAAACACCATCCAAAGCATAGTTATGAGTTTCTAAATGGCAGGAGGCAAATCGTGGGACTATACCAAGAGATGCCCCCAGCTGCATGGCCAGAGCCGAGGCTTCTTGCAATGGTGACCTAGATTCTCTGGAAGGCTCTGTAATATCGTGACGGCGGCATGCTGCCATATAAAAACCCACATTACCCAGCAGATCAAACCCGCTATCGAATCCCTCGTCAGTATTACCCTCACGCAACAATTCAATGATGAGGGCCCTTCCTTCATCAACAAGCTGCTGTTTAACACTGGCACCAATACCTTGAGTTGAGTGCCGCTCTGAACTTGCAAAATAACTCTCTTCTAAAACCGTATTCATTTCCCTGAAGTCGCTGCGTATCCAGTGATCCAGGGCTTGGGATTTCAATGTCATTAGATTGGTTTTCTCAGGGGTAACTTTAAGATAAATATTACTATTTGCATTTTATATTCTTTCTGAATCCTGATATCTGAAGCGGATGACCTGTATGGTAGTTCTCAAAATACTTAATCGTTCGGACACAATAGTATGTATACGGGTGCAATGGAACCATTCTGACTTATCGGGGTGTGCCCCCTAGGGTGGGGTGCTGGCTGGACGGTTGCTAGGAAACAAGGCCCCTACTTCAGGCGTACTTGACACCCGGGGTTATAATACAGACACCACCCTACTGAGAGGCTCCTAGCATGCAAATTAAGCGGTTACTGGACGATAGAGCAGTAGTTACTGGAGATAAGCTTATTAACAGCCAGGGAGAGCATTGTGAGTTTGTAGAGCATGCTAACGGCCAGCTCGTTGCAGTGTCGCCTGATGGCAAGAAAGTTAGGAGTTCACCCGCTGAATTAGGTTGTTATCTGCTGAGTAAAGATAGGACTGATCGAGGGCTAGCTAAGGATCGTCTTCGTAGCTTTTGGGAAGACTAAAGGTCTATAGGAGCTGTATTTTAGGTGGGTACTTAGGTGGGTATAGCGAGTTAATACGTGTAAGTAATTGATTTTAATATAAGTTAAAGTCCGCCCACTGGTACCAATCGTATAGCGTCAACTTAGGCTGCTGGGGTGAAGTACATGCCCAGCTTGCCGATATAAGCCTTGATGTAAGGTTGCCCGCTTGGCATCTGAACCAAAACTGTCTGTCGCTAATTGGCGAGAATGTGGAAAGCGAATCAAAGGAACAGCCAATTTTGGCTCTTTTCAGCAGGGGGAGCACCATGAGTTTCGATGAAGAACACGATGGGACCGAAGCTGACGCAGGCAAGCACAAGACCTTTTTCGGCTTGGAAACAGGTGACGGCGTTGTCTACGCGGTTGTTATCATCCTTTTATTCGCCAGGTTTCTGTAGTACTCGCCGCACTCAACTAGCGGCGACAACTCCTCGTTAATAAAGCCCCTCTCCCACAGTATTGATATCCATTCAATGGACTCTAACGCCCCTCGACCAGCCTTGTACTTGTTCCCTAAATAGGCGACATGGTAAGTTACGCGCCTCTTTGAAGAAGCCAGCAGTCAACATTTGACTGCGGCTAGCAATTAACACTCAACTTTTTCGGGCTTTAGCTCAAATATTTTAGGCAAGGATAGAACATGACCGCATATAAGATCGCACTGCTAGATGGAGATGGAATCGGCCCTGAAATTACAGCAGAGGCGGTAAAGATTCTAAACCTCGTCGCTTCGCGCAATAATCTCGAACTAGATTTACAACATGGTGCGTTCGGCGCAAACGCCTACTTCGACCATGGGCATTCGTTTCCTGAAGCCACCAAGGCGCTATGCGATTCTGCAGATGCGATCTTAAAAGGACCGATAGGGCTCAATCACGAGGAATCGAAGAAGATTCCTGTGGACATGCAGCCTGAGCGCGGCGCGCTGCTGCCACTTAGGCGCCGTTACAACACCTTCGCCAATATTAGGCCCGTCTATCTTCCAAAGGACCTTGCGCACTTCTCTCCGCTGAAGCCCGAAATCATCGGTGAAGGAATCGATTTCATCATAATTCGCGAGCTTGTCGGTGGATTGTATTTCGGTAAGAAAGAGACTGGCATCAATGAGCAGGGAAAACGCTACGTCAACGAAATGCTTGAGTATGATGAAGACCAGATAGCAGATATCGCAAAGGTGGCCTTCGAGACTTCGATGAAGCGTAAGAAGGTACTCCACAACATTCATAAATCGAATGTTCTTAAATCTAGTGTTCTTTGGAACGAAGTTCTCGAAGAAGTCGGCCAAAATTATCCAGAAGTGGAAGTGAAACATATATTGGTAGACGCGGCGGCAACTTATCTGTGCCTAAACCCCGGTCAGTTCGACGTGATGGTCATGGAGAACATGTTCGGCGACATATTGAGTGACCAAGCTGGCGGCATTCTAGGATCGCTTGGCCTCATGCCTTCGGCATGCCTAGGACCAGACAAGGCCTACTACGAACCATCCCACGGATCTGCCCCAGATATTGCTGGCCAGAACATCGCCAATCCTTATTCCATGATCGGCTCTGTTGCGATGATGCTTGAAATGAGTTTTGGCTTAGAAGCCGAGGCAAGAAATGTTTGGCACGCGATGCAGAGTGTTTTCGCTCAGGGAAATTCTACTCCCGACCTTTCCAAGCCAGGAGAGGGCGTAAAGATGATAAGCACTCAAGCGTTTGGAGACTTAGTCGTTAGTGAGCTAGACAAGACCCCTATTCCTGCATAGAAAAATCAGGAAACGAAAGGGTAAGAGCTCGCTAGTGCTTTTCTGCCTGCATGCGCAAATTAATCATGCGCATTGCAGCCTTAACGCCGGCAAGCACCTGATTCGAGTCGACACCGCGAGTCTTGAATTCCTGCTCCTGCCATTCCCAGGTAATGATACATTCCGTTAGTGCATCGATATTTCCACCGCGGGGAATGTGCACCTCATAATCCAATAGCGCAGGCATCTTAAAGCCTCCCTCATCCAACAACTTTTCAATCGCATCGAAGAAGGCGGCGAAGCCACCGTTACCAGAACCCGAGCCCTGCAATTCCTTGCCCTCTAGCTCGACACGGATACTCGCCGTGCTCTCGACATTCAAGCCACTGCTTATATAGCAATTGAGAAGCGTTATGTTATGAAAGTCACGACTCTGCATGACATCGGCGATGATGAAAGGCAGATCTTCGGAAGTAATGATGTGCTTCGAATCGCCTAACTTGACGATCCTCTTTAGCACCTTCGCCTGATCATCCTTAGAGAGGCTTATGCCCAACTCGTCTAGATTGTTGATCAAGGAAGCCTTGCCACTCATCTTGCCTAGTGCATAGACGCGTTTTCGTGCAAAGCGTTCGGGACTGAGTTCGGTTACATAAAGATCGCCTTTCAGATCACCGTCGGCATGAATACCTGCAGTCTGAGTAAACACATCAGCTCCTACAACCGGCGTATTTGCGGCTATCCACTTCCCTGAAAAGTTTTCGACCATGCGGCTAAGCAACCCGATCCGAGTCTCGTCGATGGATAACTGCATGCCCATCTTGTCTTTCAACGCGACGGCCACTTCGGCAAGCGATGCGTTTCCGGCGCGCTCACCTAAGCAATTTATTGTGCAGTGAATGGTATTAATCCCCGCATTTACTGCTGCCATTGCATTGGCGGTAGCTAGCCCGTAGTCATTGTGAGGATGAAAGTCGAATGTTAAATCTGGAAAACTTTCCAGCATGTCCTTCAATGAGATGGTGACCTCTTCTGGCGACATCAGGCCTAGAGTATCCGGCAAAAGATAATGTACTATCCCGCATTGTTTGGTGCCTTCAACTAGCCCCATCACATAGTCTTTGCTATTCGCATAGCCATTGGACCAGTCTTCCAAATACATATTAACGCTCAGGCCCTGCTCGGCCGCATAACTCGCTGTTTTCTCAATATCCGCTATGTGCTCATCAAGTGTTTTACCTAATTGTTCGCGGCAGTGTTTCTCGCTACCCTTCGCGAGAAGGTTGATAACCTTTCCGCCCGCACTCGCAATCCAGTCCACACTGCGCTTATGGTCTACGAATCCCAATACCTCAACACGATCGAGCTTGCCGACCGAATCGGCCCACTCAGTAATCTTTGACACCGCAATCTTTTCACCCATCTGACACACAGGCGGAAGCAACTTCGATGCGGTCCACCTTAAGGGATTGCAGAAGTGCACGGGCAATATTCACCTTCTCATTTCCTGAAAAGGAAACACCCTGAGTTTGTTCTCCGTCACGCAGTGTTGTATCTAACAAACTGATATGACGGGTATGTGCTTGGGCAGTCATGCTGGAGTCCTGATGCGAATTAAAAATTAGGCGTCCTGAGATGCCTAGTGTGTGAGCCATAGAATCTGGTGGGAATCGGATTCTATCAAAATCTGCAGGCTGAGATAAGCCGAAAACTCATTAATTACGCGAACTTGCACTTGAGGGGGATCGTTATATACTGCCGCATTCATGAAAAATTGAGCATCTGAGGTTCAGTATGACGATCAAAATCGGTGTCCCTAAAGAAGTTCGCGAAGGCGAGCAGCGGGTCGCATTAGTGCCAGATATCGTAAATCGACTAGCGAAGCAGGATATACAGGTATCTCTGGAAACCGGGGCCGGGGCGCTTGCAGGCTATACAGACGACTACTACGAGAATGCTGAGATTGCGGCCTCTGCCGCTGAAATCCTTGGCGAGTCCGATATCTGCCTGACAGTGAATCCTGCTACCAACGAGCAAATTGAGCAGCTCAAGGAAGGGTCGATCTTGGTCGGATACCTTAATCCTCACTCAGATCTGGAACGCTTCAACAAACTCAAAGCGAAAAAAATCAGCGCGTTCTCGATGGAATTAGTTCCTCGAATATCCAGAGCGCAGGCCATGGATGCCCTTTCATCACAGGCCTCCATAGCAGGTTATAAGGCCGTGCTTCTAGCAAGCAACCTACTCGGCAAGTTCTTCCCCATGTTGACGACTGCCGCAGGTACGATCAGACCATCGAAGGTCTTAGTTATCGGTGCTGGTGTCGCCGGACTGCAGGCTATCGCCACAGCTCGACGTCTAGGCGCGATAGTCGAAGGCTATGATGTTCGAGCCGCAGTAAAAGAGCAGGTCGAATCGTTAGGAGCAAAATTTGTCGACATTGAAATCAAAGCAGAAGGCGACGGCGGTTATGCTCGAGAGCTTACCGACGAAGAACGCCAGCAACAGCAAGCTATTCTTGCCAAACATGTGGCAGCCGCGGATGTAGTAGTAAGCACGGCAGCGATACCAGGGCGCCCTTCTCCTCTAATCATCAATACACAGATGGTCGAAGGAATGCGTGGCGGCTCCGTTATCGTGGACCTCGCAGCGGAGGGCGGTGGCAACTGTGAACTGACAAAAATTGACGAGACTGTTCTGCACAACGGCGTAAAGATCTATGGCCCAGCCAACGTGCCTAGTATGCTTGGTAATCATGCCAGCGAATTGTACGCAAAGAACCTCCTCAACTTTTTGGAACTATTGATACAAGATGGCGCCATCAATATCGATCTCGAAGACGAGATCCTGAGCGCAAGCTTGATCACCCATGACGGTGAGATTCACCATGCCGGCATCAAAGAACAGCTAGAAGGAGCATCCTCATGATCGAAGGTCTCGCGGCAATCTACATATTCATGCTAGCCGGCTTCACGGGCTACGAAATTATCAGCAAGGTGCCAGTTATTCTGCACACGCCTCTCATGTCAGGATCAAACTTCGTGCACGGCATTGTATTGGTTGGCGCGATGGTCGCGCTAGGCATCGCTGAAACAACCGCGCAACAAGCCATCGGTTTTATCGCCGTTCTGTTAGGCGCGGGCAATGCAGTAGGTGGCTATGTTGTCACCGAGCGCATGCTGGAGATGTTTAGACCTAGCGATAAAAAAGAAAAAGGCGAGGATTCTTAGATGGAAATACTAATCCAAGCAGCCTATCTGATAGCAGCCGCTCTGTTCATTCTAGGTCTCAAGCAGATGAGCTCCCCGGTTACCGCAAGACGCGGAATACTCTGGGCTGGCGCAGGCATGGTGCTCGCAACTCTAGCCACGTTCATGTCGCCACAAATACTCGACAGCGATCAAGTCAGCATCAACATCATGCTGATAATCATCGCTATAGCTCTAGGCGGTGGTTATGCCTGGTACAGCGGCAAGAAAGTCGCCATGACCGACATGCCACAGATGATCGCGATGTATAACGGCATGGGCGGCGGAGCAGCCGCTGCAATCGCCGCTGTCGAATTGATCAAAGCGAGTAATGAAGCCGCGCACGATGTAACTGGAAGCTCAACGGTAGCGGACATGCTCGGTGCCGATGTGGCAATCCTCGGCATCCTCGGCGCCATTATCGGCACAATCTCATTTAGTGGAAGCATCATCGCCTGGGCCAAGCTAGATGGTCGCTTGAATCGTAGCAAGTTGCTACCAATGCAACATGTCATCAACGCCTTGCTCGCAATCGTTACCCTAGGCTTTGGTGTCGCTATTTACTTTACTAATAGCATCGACACGATCATCATTTTCTATCTGCTTGCCTTAGTGCTGGGCGTCTTTATAACCGTCCCCGTTGGTGGCGCGGATATGCCCGTGATCATCTCGCTATTTAATGCGTTAACTGGTCTCGCGGTGGGTTTCGAAGGCTACGTACTCGGCAACGCGGCGATGATCATCGCCGGCATCGTTGTCGGCTCGGCTGGCTCCCTGCTGACACAGTTAATGGCTAAGGCAATGAATCGCTCGGTAGCAAATGTATTCTTTGCTGGCGTCGGTACAGATGCGGCCGCAGTAAGCGGAGATGGTAGCGAAGGCGTCATGAAAGAGATTCAGGCTCAGGATGCCGGCATTCTTATGTCATTCGCTAGCCAGGTTGTCATCATCCCAGGATACGGCATGGCGGTAGCCCAAGCGCAGCATAAGATCTGGGAGCTCACGCAAATTCTGACCGAGAAAGGTGTCAACGTGAAGTTCGCTATTCATCCTGTGGCCGGACGTATGCCAGGCCATATGAATGTATTGCTCGCCGAAGCCGGCGTACCTTATGACATGATCTATGACATGGAAGACATCAATGCCGACTTTAAGAACACAACTGTCGCACTAGTTATCGGTGCAAACGATGTTGTGAATCCTTCGGCGAAGACCGACAGCAGCAGCCCACTTTTCGGCATGCCTATTCTCGATGCAATCGATGCGGACAACGTAATCGTTATCAAACGCGGACGTGGAACCGGATTCTCAGGCGTAGAAAACCCACTGTTCTTTGCGGACAACACAAAGATGTTATTCGGAGATGGGCAGAAGGCAGCGAGCGAACTAATTCAAGCTGTTAAAGAGCTTTAAGCATCTATAGAGTTACGAACCATTGACTGAAGTAGAACAAGTAAACGAAGCATCGGAGCCTCTTCCTAGAGCGGGCTTGATGCGGCGTCTGGCCGCCCTGCTCTATGATGGTTTTCTCGTAGTAGCCGTTTGGATGGTGCTTGTATTTATACTCCAGCGCATTGTCGGCACCCAGTCGAATACGTTAGTCGATGGCGTAGTGCAGACCGACCCCCTACTCGACGCATTACTATTCACAATCATGGTAGCAAGCGGCAGTGGTTTCTATATCTGGTTCTGGACAAAGAGTGGTCAGACGCTCGGCATGATCGCGTGGCGGATCAAACTTGAATCTCTGGATGGCGGACTGATCAATTTCAAGCAGGGAGTGATTCGCTATATCGCTGCATGGCCTGCATTCTTCCTCCTCGGGCTCGGCTATCTATCTATATATCTAGATAGTAATGGCGATGCAGCACACGATAAAGTGTCTCGTAGCAAGGTGGTCGTGCTACCTAAGTCTCACCGCCCTTTCGAGTAGGACCTCTGTCTTGCTTTGGCGCAAACTGAGCCTGAGCTTGCGGGTTCGCCAGAAACGCTTTCGCATTGTCTCGTGAGGGGAATTCGATAACGACCAATCGGTCGGGCTTCTAATCACCTTCCAACACCGTAGATATTTGTCCTTGTGCCGCGCAGCTTCCATCATGCTTGCTAATTACGGCGGGAATCTTCTCCACGTATTCAGCAAAATTTTCCATGTCGTGAATCGTGAGGTCTAAAACTAAGTAAGCATTGATGAATTAATCTCTATCCAAATTATTTCTAACAAAAAGTAACATGACTCGTTCATTTAAAAATGGGACGATCAGCGCACACGCCTCATCAAAAAGAGCCCTAGCAATCCGCAGATAGCAATAGGCGTCAGTACCGCAAGCAACGGACTAAATCCATACAGCAAGCTCGCCGGCTCCATCAGCCGCTGTATGATAGTAAAAACTAGGCCAATACCGAGCGCCACAAACACTCTAAAACCCATAGTCGATTCCCGCAGCGGACCGAAGACAAATGATATGGCAAGAATTACCAACGCGAGCGTCGCAAGAGGTTGTAGCAGTTTTTTCCAGAACGCGAGAAAATAGGTAGCCGAATCCAGGCCCTGAGCATCGAAGAATTGCGCAAATCGATAAAGGCCTGAAATCGACTGTCGGTCTGGCTCTACCAGCAGCACCGAAAGCAGCTCGGGCGACAGGTCAATATGCCAGTTTTCCTGCAGATACACTTGAGCGGAGATCGCATTAGACCCAAAGCGACTCTCTCTCACATTGCTAAGCTGCCAGTAACTCGAGTCTTCTCTAGCTATGTAGATAGCAAATTCTGCAAAACTGCTAGACACAATACTGCGATTGCTACTCACCTCATAACGCGTCACCCCATAAAGCATCTCACCACCGGACGCTATGGCATTGATGTGAATATATTCATTACCGACTTTACGCCACGTCCCCTGCTCTGAAGCGATTGAGTCATTGCCGCTCAGCTGCACTGCCTTGTTGCTTTGCGCAAGCTGCTCCAGCGGAGGCGCGATGAACTCTCCCAGCAAGAGACTCAGCAGCATAATTAGCATTGTAGGCTTCAGCACAGACCAGACAATTCGCCATACGCTAACGCCTGCGGCCTGCAACACTATCAACTCATTGTTGGATGCCAATATTCCAAGCCCGATTAGAGCCCCGCCCAGCGCGATAAAAGGCAACAACTCATAAATGCTAGTAGGAAGCGTCAAGCCAATAAAACTGAGAGCATTTATCAGCGAGTAATTTTCATCGGTATCAGAGATCTCTTCCGCTAAAGCGAATACCAGATCAACCGAAGTAATAAGCGAAACGACAACCAGCATAGCAAGTAGCACTGTGTTGCGAATATGGTTATCAATCTTCATCATGATACGAAACTAGCCTTTCTTTAACTTGTGAGAACACGATATAGGGGAGAGCGACTCACGCGTTAGCGCGCTCAACTAGAACCGCCTAGGGCAAACGATTTACCGAGGCTAGGGAATCGATAGCACAGCAATGCTATGCCGATGAAGACAGCATGCACCCACCACATGCCAACCAATGCCGGCAAGTTCTGGGCGGCGATCATATCCCTAGAAAACTGCAGCAGCACGAAATAGGCTGCATACAATAGAGCTGCGGGCACCAACTTGCTGTAGCGACCCTGCCGCGGATCGACTTTGCTTAGGGGAACGGCAATAAGAGTTATAATCGGAATGAGCAGCAGTGTTGAAATCCGCCACTGTAATTCGGCCTGGTGCTCGGGAAGATCCGAGCCAATGAGTTGCATTGTGGTTAGAGACTCTTCCTCCAATATAGGTTCGATGCTAGTCGAATCGGGCAAAAGGATAGACTGCACATCGAAATGACCTATACTGAAATCCAAGGCGCCGGGTGCCCCATCATACTGTAGTACATTCTCGAGGCGCATGAAGCGAGCGCCAGTATAGAGGTCGATTTCAGGCCGCGCCGACTCGGCGACAATAATTCGAGGACTGCTCTGCCCTGCTTCATCTTCGACACCACTAACTGCGACGAAGACGTTCTGTAGCTGACGTTCGCCCATCGATGAGGAATCGATGCGCTCTGCATAGGTTACGCGATTGCCATCTCCGAAGCTTTGAAATTGCCCTGCCACTATTAGATCCAACTCGGTAAGCTGATCCTGATTCTGCTTCAACTGCTCAGTATTCCGCACTCCCCAGGGCGCCAACTGAAAACTGAGCACTGCCACAATTATCATTACAATCGACGAGGTCCCAAGCGTAGCTAATAGAAGCTTTCTCTGGCTAAACCCGCTACCGATCAAAATCACCATCTCATTGTCCGCATACATCCGGCCATAGGCTAATAGGATTCCGAGAAAGAGCGCGAGAGGAAGAATAACCAACAGGAAATCGGGCAATCTATAGAACATGAGCAAGAATAGAACGTCCGATGCCAGCTCTCCAGCTACCGCCTGAGAAAGGTATTGGATGAAGCGGCTGGTTAGCGCCACGACTAAAAGGATTAGTGTGACTGCCGCCATTACTTGTAGGATTTGCTTACTGAGGTAGCGGAATATGATCAAACTGGGGCACGTCCGTTACTTGGAAGAGCTCACAGTTTACGCGAAATCCGGGTGTAACGTTAGGCTGAAAACCGCGGATGCACGAATCAAGCGACCTGAGATTCCTGACGTCCAAGTAGTGCCTTAAATGCAGGCGGCACGTCTATGATTTGATGCTTATCGAAGTCGAAGAAGACAACGCCCATCTTGCCGTTACAGACCATCGTCTCAAGTGCGCTGTTGGTCACCTGCAGGCCAATATCGAATCCGTAACGATTAAAGCCGCTAACCCCCACATCAATGACAAGCATATCATTGGCAAACGATTCGGAGCGATATTCAACCGCGAGATCGGTGACCACCATGCCTAAACCAAAGATATTACCTTCAGTAAAGCCAAGACTCGCCAGAAACTGCAATCTGGCCTCGTGCAGGATCTTCACCATCGCTATGCTATCGAGGTGCTTTGCGTAATTCACATCACTGATGCCAATACGACGTTCCATGTTGAACAAAAATTGATCAGGCGGGATGATCTTTACTCTCGGCATAGTTATTCCCTTAAACGTTAATACATCAACACCATTAAGACAGACATTGAAGAATTTAGTTCAAGATCTTATTGAATTTATCCTAAAAAAGTGAGGCTTTTTATTTCTAAGTTTTTACTCTTCCCCCAAGAGCCATCGTTGTTGCTTAAGTGTCTGAATATCTTTAGGATTATCTCTCAATAGAATTCAGGCCGTTGTTGGCCGCAAGTTGAGGCTCATCAAAACATGAAGTATTCAATCAAGGTCGGTGCCGCAGATAAAATTAATTCCGATTGCATCGCTGTAGTCGTCTGGAACAAGGGAGGCTTAAGCGAGGAAGCGCAGCTTGCCGATAAAGTGAGCAATAAAGGCATTAGCAAGATCGTCCGCTCAGAAGACTTCACCGGCACGCTGGGTCAGACTCATATCGTGTACAACCCTATTGGCCTAAAGAGCAAGCGCCTGCTGCTAATTGGAGGCGGAGAGATCAAGAAACTAGATGCTAAGAATGCCTCTAGAATGCTCACAGCGGGACTCAAGGCTGTATTTGCATCGAACGCTGCCAGTGTTCACTTTGCTGTAGCCAGCCTGAATGTAAAAGATGAAACCCCTGCATGGGTCTGCCAGCGACTCGCCCAGGAAGCCGAAACAGCAAGCTATAGATACAACACAACCAAGAGTACAAAGAGCAAGGCGGTCAGCGCGAATCTGATCAGCGTCTCACCCAGCAAGGGTGCGCGCAGGAAGTCACTAGAGGAAGCCCTAAAATCTGGCAGCGCAATTGGCGCCGGTATCAATCGTGCACGCCACCTTGGCAATCTACCAGGCAATATCTGCACTCCGAGTTATCTAGCCGACGAAGCTGCTGCAATAGGCAACAAACATAGCTCTATGAAGGTAAAGATCCTCGGCGAGAAGCAGATGAGCCGGCTAAAAATGGGCTCATTGCTTTCCGTCTCCGCCGGCTCAGCTGAAGAAGCAAAGCTGATTGTGATGGAATACAAGGGAGCCAAGGCGGATAGCAAACCCCATGTACTGGTTGGCAAGGGAGTTACTTTCGACACTGGCGGCATCAGTCTGAAAGGCGGTGGCGGGATGGATGAAATGAAATTCGATATGTGTGGGGCGGCGAGTGTCATTGGCGTCATGGCAACTGTTGCTCAGCTGAAGCTACCTATCAACATAGTCGGCCTCGTTGGAGCTGTTGAGAACATGCCTAGCAGCACTGCAACCAAACCCGGAGACATCGTAATGAGCATGGCCGGTAAGACTATCGAAGTGCTCAATACTGATGCTGAGGGTCGCCTCGTATTGTGCGATGTACTCACCTACGCAGAACGCTACCAGCCGCGTAGTGTTATCGATATAGCGACGCTAACTGGAGCCGCGGTTGCGACATTTGGATCGCATGTAAGCGCCCTACTCAGTAACGATGATAAATTAACTGAAGAGCTGATCGACTGCGGTAAGAGGAGCCTCGACCGCGTCTGGCCGCTGCCGCTGTGGGAAGAATACCAGCCCCTGCTAAACAGCAATTTTGCAGATATCGCCAACATTGGTGGCCCTCGAGCGGGAACCATCACTGCAGCGTGCTTTCTCTCTAGATTCGCAGAGAAATTTAAATGGGCGCATCTCGATATTGCCGGCAGTGCTTGGCACTCCGGTGCACAGAAAGGCGCCACCGGCCGTCCTGTCGCATTATTGGTTGAATATCTAAGCCAGCAAAAAGCCTAAACAAGCTAAGCAGAAACCAGAAGCCGTGGCTCAAGTTAATTTCTACACACTCCCAAGCAGCGAGGCGCAATCTCGACTACTGTTTGTGTGTAGGCTAACGGAGAAAGCCTACTCACTGGGCCATCGCATCCATATTCAGACAGAATCTGACCAGCAGTCGAAATTGCTAGACGATCTGCTCTGGCAGTATGCGTCCAGCAGCTTCATTCCCCATAGAACACTAGATGGCAGCAGCGACAGCAGAGATCCCGTGTCTCTGGGCACAAGCCTCGCCGGCGCCAAACATGCTGATGTATTGATTAATCTCGGCAAGCAAGCCAGTCAGGCTGGAGATCAGTTCAGTCGCATAAATGAAGTCATTAGTGCAGATTCCGAGAGCCTAGAGCAAGGCCGGAACAGATATCGCGACTACAAGGGAAAAAATTACCAGATCGAAACCTTCAAACTCTGAATTCTCGACGGGTGGACAGCCGCTTAATCCGGCAAAGCCCTGTCTGATCATGTATAATTGCGTCTTTTTGAAGCATGGCAAACACTCATCAGTATGGACAAGACCTACCAACCAAAACAGCTAGAAAATCAGTGGTATAAGACCTGGGAAGAGCGTGGCTATTTCGCACCTCAAGACGATGGCGACCCCTATTGCATTGTCATCCCACCTCCTAACGTTACTGGCCGACTCCACATGGGTCATGGCTTCCAGAATGCGATTATGGATGCACTCATCCGTTATCACCGCATGCTCGGCCGCTCGGCGCTTTGGCAGGTAGGTACCGATCACGCTGGTATCGCAACTCAAATGGTTGTGGAGCGAAAGCTAAACGCAGCTGGCTCCTCGCGCCAGGAAATTGGCCGCGAGCAATTCGTTAAGAAAGTGTGGGATTGGAAAGAAGAGTCTGGAGGCATAATCACCGAGCAGATTCGTCGCCTTGGGTCCTCGCTAGACTGGACTCGCGAACGCTTTACCATGGACGAACAACTCTCATCCGTGGTCGAAAAAGTTTTCATCGACCTATATGAAGAGGGTTTGATATATCGTGGCAATCGCCTTGTTAACTGGGATCCGCAACTACTTACTGCCGTATCCGATCTAGAAGTCATCTCCGAGGAAGAAGATGGCTCCCTGTGGCATTTCCGCTATCCTCTCGCCGACGACGCTAGTCGCCATATGATTATTGCCACAACCAGACCGGAAACTTTATTAGGTGATAGCGCGATAGCCGTCAATCCAGATGATGAGCGTTATAAAAATCTAATCGGAAAATTTGTTAAACTGCCACTTTGCAACCGGCAGATACCTATAATTGCCGACGACTATGCCGACCCCGAATTTGGAACAGGCTGCGTAAAGATTACGCCAGCACATGATTTCAACGACTACGAAGTAGGCAAGCGCAATAACTTAGAAGTCATCAATATACTCACTGACGATGCCTGCATAAATGAGAACGCACCGGCAGTGTACCAAGGTCTGAATCGATTTGAAGCGCGCAAGAAGATTGTAGAAGATTTGGAAGCGCTAGGGCTAGTTGACAAGATCGAGCCACATAAATTAAAAGTGCCTAGAGGCGACCGCAGCGGTGTAATCATCGAGCCTTATCTGACCCATCAATGGTATGTCGCCGTACAGTCATTAGCCGACCCTGCAATCAAAGCAGTCGAAGATGGTGACATAGAATTTGTGCCCAAGAACTGGGAGAACACCTACTTCGCCTGGATGCGGAACATACAGGACTGGTGCATCAGTCGACAGCTTTGGTGGGGGCACCGCATCCCGGCCTGGTATGACGAAGACGGAAAAGTCTACGTTGGCAAGAACGAAGCCGAGATTAGAAAGAAACACAATCTGGGCGATGATGTTTCACTGCGCCAGGATGAAGATGTCTTGGACACCTGGTTTTCCTCCGCCTTATGGACCTTCTCGACACTGGGTTGGCCGGATGAACGCAAATTCTTCGACCGTTTCCATCCTACCGATGTTCTAGTGACTGGCTTCGACATCATATTTTTCTGGGTCGCACGCATGATCATGATGACCCTGAAATTTACCGGCGAGATTCCATTCAAGAAAGTCTATATCACAGGGTTGGTCAAAGATGAGCAGGGACAGAAGATGTCCAAGTCCAAGGGGAACATACTCGACCCAATCGACCTTATTGACGGCATTGAACTCGAGGAGTTGGTGGAAAAGCGAACGGCAGACATGATGCAGCCGCAGCTTAAAGCAAAGATTGAAAAGCTGACACGTAATGCATTCCCCGAAGGCATCGCTGGCTATGGTACCGATGCCCTACGTTTCACTTTTTATTCTCTAGCGTCAACGGGCCGGGATATTAAATTCGATCTAGGGAGAACCGAAGGCTATCGAAATTTCTGCAACAAAATTTGGAATGCTGCTCGCTACGTGCTCATGAACTGCGAGCAAAAAATAGTTGTGGATAGCTCCAGCATTTCGCCTAAGCATCTATCCATTGCCGACAAATGGATCAGCAGCCGCTTCGAACAGGTCGCATCTAACATCGAAGAATACATGGAAAATTACCGATTCGATCTTGCCGCTCAATCTCTGCAGGAATTTGTCTGGAACGAGTACTGCGACTGGTATGTCGAACTTTCTAAACCAGTGCTATGGGATGAAGAAAACAATCCTAACGAGGCTCAGGCGACGCGCTGGATGTTGTTAAACATTATGGAGAAAAGTCTTAGATTATTGCACCCCTTCATGCCGTATATCACGGAAGAGATCTGGCAGCGTATTGCTGTGCTGCTAAACATTCAAGGCGAGAGCATCATGTTGCAGCCTTATCCGCAACCCGATGAGACAAACGTCGATCTGGATGCCGAGCAGGGCATAGAGTGGATTAAAGGCATCATTGTTGCTATTCGAAATATCCGTGGTGAGATGGATATCTCTCCAGCCAAGGCCATTCCAGTTTTTCTCAACAAGGGAACCGCTAGCGATCAAGCAAAACTCGAAGAATACCGCCCCTATCTTGAGAAGTTAGCAAAGCTAGAAAGCATCCAATGGCTCAATCCTGAGGAGGAGGTACCCGCTGTGGCAACTCAACTCTATGGTGATGTCGAAATTCTGGTGCCGATGGCAGGCCTCATCGATATCGAGGCGGAACGCGCTCGCTTAGAGAAAGAAATAGCGAAGCTAGAAGCTGGCATGGCAGCTGTATCTGCCAAACTGAACAACAAGAAGTTTATGGAAAACGCACCGGAAGCAGTAGTCGCCAAGGAGCGTGGAAAAGCAGAGCAGATGTCGGCCGCATTGACAGCGCTGCAGGAAAAACTTGAAGAACTAGTGAAGATG
>CASQMQ010000029.1 GCA_949430125.1 uncultured Pseudomonadales bacterium
GATGCATAGAATCGGGAAGGTTTAGTGCTGTATTTGCCGCTCTACGTTTAACGAGTCGTGACATCAGAGCCCTAACTATGTGAGTGTTTTATTACAAATTCTGTCACCGCCGCCAAATCGTTTGGTACGACACTGTAATGCTCTTCCTTCTCAAAAAGGCCTGTTAGGTGAGGAGGCAACTGGGGCGTATCCAGTCCAGCTTCGTTGATAGCATTACTGAACTTAGCCGGGTGTGCAGTCGATAGAGTGATCATCGGCGTAGATAGATCCGCATTACATTCTCTCGCTGCGCGTATTCCGACGGCCGTGTGAGGATCTACCAGCTTGCCGGTGTCATTGAATACTTTCGCGATAGTTTCACAGGTGAGCGCATCATCAACTCTAGCGCTAGAGAAGCATTCGCGCATCTGCTGCCACTTCTCTTCCGACACCTGCTGTGACTCCTGATTAAGTTTCGACATGAACTCTGTGAGTAGCTCCGCATCTCTATCGAACAAATGGAACAGATAGCGTTCGAAGTTACTTGAGACGAGAATATCCATGCTCGGAGACAAGGTCTGATTCAAATCAGTAGTGGAATATTCATTGCCATTGATGAAACGATGCAGGATATCGTTGCTGTTTGTCGCTACAACTAGCTGCTTGATGGGTAGCCCGATGCTCTTGGCGAGAAAGCCCGCATAGATGTCACCGAAATTTCCCGTCGGAACCGAGAAAGAAACAGCCTGCTCTGGTGCTCCTACCTTAAGTGCCGCTGAAAAGTAGTAGACGATCTGCATCATTATCCGCGTCCAGTTTATGGAATTCACGGCAACTAATTGACTCTCTTCCCGGAGAAAGGACTGATCGGCGAACGCGGCTTTGACTATGCTCTGACAGTCATCAAAATTTCCTTCAACTGCCAAGTTAAATACATTATCGCCAACGACCGTGGTCATCTGCCTACGCTGCACTTCGGATACTCGCTGATGTGGATGGAGAATGAAGATGTCCACTTGTTCGGAGTGCCTACAGCCTTCTAAGGCTGCCGAACCTGTATCTCCCGATGTTGCCCCGAGGATAACCACACGCTGGTCGTTCTGTACTAACACATAGTCGAGTAGCCGGCCGAGCACCTGCAAGGCGAAGTCTTTAAATGCCAGAGTTGGACCATGATACAACTCCAGCATGAACTCGTTCTCTGCAAGCTCAGTGAGCGGCGCCACTTCAGGGTGATCGAACTGGGCATAGCTCTCCACAATTATCTTTCGCAGAGCCCCAGCCGGTATTTCGTCGCCAATAAAAGGAGATACGATTTTTAATGCGAGCTCTGGATAGCTGAGGTCTTTCCATGACGCTATTTCTTCTTGGGAGAAATGAGGCAGCTCGGCAGGCACGTATAAGCCCCCATCTGGAGCGAGGCCAGTTAGCAAGACCTGTTCGAATGTCTGCGGGGTGCCACCGCCTCTAGTGCTTATATATTTCAACTTACCTTCCCTTCTTTGTATTTTCTTTTGTCTTCGACAATCTTTTAAACGCCGACGTTTGGTGGAGTTAACTCTCTAGTTATCCCTCAAATGTTTCGACGCGGATGCGCATGACTTCGCCACTCACATCTTCAAGCGCTTCAATCGCGGCAATGGCTAAATTCAATTTCTTCTCTATCGCCTTATGGGTAAGAATGACTATTGGCACTGTCTTGCTATCCAGTTCTTTCTGAATAACCGCTTCTATGCTGATATCAAAGCCTTGCAGAATGCTGGATATTTTGGCCAATACACCCACCACATCGTTCACTGGGATACGCAGATAGTACTCCGTCACAATCTCTTCGATAGACACCACTTCTAGATCATCATGCACCGAGAGGTAGCCCAGTGCAGGCAGCAGCGGCTCGCTCAATCCTGCAAGCTTCTGCCTGGCGATATCAATTACGTCGGCGATGACTGAAGACGCCGTAGCACCCGCGCCAGCACCCGGGCCGTTATAAAGTGTAGATCCTACGGCATTGCCATGCACGAGTACGGCATTACCCACACCATCTACACTTGCCAGCAATCGCTTTCGTGGAATTAACGTTGGGTGTACGCGCATCTCAACTCCATTGTCTATGCGGCGTGCGATTCCCAAGTGCTTGACTCGATAACCCAGCTGCTTTGCGAAACCGATATCTTGAGGTGTGATACGGCTAATGCCTTCGGTATAGGTCTTATCAAACTGCAGAGGAATACCGAATGCGATAGATGCCATAATAGTTAGCTTGTGGGCTGCATCAATGCCCTCGACATCGAAAGTCGGATCGGCTTCGGCATAGCCGAGTTGCTGCGCTTCGGTTAGCACATCAGCGAACTGACGTTGTTTGTCGGCCATCTCGGTCAGGATGAAGTTACCTGTACCGTTTATGATGCCTGCCAGCCAGTCGATCTTATTTGCAGATAGACCTTCTCGCAAAGCCTTAATGATTGGGATACCACCCGCCACACTACTCTCATACGCCAGGGTCACGGCATTTTCCTGCGCAACTGTGAAGAGCTCATTGCCGCGTTCTGCTATCAGAGCCTTGTTAGCCGTCACTACGTGTTTTCCATTGACCAACGCCTGACGAACCACCTCGAATGCAGGATCGAAACCACCGATTGTTTCGATGACTATGTCCACCTCGGGATCGTTGACGACATCGAATGGGTCATTGCTGATATTGACTGCAGAATTGAAGTCTCCACTGCTGATGCTACGCGACGCTATTCTTACAATATCGATTGCACAGCCGACACGGCGAGTTATTTCCTCACCGTTGGCCTGCAGTAAGTTATAACTACCGCCACCTACGGTACCGAAACCGCAGATGCCTACTTTGATACATTTGGCTGATTCAGAATTCACAAAAGGCCCCGGCGCTTATTCAATATAAGCGCAGAATTATACTGGAAACAGGCAAGAAACCCAGTAGCGCTGCGCAGCAAGGTATCTGTAGAGGAGAGTGAGCTTGTAGGGACTGGAGCCCGGCGGAAAGCAAGACTCCTAGAATAAGAAACTTACTAGTTGATCTTAAGCATTGTCGCTAGACGATCAGCATCCATATATCCTGGAATGACTGTGCCATCGGGGAATATCAGTGCTGGCGTGCCGGAAATACCTAACTCATTGCCTAACGCATGGTGCGCCAGAACAGGCGAATCACAGTCCCCTGCAGGTAAATTCTGACCATTCTTCGCCTGAGTCAGCGATTTCTTACGATCATCAGAGCACCACACGGAAAGCATCTTGTCGTAAGAGGCTGCTTGCGCGCCACCACGAGGATAGGCCAGGTAACGCACCTCAATGCCCTTCGCCATTAGCTGGTCTAGCTCGCTGTGCAGCTTACGGCAATAAGTGCAGTCAACGTCGGTGAATACTGTTATGGAAGCCTTGACCACCTCGGGCGTAAAAACAATCATTTCCTCGACTGGAATGGCAGCGATTTTCGTCAGGCTACGCGCCTGCTTCGCTTTTGTGGAGATGTTCACGAGACCCGCGTCACCGGCCCGATACATATCACCTGCAAAGAGATAGTCACCAGAAATATCGCTGTAAAGAACCTCGCCAGTATTCAGTTCGACTTCAAAAATAGTAGATAGCGGCGTGGGTTTCAGGCTGACAATTTTCAACTGACCCTGGGATGCCACTTCTATCGCCAGCTCAAGCTTGCCGCGCAGTGATTGATCGCGATTCTGTGCCTGAGATGCAGTGACAGCAACTAGCGTCAAAGCTAGTCCCAACATTACTAACATCGGCTTAATAGTTAGTCTCATGGCTTGTCTCCTTTTGTGCCTATACTTGAGGACCGCGATGGTAACGGCGCAAGGCTAAATAACGTATCGACTATCTTATAGCATAAGATAATCGGCTGCTCAAACTAGACCAGAGCTCGGTTAAATTAATCCCCCTCAGCCGCGCCGTGTTAAATTCTCTGTTATTCGCAAACATCTCTAGCGTAGATCAAGCCAGACCTGTTTCCAACTAAATATCGAATCTATCGGCAGTAATAAAAATGGGAAGACTGCGGACAGACTTCCCATTCGATATACCTAGATTGGCTGGAATGTAACGCTGAGGTTGAATCCCCAGACGGCAAACCGAGTCGTGTTAGCTCGACTTCTTTTCCAACTTTTCTGTGATTCTTGCAGCTCGACCAGTTAGTTCGCGCAAATAGTAAAGTTTAGCCTGGCGAACAGCGCCACGGCGCTTCACCGCAACGCTATCAACAACGGAGCTATAAATCTGGAATACGCGCTCAACACCTACACCGTGAGAGATTTTTCTGACCGTGAAGGATGAGTTTACGCCACGGCTGCGACGTGCAATAACAACACCTTCGAATGCCTGCAAACGCTCTCTATCGCCTTCCTGAATTTTTACCTGAACGACAACAGTGTCGCCAGGACCAAAATCTGGAAGTTCCTTGCTCATCTGCTCTTTTTCTATCTGCTGGATGATTGTACTCTTGCTCATCGTCTTGCTCCTGAACCCTTGTAGCGATTGGCCTTCGCCAATTCTTAGTAAATCGAAATTTTCAAAAATTTGTTATCTGACTATTTGTCGAATTAGCAATTCGGGCTACTACACTTCACCACGCACGTACTCTTGCTTGAACTGCTCTAATAATTCTTCTTGCTCGCGCTCCAGTGACATCGCTTGCAACAAGTCTGGTCTCTTCAACCAGGTGGCACCTAAACTCTGTTTCAGCCGCCACTTGCGTATCGCTTCGTGATCCCCGCTGAGCAGCACTTTTGGCACATCCGACCCATCGATACTCTGCGGCCTGGTGTACTCAGGGCTATGCAACAAGCCATTGCTAAAACTATCTTCTAACGCCGAGCCTTCATCACCTAACGCGCCAGGCTGAAATCTGGTCATGGCATCGATCAGTGTCATCGCTGCCAACTCGCCGCCACTGATTACGAAATCACCCAGCGACCATTCTTCATCTATCTCGTTCTCAAGCACCCGATTGTCTATGCCTTGATAGCGACCGCATAGCAAAACCATGCTTTCTCGCTTGGCAAGATCGATAATCGAACCTTGCTTAAGCGTCTGCCCCTGTGGCGACAAGTAGATGACTCTAGCCTTCTCACCAATCGTTTGTTTCTGTCTTACTGCCTGCCTCGCCGCGGCTATTGATGCCATTAGCGGCTCGGTTTTCATTAGCATTCCGGGACCGCCACCAAATGGCTTATCGTCCACAGTGCGATGCTTATCAGTCGTATAGTCGCGCGGATTAAATAGCTCAAGGTTCATTAGACCCGAGCGTACCGCCCTACCACTGATGCCGTGTTCCGTCACGGCAGCAAACATTTCTGGAAACAGGGTGACTATTCCAAGCTGCATCGCTTACGCCTCTGGCTTACAACTTCTGTCACTTCTGATTAGCGCTTTTTAATCAGTAAAGAGGGCTCAATCCAGATAGTCTGCTTCCCAATCTACTCGGATAGTCTGATTTCCCAGATCTATCTCGATTACTACCGAATCTAGTAAATAGGGAATAAGCCTTTCCCGATCATCGATGCTTTCGCTATCTGCTTTGACTACCAACACATCGTTGGCGCCTGTCTCTAACAAGTGGCTAACCCGGCCAAACATTTGTTCGCGCTGGTTGACCACTCTAAGGCCTTGTAGCTGATGCCAATAGAATTCACCGTGTTCTAACTGAGGCAGTTCCTCATTCGCTATCGTTAATTCTGTGCCGGTCAGTAGTTTTGCCGTTTCAGGGTCATCGTAACCCTTGAAATGGACCAACAGAGCCTTGTTCGCATGGCTGTGATCGTCGAGCTCTAACTCCTGAGACCGCCCCCCAACTTGTGCAGTAAAGCGCGAGTAGTTGAGAATATTTTCAATCGGTGAGGTAAAGGAAATCAGCTTCAACCAACCCTTTAGGCCATGCACCCGGCCAAGTTCTCCGAGTATAACCTTCTCACTATCTGCTTCGGATTTACTTACCACCCGGACAACGCGATATCAAAATCACGCCTCTGTTGTAGAAATCTCTACCGCAGCCTTCGCTAGTGTTGATACGCGAGGGCTAAGCTGTGCACCTTGTGCAGTCCAGTAAGACATGCGATCGCGATCAAGACGCAAACGCTCTTCCTGACCTTTAGCACGTGGGTTAAAGAAGCCAATTCGCTCAATAAAACGCCCATCACGCGCACTGCGGCTGTCACTTACTGTGATGTGATAAAAAGGCCGTTTCTTAGCACCACCACGTGACAATCGAATCGTGACCATAAGTATTTCCTGTCATTCCAATGTATAAAACTAGTGTTTATGAGTTACGCGAGCTGAGGCTGATTTGCCCCCTGCACAGAGTAAGAACAGACGTGCTCGGGTAAAAAGGCGGGTATTCTATGTTAATTGGGGTGTGATTGGAAGCCCACAGGCACAGTATTATTGCGGGTTACGCAGCTAAAACACACAAAATAGTCAGACATTTATGTAGGACCCGAAATGCTTCACATTTCTTTGAATTATTACCTCATTAAGAGCGGGGAAATTGCCCTGGCCCACCCGGGAAACCGCCACCGGCGCCGCCCTGCATACCGCCTAGGCCGCGCATCATATTGGCCATGTTGCCGCCCTTCATCTTTTTCATCACCTTTTGCATCTGCTTGTGCTGCTTCAGCAGTCGATTCAGGTCTTGAATCTGGGTTCCTGAGCCATTCGTAATACGCCTTTTCCTAGATCCATTCAGAGTATCTGGATTGGTTCGCTCACGTGGTGTCATTGAATTAATAATCGCTTCCATCTGTCGAAATTTGGAGTCATCCACCATTTTCGCGGCCCCGGGTGGAAGCCCACCGAGGCCAGGCATCTTATCCATAATGCTGGCTACGCCACCCATATTCTGCATTTGGGCGAGCTGCTCCTTGAAATCTTCTAGATCGAAGCCTTTACCCTTTTTGATCTTACGGGCGAGCTTCTCCGCCTTAACCTTGTCGACCTTCTTTTCAGCTTCCTCGATAAGCGAGAGCATGTCGCCCATGCCGAGGATTCTTGAGGCGATACGATCAGGATAGAACGGCTCGAGCGCGTCCATTTTCTCGCCCATGCCGATAAATTTGATGGGTTTTCCCGTGATATGTCGCACGGACAAAGCGGCACCGCCTCTCGCATCACCATCTGCCTTGGTCAACACTACGCCCGTTAACGGCAGGGCGTCATTGAATGCCTTAGCCGTGTTGGCGGCATCCTGCCCCGTCATGGCATCAACGACAAACAACGTCTCAACTGGATTTAACTCACTGTGAAGCTGCTGAATCTCCCCCATCATTTCCTGATCGATGGCTAGGCGTCCGGCAGTATCCACTATTAATACGTCTACAAATTTGCGCTTGGCCTCAGCTAAAGCCGCCGCTGCAATCGCCGAAGGCGTCTGGCTGCTATCGCTGGCGAAGAACGCTACATCGACCTCAAGAGCCAATGTCTGCAACTGCTGGATGGCCGCCGGACGATAAACGTCGGCACTCACCACCATCACCGACTTCTTCAAATCGTTCTTAAGCCATCGCGCGAGCTTGGCCGCGGTAGTGGTCTTACCTGCACCCTGCAGGCCGGCCATCAATATAACTGCCGGTGGCGCCGCCTTTAGATCCAACTCAGTGTTGGCGGTACCCATGATAGATTCGAGTTCGGCCTGAACGATCTTGATGAATGCCTGACCTGGCGTCAGGCTCTTGGAGACTTCCTGTCCAACGGCCCGCAAACTGACTCGCGTGACAAAATCTTTGACCACAGACAGCGCAACGTCCGCCTCGAGCAGTGCGCGGCGCACTTCACTAAGGGCATCCTTAATATTAGCTTCGGTGAGGTTGCCCTTCCCCGTGAGCTTTCTAAATGTACCTGAGAGTCTATCTGTAAGGTTGTCGAACACTGCGGGCTACCACCTGACTACTTGACTGTGAATTGAGCGAGCTAATTACTAGGGTTCTTATCGAACCGGTTTCTAAGAAATGGTTCGAAGCATTGGTCGGACAGCATTATAGCGAATCCCAAGTGCATTAAAAAAGTGCTTCTACCGTTAGTATACATGTGCGACACTTTCCTATTGAATTTATTAACCCTCTTAACGCGTCTCTGGCGAAGCCCAATCCTTTATTCATCATGCAAGTTACCGTAATTTCCGGACTATTCGCTGTTTTCTTCTACTTGATGGGCTCTGTCTTTCAAACCATGAATTTCAGGTCGAATAAAGATACACGCAGCCAGGTTTTCATATTCGGTGGTTTAGCCGTCTTGGCCCACGCGTTGAGCGCCTACGGCGTCATTCTAAGAACCGATGGCTTTCACTTCGGCCTGTTTGAAATCACCACCCTAATAACTTTATCAATTTCGTTATCCGTGCTCATTAGCAGCCTGCGCAAACCGCTGCAGATACTCTTCCTCGGCTTGTTTCCGCTTGCTGCAATCAGCATCGTGGCATCTTTGGTCATTCGCAGCGACTATCCGCCGACGAATATGAGCCTGACCCTCGCCAGCCATGTGTTGATCTCGATTTTGTCCTACAGCTTTATTACCATCGCCGCCTTACAGGCTGGTTTTCTTGCCTACCAAGACCATCAGCTGAAACACGGGCACACCGGTGGACTGATTCGTAAATTCCCCTCGCTTCAAGACATGGAAGCCTTCCTATTCGAACTGGTTTGGGTTGGGCAGATGCTGTTGACCCTTACCATCACCACCGCGTTCTTGTTCTTCGATGATATCTGGGGCGTAGACGGAGTCATTCACAAGACCGTATTTTCACTCTTGGCCTGGATCGTTTTCGCAGTTCTACTCTGGGGCCGCCACCAACTTGGCTGGCGTGGTCAAACTGCTATTCGCGGCACCCTGAGTGGGTTCGCGCTGCTTATCATAGGATTCTATGGCGTGAAGTTCGCTCTGGAATACTTAATCATTTGATGGCGCATTCGAATCCAGCTATTCCATCATCGCCTCTACGAGATAGCTCTTAAATGAGCGCCGAAGAACCCAGCCTAGCCATGTTGCTCCTTTCTTTCGGGTTGCTGATCATAGCCTCGGCGTATTTTTCCAGCTCCGAAACCGCGATGATGAGCCTTAATCGCTACCGTCTGAAGCACCTCGCGAGAAATAAACACGCAGGGGCGAGTCGCGCGAGCAAACTTTTGGAAACTCCCGACAAGCTGATCGGCGTCATCCTGATTGGCAACAATTTCGTTAACTTTCTCGCCGCAGCAATCGCCACAACAATCGCAATTCAAATATTCGGCGAACCAGCACCACTAATTACTGCAATCGTCCTAACACTTGTAGTATTGATATTCGCCGAGGTAACACCGAAGACCATTGCCGCACTCTATCCTGAGAAAATCGCCCACCCTTCTAGCCTGATCCTGCTTCTACTACTTAAAATTCTGTATCCAGTTGTATGGGTGGTCAATGTGGTTTCGAATGCACTAGTGAGGGTCTTAGGTTTTAATTCAGTATCTGAT
>CASQMQ010000030.1 GCA_949430125.1 uncultured Pseudomonadales bacterium
TGCGTGATATTTTTTCGGTCTCTATTCTTATGCAGTGGTGCTGAACCTTTCGCATAACACTCATCTTGAGGGCAGGACATTTGCAGCAATTTGCGTCCAACTCGCAAGCCGCTGAGGGATACTCCGGGCTGAGTTAGAACCAGTGTCAATAATAATAGAAGTCTAATAATTTTGATGCTCATTTTCGAGCTTCAGCAGTTTTTCGAGGGAATATATAATGAAATATTGGAAGTTAATAGCCGGTGGCACTGCCGCTGGAAAAAAAAGCAGCAATATCAATTATCTGCTGGCCGGGGGACTCTGCACACTATTCGGTCAGACCATACCAGCTATCTCAATCGCGCAAGAAACTAACGCCTTGATAGAAGAAGTGGTCGTCACCGCTCGTAAAAGGGAAGAACGCTTGCAGGATATACCCAGTTCTGCCGCTGCCCTTTCAGAAGGGTTTATCGAGGCCGTGGGCGGTGTAACTAACCTACGCGACATCACCGATCTGATTGTTGGCATCAGCATAAACGAGACTCAAGCGGCTTCTTTGTCTGAACCCACCATACGCGGTGCGGGACAGTCACGTAATCGCGCTTCTGTGTCAGCCACCGGCCTGTACCGCAATGGTGCCTACTTCGCTACCAACAGCCTAGGAGGCAAAAACTTCGCTAGGCTAGACACCTACGATCTGGAACGAGTTGAGGTGTTGCGCGGCCCCCAGGGTGCGCTCTACGGTCGGAATGCACTCGGTGGAGCTATGAACCTGATTTCCAAAAAACCGGAAGACGAATTCACTATCGATGTGGGCGGTGCGCTAGGCCAAAAGGATTTTCAACGGCTGGAAGCTAAGATCAATATCCCGATTAACGAGCAATTTGGCATGCGGTTTAGCCACGTGGATGAAGAGCGGGATGAGGGCTTCTATACCGACGTCAACGGTCGCGATATCGATACTGAAGAATACCAGCACGACCGTTTGTCTCTGCGTTTTCGACCCACTGATACAGTGGATATTAACTATGTGTTCGATACACAGGACGAAGTGTTCACGGACACCTTCCGTGCGCGGCGCAGCCTGGTACCAGACATCGAAGATGCATTCAGAACCACCATCAACTCACCGGTTAAAAATACGAACGACGTCGACAACCACAACCTAGTAATCGATTGGACACTGGCAGGTGGCACCCTGACAGCTGTAACAAATTATCGTGAACGCGAACTCATTACACTCTCGGATGGCGATTACAACGGCCCGAACGCCAGGCTCAATTCCCGCAATTTGCAGACGATTGGAAGCGTAGACAATGACATTTTCTTTCAGGAAATTCGTTACGCCGCCGAAACTTCAGGCAATTTTACCTGGCTGGTCGGAGCTGACTACTTCGCGCACGAAAACACCGAAGTCATTGATCAGTGGTCTGGACAAACAACGCCCAACTCGCAATTTCGCAACACCTACATCGACTCGGACTCCTGGGCCGTATTTGGCAGCACCGAATATGCATTTGACAATTTACCTGTCACGCTGACCGGCGAAATTCGTTATGCAGAGGATAATTTCGACGGCGACGTCCTCACGTATCGCGTTAGAAACCAGGGAGGCGCGGTGGACCGGGCTAATCCCGTCAATCCTCAGACGGACTTCACCACGGGGGATACCTTCACTAACTTGCCGTGGGCCGTCACTGCCGCGTATAGCTTCGAAGACAACGACATGCTGGCCTATGCCAAGGTAGCCTCTTCCTATCGACATGGCGGCATGAACTTGAATGAGGGTTCACCTGGCCTGGAACTCTTTCCAGCTGAGCTCACCTATGACGAAGAAACGTCACTGACTTACGAGTTGGGGTTGAAGAGTACTTGGTTTGATAATGCACTCACGCTCAACGCCGCCATCTTTCTCACTGAGTACGAAGATTTTCTAAACACGAATTCGAACGGCTGTCCGGACCAGTGTCAGCTGCTGGATGCGGCTGGTGTCGGGCTAGGCTTTAATCCTAATGGATCGCGGGTAGGTGAAGATGCCGCGGGAGTGCCAATTGCGCCCAATGACGAAATTCCAAGTGCGTACTTCATCGACAACGTTGGCGAAGCTGAAGCGTGGGGTTACGAGATCGAAGCAACTCATCGTACGCTATTCGACAACGGCGGTACGCTGCTGCTTAACCTCGGCTATGCCAAGGGCCTGGGAGAGGTTACCAGTCTGGCGGCGAATGTGTCAGCAGCCGCGCGTGCAACCAGTGCGGGTGCGGACCTGCCTTTTCTGCGTCCAAATCAGATTAAAGGATCATTCGTCTACCGACAACCGCTTGCGAGTTTGAGAGACAGCAGCGTCTTCGCAGGTGCTACTTTAGTCGCTTCCGCGTCGTATGCCTTTGAAGAAGGTGGTGCCGCTAATCTGACCAACGTCCCTTGTTGCTCAGCTGCATCCCGCGAGCAGGATACCGTGCGCCGCCTAAACGCAAACCTTGGGTTAGAGACAGACAAATGGTCGCTGTTTGTGCGCGGCGACAATCTCACCGATCACAGCTACGAATCATGGAACAATTTCTCCCAATATATACGCATTCCACCGCGTTGGGTGTACGGCGAGTTTGCCTATCGTTTTTAGCAATAAGATTAGTTGCCAGCCCGAAGTATGAAGTCCACGCCAGCGGCGAATTTCGCAGTCGGCGTGGACTTGTCTAATAGTTACTAGCTAAAAAGCGCTTCTCAAATCATGATGCTAACCGTGTAACACTATGTTCTATGGTGTATTCATTCGAACCCTCATTGCCTGCTAGAAAGGTTTTTCATCTCTAGCCACTTATCACCGATCGCCTGTCGCTTGTTTGTATGCGTTGACTATGCGATTGGCTGAGTCGCTACTAAACATAGGGGTATTGTTCTGGCACCAAAGCTCCTCTATGATCCATAAACTTCAATCTATCCAGTTGAGGCCCCAATGACTAAAGAATTCGTCAAAATACTCAGAAATCAAAAAGGCTGGTCGCAAAGTGAGCTGGCCGCGCTATCTGGCTTAAGTGTCAAGACCATTCAGAGATTAGAACATGGTCAGGGAGCGCCGTCTTTGGATACGGCAAAGGCACTTGCCTCGATTTTCGATAGGCCGTTTTCAGACTTTCTACCCGCGGCACCCCCTACAGAAAAAAGTGTGCAGCGGCATAGCGATAGTGCTGAACCCAATGAGATTACTTCATCTCAAGAAAGCGCCGATGTGTATGCGAATATGCTACACAAAGCTAAACATTATTGGCGGCTCGCTGTGACTACGGTGTGTGTAGTAACGCTTTTTGGGTTTCTTATTAAACTGTATTTTGATTTGGCGAATCTTTCGCAAGTTGTTGCTGACTTGGCGTCTGTGATGGAAAGTGATTCGGCTTATGGCTTGTCAGGGGAATCCACTGCTACGTTTATTTGCGCAACAAGGAGCAGATGTGAGAATGGGAATTTTGACGATTATTATGGAGCCGAGGCATTAATGTATGCGTTCCAGGGTGTCGAGGAGAACATAGGCAGTGCGCGCGATGTGACGCTTTTGGAACTGGTCATGCTGAGGGATACCGCAAGAATAGTTACTGTTTGGGAAGGGACTGCAAAGCAGAATTCCGACATCAGTTCGTCTCTGGCTTTGAGCAACTATTTGAAGTGTTATAGCAATTCACGGTCGATGATTTTTTCGGCGAGTGAGGACATAAAGAACATGCAGGATTGTGTTTACACTGTTTTGGCCGATGCTCAATGGGAAGTGGGTTCTGAAATGAATCAAGCCCTAACGAATCTTGCCCAAAGGATGCAAGTATCAGGTCAATACCGAAAGCAGTTCAGGCTTCCGGTTGCTGCCGAAATTACAAACTACTAGATTAATACTTCTTTGGGAATTACAACCCGGCTGATCTTTCGCTCTGCCTCTTTTGGGCCTCTTCCGTCTATCAAAAAATTTCTATTCAGGATTTAGCACTGTCCTAAAGCCAATATGACTAGTGCCAAGTCCGCTATCTTGGGCCTGTCTGGCTGCAGGCCTGAATCGAAGACAATAGTTCTCGGCGCATAAATAGGAGCCGCCCTTAATAACTCGAGCTACGGCATTGCCGTGATTGCTACTCACGCTTGCCTGCTGCGAAGGCCCAGCTGGATTCAACGCGTCTGATGGGTCGTGTTCGGGGTAGTACCAATTGGAAGTCCACTCCCAGACATTTCCGATAAGATCATAAATGCCGTAATCGTTTGACCCAAAACAACCAACCGGCGCCAGGCCGACATGACCGTCTTCTGATGAGTGTTCCACAGGGAATGAGCCCTGCCATGTATTGGCATGATGATGGCCATCAGGGGCAAGCTCATTGCCATCCCAGGCATACCTGCTGTCTTTTTTGTTGCGTGCCGCCAGCTCAAATTGTGCCTCGGTTGGCAACGATCGTCCCGCCCACGTTGCATAAGCTTCGGCGTCTTCGAAGGCGATATGAATAACCGGATAATTGTCTCTACCCGTGATATTGCTATCTGGGCCGTCTGGATGGCGCCAGTTAGTTCCCGCCACCCAAGACCACCAATTGTCTGCGGGCTGTCCTGCAAGAGGAGGAACGAACAACACAGAACCAGGCTGCAGAAACTCTGCGGGTACATCCGCTGGCCAGTCCGCAGGGTTAGGGCTTTGTTCGGCGACACTGATATAGCCCGTTTCTTCAACAAATTTAGCAAATTGTGCATTGCTCACTTCGTGCGCATCCATCCAGAATCCCGATACGGAAACTGCGTGAGCTGGGCCTTCTTCTCTATAGGCTGAGTCGTCACCCATAATAAATTCAGCACCCTCAACCCATGCCTGATCAACTTGCCCGAGTAAACAGGAGTTGGAGGAATGTGCATCCATGGGGGTCTGCGCCAGCGCAGATTGGGACAGTAAAAATAGCCCAAGGGAAAAGTAACTCGAATTTATTTTTTGCATTTTAAGTTCCTATTTCCAGCGCGCTCACCATGAGTGCTGAGGTTCAATTGCCCGAGCTGGGAGGTAGTTCTCCCTGCCAGCCCCTGGCGAGTCTCGCAGAGAGTTCAGTGATCAGGCTTGCGTGTGTCGGATCGTCATCAAGGTTATTGTATTCCATCGGGTCTTGCTCGAGATCATACAGCTCCGCCAGGATGTCACCCGGACGTCCCAGCGGTGTCCATTCCGTGTAGCGATATCTAGCCGTTCTAATAGTCTGGCCGTCATGGCCTTCTTGGATCATCAGGGGGTTATTACTTGAGCTAGATCCCGCCATGCGTCTGGAGGCAGAGAATGCCGCGGACTTCCATGGGCGATCCGGCTTATCAAGTAAAAGCACAAAACTTGAACCTTCCAGATCGTGTTCTGGATCAGGTAATGCTGCCAGCTCGATCAGGGTAGGGTAGAGATCGACCAGTTCAACGATCCTATTGGAAACAGTACCTGCACCCTTGCCATCGGGCAGTCGCACGATGAGGGGCACGCGTATCGATTCATCGAACTGGAATTGCTTGCGCCAGAGCCCGCCATGCTCATCTAATTGAAACCCGTGATCGCTGGTAAACACCACGATCGTGGAATCCGCGAGACCGAGGTCCTCTAAGCCCTTGAGCATTCGGCCAATATGGTGATCTGCCATTGTCACCATGGCATGGTAGGCAGCGATTGCCTGCTTTTTTTGAAGCTCTGAGTGCGCGGCGTCATCCTCCAGGACCAGCGTCGAAGGTGCGGGACTATCATCTGTGTCATCCGCAGGTGTTTCTGGTAGCACAATTTCATCTACAGGGTGCTGATCGAAGAACTCCACGGGTCCGACCCAGGGCTGGTGCGGCTTATGCAGGCCCGCGGCGAGGAAGAAGGGCTTGTCGCGGTTCTCTGCCATGAGCTGAATAATTCTCGTCGCCGTAGTTCCGTCAGGGGTCATTGGTGGCGATTCGCCGGTGGCACGCCAGGTCAGTGGCAGACTTAGCCCTCGGCCACCTCCTGCTCCAGCGAAAATATCCGCACGCGACATGCCATTTTCCGATCCTTCAGTCCAAGTGTTGTCTTTCACCTGGGAGAGATCGTCGCCGGGTAGATAGCCAGGTGTATGGAAGAGTTGTGACGGATCCCGAGACAGGGCAAATTTCGATTCATCCCAACTCACCGCATGCTCAAAGGAGTTGTGACCAACCTTACCGACCCTGCCGGTAAAATAGCCATGGTCATGAAAGTGCTCGGGCAGCATACGCAGTTCGTCGCCAACCTTGTGACGTGGCCAGGTCGAGGTGGTCGTGCACATCAACCGTGTTGGGTCTAAGCCCGCTCAAAAGAGATGCGCGGGAGGGATTGCACAGAGGGTTCTGCACGAAGGCATTCTCGAAACGGATACCCTCTGCTGCAAGCCGATCCAGGTTTGGTGTGCTTCGCCGTGGCATAGTGAGGCCTAGTCCCCGAACCAATATAGGAACCCAAGGCTGTGTTCAAGTCATCTACGATGATGAATAAAACGTTAGGTGGATCTTCGTCTTGGTGCACACGAAGTGGCGCGGCCGTCTCGAGAAGAAGCCTTGCCGATCGATCAGCGTTTTGCGCTGCGCTTGTTGCGCAGAGTCCTGCAAGCAGTAGACCCCATACTTGTGTAGTCAGTCTTGAAACTCGATTCATATCCAGCACTCTATCCAATCCTTAATGAATTGACTCGTGCGAAGGATTATAGCGCTTAAAACAGCGCAATAGTGGAGACTTGTCCGGGACTTGTCTGTCAGCCACTAGCCAGACTGACCTATACTAGACAGCCACAGACGTGGATTCAAGTGGTCTTTCGACTAGGCGTTCCGGGTAAGACGCAGCAAAATTTCAACGATTCTGCTCCTCTTTGCCCTCAACAGGATCTGCTATGCAATTATTTAGAACAGGAAGAATGAACGGGGTCACGGGAAACATATACTACTGTATGTCCAAACTGTCACTAGCTCCGATAAAGTCATTTCGAATAGAAAACAATAGGGAGTAACCATGCAGTTTCGATTGAATTCACACTATTTACTGATCTGGCTGGTTTTGCTGGTATGTGCCAGTCGCAACTGCACAGGCAAATTCAATAGATCCAAGAACAGCAATGCCTTCTGCATGTATTGCGCCTTCCGAGCAGACCGGCGGTCTGGAATTTACTCCGGATTCGTCCTATCTCCAATTAAGTAATCCAGGTAATGAAGCCTACGCTTCAATCGATGGCGACCGCATGAAGCGTCTCGTCGAACAACAGACTGACATTGCACAACGTTATAGACAGGCAGGTAATCAGTTCTGGGGGCGCATTATTGGTACTAGCGCTGATAGCGAGACTGCAGACTGGATGATGGTCCAACTGCGCGAGTCGGGTGTAGAAAACGTACGACTTGATTCTATACCGCTGCCAACTCAATGGCTTCCTCAAAGCTGGCAGCTAACTGTTGAGCTAGATGGCAAAGCCACCCAGTTGACATCAGCTTGGCCAGCCTATGGCTCGGTTGGTACTTCAGGGGCGGGTGCAAAACTTGAGTTGATCGATGTTGGCTTGGGCATGGCTACTGATTTTCAGGGAAGGGATGTGAGTGGAAAAGCGGTTGTTCTTCACTCAATAGCAACCAGCAGCACTGTATTCAATTCGGTGCGCAGAATTGGCGCTTTACAAAGAGCGGAGCAATTGGGAGCGGCGGCAATATTTATAGTGCTCGAATTGCCAGGCAATTTGCAAACCGCGTTTTACGATGTGGGAACATCGGTGCCAACTTTTTCCATTGGTTCGGCCGATGGCGCAATTCTACAACGCTTGCTAACCGACGCTGCCCTGACTGAACCAGTTGAAATCGACCTGCAGTTCGAGGTTGATTATGTGGACGGTTTAAGCACCTCCAGTGTGCGCGGCGAAGTACTTGCTGCATCTCCGGATGCCGAGAAAATTGTTATCGTCGCCCATCGCGATGCGTATTTTGAAGGTGCCGCCGACAACGCCTCCGGTGTAGCCACCGCTCTGGAATTAATGCGCTACTTTGCCCAGATTCCAAAAGCGGATAGAAAGCGAACAGTAGAAATTATTGGCACGCCAGGACACCACAATATCGCGAGAACAGGCTTCACCTGGTTGTTTGAGAATCGCGAATCGATACTCGATAAAGCTGTGCTGTTAATCAATGCCGAACATACTGCCCATGCGCTGGTTGATCGCTTCGGCGATGATCTGTGCACCACCAACGCAATAGGGCCTTTTTCCTGGCAAATAAATGGTTCAAATAAACTAGCTGAAATAACGTTGCAGGCCTTTGATGATTTTGGTATTCCACGTTGGGCCGAGACCGGTGGGCCTGTGGGGGAAATTAGAACTATCGCCGATCTTGTTCCCTCGATTGTGTTGATGCATGCTGGTATTTTGCTGCATACCAATATTGAAACAACTGAAGCAATTCCTGCGGCTAGTCTTGCAGCTACAACAAGAGCCTATGCCAAGATAATTGAGCAGGTGAACAGCATGAGTCATTCTGAGCTGACGCAGTAACATGAGATGTAAATCAATAGCTCAGATCAAGTTATGAAATGAAAGGCTTTCATTCTAATTTAGCCAATTTCCCCGAGCACAATGTCTGCTAATCGAGCCCGGTGCCAAGCGGCATCGCCCCACAACAATTGGCTGTGTTTCTGACGCTTGAAAGTACAACTGTACGAAGCGCTCCCAGGTGTACCCTATGCCACCGTGGAATTGTACTGATCGGCTGCTGGCGAACGCAGCAGTTTCACTCGCGGAGGCCTTGACCATGTGGGCATATTCCGCTGCGCGTTGGGTTCGTGATCGATCGCGCAGGCTGCGTTATAGACAAGGGATTTTGCCTCGTCTATCTGGATCATTACGTCGACTAGTGGATGTTTCACTGCTTGGAAGAAACCTAGGGACGTTCGAATTGCGTGCGCGTGCGGGCGTACTCCGTCGTGGTTTGCAATTGCCATTCCGCAGCTCCGATCACATCGGCGGCGAGCATCGTCCAGATGGCTGGGAATGCCTGCTCTAGTGCTTTGAGTCCATCCTCACAAACTTCCTCAGCTCCTACATCGAGAAATTCTACATAGGCTTAATCGTGTGTGAGGTCGACGATAGAGTTATTTAATTAATGATACTGATAATGATAATGATAATGATTGTATTTAGATTACTATTAGATTATAATGAGAAATCGATCGAGCATGAACGCTGGGTCTCTAGGAAGGCCTAAAATAGAGTTAGGTTCTAGTGATTATCAATATTTATTAACCCTTCATCAGGGGGATGGAAACAAAATGAACTTTAAAATCTCCAAATTGAGTCATCTTGCAGCAGCAGTTTCATTAGCTAGCCTCGCGTCACCGGTACTAGGCCAAGATACAACTAATGAGCGGAATATCGAAACAATAAAGATAATCGGAACCCAAGAAGACGCTCGTAGCCTATCTGGATTTGGCAACATAATTACGCAAGAGGACTTAGAGGTCTTCGAATACACCGATATTCATAAAATTCTTTCGGCTGTCCCCGGGGTTAATTTTAGACCTGAAGAAGGTTACGGATTACGTCCAAACATAAGCATTCGCGGCACCTATGCCGATCGTTCAGGCAAAATAACGCTTATGGAAGACGGAATATTAATTGCCCCCGCGCCATATGCAGCTTCTTCAGCGTATTACTTTCCAACTACTGGCCGCCTAGCCGGTATAGAAGTCCTCAAAGGTTCAGCCGCAATAGCTAATGGCCCTTACACTATAGGTGGCTCTATAAATATGCTCAGCACTCCGATACCTGAAGAATCGCAAATTTTTGTGAATCAGGAAGCGGGCGAAAATGGAACTTCTAGGACACATATTACATATGGTAATTCAGCAGAAAACTATGGCTTTCTTTTAGAAGCTCACGTTTGGGAAACTGACGGCTTTGATAGCTTCCAAGACGAGCGCGGGGACACGGGCTTCCGAAAGGATGATTATATCGCAAAATTTCGAGTAAACAGTGATCGTGGATCTGATATTTATCAAGAATTAAATTTCAAATATCAATGGTCAGAAGAAGATTCAGATCAAACTTATGTCGGATTATCGAATGCGTCTTTTGCATCAGACCCTCATAAGAGATACGGGTTATCAAAGTATGACAATATGGATAATGACCATGAGACACTGTCACTTAACTACACGGTAGATGTGGGCGACTTTGGTTTTAGTATGACGGCTTATCAGAATGATTTTGCCCGAAATTGGTTCAAAGTTGACAAGATTGATAATCAAAAAGTTTACGGCCTAGGCAATGGCATTAACAACATCATTGGTGCAGCTAATGAGGGCAGCGCTGATGCAGCGGCGATACTTAATGGAGATAATCTCAAGGCAGTTGAAATTAAGCTCAAGAATAATAACAGAGTATATGAATCTGAAGGGATCGACTTAAAGGGTAGCTGGTCCAACGAAATGCATAATGTCACGGTCGGGTATCGAGAGACAGAAGATAGCGAGGATAGAATGCAGTGGTATGCCACAGCAGACTGGGAAGGCGGAAAAATGGGCGCCCTTACAGAAGGTGCTATGCCTGGATATTCTTCGAATAATCGCCTGACAACAGCTAAAGCCTCGGCATTCTATATTAATGACGTTATTTCACTTGGCGACTTAACCTTAAACCTCGGCTATCGTTCCGAAGAGTGGGAGATAAAACAAAAAAGATATATCGATACTCAAAGGACTGCTGTCAACACTGAAAAGGGTTATCCCAAAACACTTTCAGATGATGACGCTAGCATGTTCGGGCTTGGAGCTACTTATGCTTTAAACGATAATGTATTGGTTTATGCTGGGTTCAATGAAGGATTTACGCCGACATCTGGTGGGGCTGATCCGGAGGAGGCGGAAAGTACTGAGCTTGGCGTTAGATACTCGTCAGGATCTTATTTCGTAGACTTCGGCTATTTCAATACAGATTATCAGAACATGTTCGGAAGCTGCACAGCTTCTGGTGGCGCAGTGAATGACTGCGAGATTGGAGACACATTTAATGCTGGAGAAGCAGAGATAAGTGGTTTTGAACTTCTCGCGCAAACAGTGATTGAATCTGGCGGCATGAGCTTCCCGCTGAGGGTAAGCTACACATCAACTGATGCTGAATTTAAGAATACATTTGATAGCTCTTTTTGGGGAGATGTTACCTCGGGAATGTCTATACCAGATCTCCCTGATTCTCAACTTGCATTGAGTGCTGGATTTGACACTGGTACAGGTTGGTCAGGGGCAGCAACGCTTTACGCCTTTGGTGGAACCTGTTCCGTAGCAGATTGCTCCTTGGGTACAAAAGTAGACAGCTATAATCAATTTGATCTTTCTTTAACAAGGGAAATTAATGAAAATGCAGACGTTTATCTTGTAGTAACAAACGTCTCAGATGACGAAGATATTGTAGCTAGAGCGCCTAAGAATGGCGCACGGGCACAAGCTCCTAGGGTGGCGATGGCTGGGATTCGATTTAGATTCTAGAACGATTACTAAGCCTTAAAAAACGCCGGCACATCTTGGTATGCCGGCGTTTTTTTTTGTAAAGAATTGTACAAATTCTCCGCTCGCTTTTTTGGCTCTTTCAAACCTCACACTATGGGGTGCCTGACAAAGCTAGTAAAATAATGCAAGCCTAGTTGGAACTGCGCTAGAAAGGCTTTTATTCCAATTCAATCAATTTTCCCCAACACAATGTCTGCCAATCGAGCACGGTGCCAAGCCGCATCGCCCCACAACAATTGGCTGTGTTTCTGACGCTTGAAGTACAACTGTACGAAGCACTCCCAGGTGTAGCCGATGCCGCCGTGGAATTGTACTGATCGGCTGCTGGCGAACGCAGCAGTTTCACTCGCGGAAGCCTTGGCCATGTGGGCGTATTCCGCTGCGCGTTGCGGTTCGTGATCGATCGCGCAGGCTGCGTTATAGACAAGGGATTTTGCCTCGTCTATCTGGATCATTACGTCGACTAGTGGATGTTTCACTGCTTGGAAGAAACCTAGGGGACGTTCGAATTGCGTGCGCGTGCGGGCGTACTCAGTCGTGGTTTGCAATTGCCATTCCGCAGCTCCGATCACATCGGCGGCGAGCATCGTCCAGATGGCTGGGAATGCCTGCTCTAGTGCTTTGAGTCCATCCTCACAAATTTCCTCAGCTTCTACATCGAGAAACTCGACATGGGCTTGATCCCGTGTGAGGTCGACTATCCTATCGGCATGCACTGTAATTCCTGGTGCGTCGCTTGCCACCCAATACAGTGAGTGCCCTGTGTCTTTCTTTGCGCACACTAAAAGCCGGTCAACCTTGCGCGCGTCCTGCACGAACCAGGCTGTACCATTCAGTTTCCTCTGGGTGGCACTCACCTCAGTGTCTTGAAGTCGCCAAGAACCGGTTCGGTTTGTCAGCGCGAGTGTGGCAGTGGCTCCCTCCGCGATTTCCTTGAGTGCTGCATTGCCGGAATCACCGCAAGCAGCAAGCACGTAAGTCGCATTCAGCGTTGCTAGCAACGGGCAAGGAAATGCGGCTCTTCCGGCCTCTTCTACCAAGCCCGCAACAGCGACCGCTGGCAAGCCTAGTCCCTCTGCTGACTCTGGAACTGCGAGCAAGGTCCAGCCTAATTCTAGAAGCTGCTGCCAGAGCTCTTTATTCCAGAGGCTTTCAGGCGCTCGGGAAGAATCTGAATTGTCAGCCACCATTCGGTGCAACTTGTCTGTAGAAAAATTGTTTTTAAAGAACTTTCTAGCGGAGTCCTTAATCAGAGAGGCCTCTTCAGAGAAGCCATAGTCATCGGGCTGTGCCATGTTATTCCTTATTTTGTCTTTACTTCGATTTAGCTAAGCTGAGCACGCGCTCACCCAGAATATTGCGTTGCACTTCGCTAGTACCGGCAGCGATAGTGTTTCCATAGGTGCTCATGTAGGCAAGCGGCCATTGGCCGGCGGCTGGAGCATTCTGATCGCCTAAATACAGCGAGGCACTAGCACCTGCGACTTCAAGCGCCAGTGCAGAGGTCTCCTGTGCAATCTCGGACCTAAGTAGTTTGTTCTGCAATTGCAGGCGTGCAGGATGTTCTAGTAACGCAGGTACACGAGTTCGTCGCTGGTTCTCCTCCAGCGCGGTCTCTCGAATAAGCTGTCGCATAATGCGGTCACGCAGTAGCGGATCTTCCACTGCAGCTTTGCCGTTGTATTGCGTCTTGCGCGCCAGATCTATCAGATTTGTAGTGTTGGCATTATGTGTTGCTGCGTTCTTCATTCCTCCCGAGCGTGGCGTTACCAATTCGCCTGCATCGCGTTCATGCAATAGCGTCGTGGTGGCAACCTGCCAACCGTGACCGAGCGCACCTAGACGTAAGCCATCGTCGACCTCAAGATCTTCGAAAAGCACCTCATTGAACCCCGTTTCCCCAGTCATCTTAATGAGTGGCTTCACACTCACGCCCTGATCCAATGCAGAGCTAATGGGCACAACAAAATAGGATAGCCCTCCATGCTTTTGTGTCTTGTCTGTACGTAACAAGATAATCATCCACGCGGCGAAGTGTGCCAAGGAAGTCCATACCTTGTGCCCGTTAATTACCCAGGCATCGCCGTCACGTTGGGCGAAGGTCTGCACGCTGGCTAGGTCTGAACCTGAGCCTGGTTCACTAAAGCCCTGACACCAGATGTCTTCGCCAGAGAAGAGACGTGGTAGTAAATGTTTCTTCAGTTCTTCTTGGCCATACTGAAGCAGAGTGGGTGCCGCCATACCTAGGCCGATAATATTAGGCATATAAGGCGTTTTAGCCCTATGCATTTCCTCGTTGGCTATGCGTTGGCAATTGGTCCGTCCACCTCCGCCATAAGCTACTGGATAGTCACAACCTACCAATCCAGCGTCATAGGCTGATTTCTGCCAATCCTTAAGGTATGTCAGCTGCTCTTCAGTCATTATCTCGAGTGCAGAAATTGGTAGCCTGAATGAAGGTTCGGCAGGCGTGTTGTCGCATAGCCAGTCGCGGCAGTGTTGGCGGAACTCGGCTTGTTCGGGGTTGTCTTTACTGGCGCTGTCAGACATAGTTAATTTCCTGCGATTGAAAAAAGTAAGGGGGATTGTTACTAGGCACGCGAAGGAACGCAAGCGGATAATTCGGGTTTAACAAATGCAGTTAGAGCGTGCAGGTTGGCGTGTAGCCAGGGTGCTGACATTTTAACCAAGCTAAAGAAGAATGTGCTCATCAATTGCTGCCATGGTCTGTAACGCTCTAGCCTCCAACTCTTGATCGCTGGCACCGCTTACAGGATGATCAATAACCGAAAAGCTATAGCCGGGCATGCCCAATACTTTTGCCATGAGTTCGGCGGCGCTAACGAAATTACTAGTCGCGGCCTGCTAGTTAGGGCGTTAATATCAAAAATTGAGAACACTGCTAGAGAATGGAAAAATTGAAGAAACTACTATTGATTTTGATTTGTACACTAGCGATTCCAGTTTCCTATGGTCGCGACAGAGGTTTTGCTATTGAG
Organism: uncultured Pseudomonadales bacterium; assembly: GCA_949430125.1. Taxonomy (GTDB): domain Bacteria; phylum Pseudomonadota; class Gammaproteobacteria; order Pseudomonadales; family Pseudohongiellaceae; genus UBA9145. Next base: position 14,500 of record CASQMQ010000030.1, read on the forward strand.
TGCACGCCTTCGAACAATGGTATCAAGCAGATATTGTCGTTCTTCGAGACTGGAATTGATAAACGTGTTCGTTATTTGGAAGCTGGTACTCAAACAATGTGGGATAGCCACGAATGGGGAATTGGTTATGTCACTGTAAGTAGTTTCGTTCAAATGAAAGGAAATACTGAAGCCTCTCTTATTTCGTTCACGAAAATAGAGTTGGAAACAATGCTTGGAGAATTCGTAAGAATGAGTGATTCCAGCAAAGTCGTAAGAATGCAATGCCAGAGGTGGTCTCCGCAAACTCGAAATAAGTAAACTGTCATCGAACACTGGAAACGAAAACGATCATGGCAAATGAAAGCAAAGTTTTTGGAACCCTTTGCTCAAAGACCGTCGTAAATAAGCCCCAAACTATATGAGGTTCTTAATGTCTGCGGTTACGTTCCAACGCTAACCCCAAGAGAGCATACGTCGAAGCGTAGTATCCTTAACTAAGTAGGGATGATATAGCGCGGCTAATGCATGCAAGGCGATAAATAAATAGCCAGACGCGCCAAAAGCTCATGTGCCTCTTCTCCAGACTGCCAATGATTCCGATATGGGCGCGAGCTTAGGCGATTGGAAATTAGTGACTAGTTACCAGTAATATTCGGCGGTTACTTGACCGGGGGTGCGGGGAAGGTTTTTCTTGAACCCACGCTTCTCAAGGGCCTCGACCGTTTCCTTCACCATATCGGGGTTGCCGCACAGCATAATCTGAGAATTCTCGGGCGAGAGGTTTATGCCGCAGTTACTTTCTAGATTGCCATCGGTAATTGCGGCGGGGATTCTGCCGCGATAGGCGCCAGGTACATCTTCTCGAGTCACGAAGGCTTTAAACTGAAAGCGATCCCCGTGATCGCTTTGAATATTTTCGATAAGCTCCTGATAGCGCAAGTCAGCGTTGGCGCGAACACCATGCACTAAAATCACTTTCTCGAATCGCTCCCAGGGCTCTTGGGTCTTAAGTATAGAGAAGAAGGGTGCGATTCCTGTTCCTGTTCCGAACAGCCATAGATCCCTTGAGTCGGGTATTGCCGCTAGGGTGAAGAATCCAATTGGCTTCTTCTTCAACCAGATGGGGTCGCCGGCCTGCAGTTCTAACATGGCGTTTGAGAGCACGCCGCTCGTAGCGGTATAGAAGAAGAATTCCAGGGGATTCTGGCCTGGAGCGCTCAGAAAGGAGTAGGGGCGGTCAATGCGCTCGCCGTCAATTTCCAATGCTAAGCTGGTGAATTGGCCCGCTATGAAGGTGTCTACATCGGCGTCGATCTTCAGTGAATAGAGGTTTTCTGTCCAATGAATATTGTCGACTACGGTTCCTTGAATCCACTGGACCATTTTGGCTGCTCTAGGGTGTGGGGTATGGGGCTGGAACTATGGTATGAACTTCTATAGTCTCCTAGCAAGCAGTAATTAGATCTCCCTCTCCTTATTAGTTCACCATCGTTTAGTGGGTCGCTAATACAGAGAAAATATAAGACAAATAATTGGTGAAAAAAGATGGTATCAACCTGGTTTGAAATAGCTCTTTGGAAACGCATATTCGCGGCGCTCATATTGGGTGCGATCGTGGGAATGATATGGGGTCCAGGCTCTGACAGCATTGCCTGGGTCGGAACCCTATTCGTTAGGCTAATCCGGATGATAGTTGTACCTCTGGTTTTCGTAACATTGATTTCGGGTGTGGTGTCCATGGGTGACCCGAATAAGCTCGGTTCGCTTGGCGTTAAGACGCTGGCTATTTATATGGCTACTACCTTGGCAGCTATCACAATCGGGTTGATTCTTGCGGTAATCTTGCAGCCCGGTGTTGGTGTGGATTTTTCTGCGACTGCTCCTGAGCAGGTTCAGGTAGCTATTCCACTCTCGGAACGCCTGATGAGCATCGTGCCACATAACCCAATAGCTGTGCTCGCCGAAGGGAATATGCTGGCAATTATCTTCTTTGCGCTGCTAGTTGGCGTGAGTCTGCTAACGATAGGTGAAAAAGGCAAGCCTGTCGCCGATCTAATGGAATCCAGTAGCGAAATGATGTTGCGCATAACCCATTGGATTATGGAGGTTGCACCTTTTGGAGTGTTCGCTTTGATTGCTTCTGTCGCGGGAACTCAAGGTATTGGGGCGTTGCTTGATGTAATACTCTTGGCGGTGGCCGTCTTAATTGGTTCGGCTGTCCATCTATTTATAGTTCATGGTCTCATCATTATAAAACTTACGTTGAAGTTGTCACCGATCATGTTCTTTCGAGGTGCGCGTGACGCTATGTTAGTCGCCTTCTCCACCTCCTCAAGTTCGGCAACATTGCCCGTGTCGATGTCGGTCGCTGAGGAGAATCTGGGTATTCGACCGATAATCGCTTCTACTGTTTTGCCTCTGGGCGCTACGATTAATATGGATGGCACGGCACTGTATGTAGGTATAGTTTCTGTCTTCGCCGCACAGGCTTTTGGCATCGACTTGGCTTTTTCGGATTATGTATTGATTGCAGGCTCGACCACACTGGTATCTATAGGCACGGCCGCCGTCCCCGGGGCTTCTTTATTTCTTATTGCTGCAGTCACACAGACTATAGGCATGAGCCCGGAACAGACCGCGATTGTGATTGGGTTCATCCTGCCTTTCGACCGTCCCTTGGACATGCTGCGCACAGCTGTAAACATCGGTGGCGACTTGTCTGTCTCAACTGCTGTTGCTAATTGGGAAAATGAGTTCGACAAAAATATTTTTGAAAGGCCAATTAATTCCTAGAATTTATTTTCAGCCTGCAGTGTTGCTGTAACCGACTTCTTAGAAAGAATAGGTAAGAGTTACGGAGAGCCTGACATCTTCTGCAAAAAAAAGCAGTGGCGATTCGTCATTCGAAGTAATGTTGATTATCTGACCACCGATAGACCAGTTATCATTGATGGTATATTCGGCCCCAAGAAGTGCCAGCAGCGAATTTGCTGCTAAATCGCCCTGTAGTGTTGATGAAATAACCAAATCGTTATTCATTAGCGTATTGCTGTAGCGCATCAGCCAGCTCCCAAAAACGCCTTCGTTTATCAATGATTGCCCAGGTAATAAGCCCTCATCTTCGTCTAACAGCATTTGCGCCTGTATGCCAAGGCTGACGGTCTGTTCGTTGCTGATGGCATACTCGAAACCCAAAGAGCTGCCGATCTGATCTTTTTTAAGATTTATTGGGTTGGCGAGGCTAGCCGTTCCGGGGAAGTTGAAACTGTCGGCTAGCACATCATGACTATAGGCTAGATCGAAATTTAATAGCAATTTACCAATAGCTCGATTCGCACTGAAGCCTAGCAAGAAGAAGTCGTTGGTCTTGGCTGCGGCGTCACCTATTCGCATTTCCGGATCTTCATAGCGTAGTTGATTTTCATAAAGATAAGCGACCATAAAAGAGATGTCGCTGCCCTCGAATGATTTGCGCCACTGTGTGCCAGCTTCAAATAGCATGCTGCTGTCGCGATCGTAGTCGGTAAGATTGAACTCCGGCTCGAAGAAGAAGGGACTGCCTCGCACCGCAGCCGGATTGAATTCTGGATAGAGATTGACGAAGCTGGAGAAGTTGGAATTCTCGCCAAAATAATCCCAGACCAACATCCATTGATTCAATCGAGCATCTTCAATATCGATGATGTTGAAGTCGCGGAACTCGGTGGTATTAATGACGTCTAGTACCGAATTTCCGGATGTTTCCCCCCAGACGACAGTCTGTCGGCCAAGCTTAATGCTATGTTGATCGAAGCTACGTTGTAGGAAAAATTCATTTCCGCGAGATTCAATATCGACTGAATCCCCTTCAGCTCGATACTGGTAATCATTATTCAAATAAATCCGGATTTGCGCACTCGCCTGCAGGAGCCATCCGGGTGCAAAAGCGTTCTGATAGCGAATATTAGCGCCAAGTCGATTCGTTTCAAGTTCGGCCTCTCGCGGAATAGAAAAGCCAGGAGTAATCTTTATCCCATGATTGTTTGCTTGTCCAGAGAACTGCTGACTGATCTTGATGGTAAAGTCGTCGAGCCAGGATCTAGTATTGGCTGAACTGTTCTCATCGAAAGCACCGCCGAATAAATCGTCGTCGAAAATGAAATCCCCGTCGAATGGCACATCATTATCGAGTATCAACACGTTGTCTTGCGCATTTGCAGGATTCAGAACGACAAGTAGAGTAGTGGCTGCAAGGCCAGCTAATTTTTTCATTTCTATTATTTGGTACTTTCCAACTAGTCAATCTGCGCGCGCAGTTTTTCCAGCTCAGTCTCTCTGAAGGCCGCATCCGTGAGAGTTCGCTGGGTTAGAAATTCATCCGGTACATCGATGCCGGTATGCATCTCAAGAAAAGCCATATTCGAGAGTCGGTTTGTCACAAGATTCATGATCGTCGTAGATCGTGCTACCCAGATGCCATTCATAAGCTCGACTCGAGCTCCCAGCATACGCTTAATTTCTTTGCCGTACTGGTCATACATCTCTACCCTGAGCTCGACGAAGCGTTCTTTGTCGACATAAAGTACGGTGCGAGAATAGCGAGACTGGCGTGCGCGTTTCTCGTTGGGAATCGTCTCAATCTTCCAGACTTCACGACCTGATTCCAGTGTCTCTTCGAGTAGGTTGATTTCATACTCATCCAGCTTTCCAGTATCCTGATCTTCGGTTGAGAACTCGGAGCCGAATAGTGAGCCAGGCTCAGTTTCATCATCCGAGCTGCCGCTAGCCAAGCGCTTTACTCTTCCTAAAGCAGATAGATACAACCAAGTCTCGTTGTCCCTCGCGCCCTCATCATAACTAAAGCTCAGCATACCGATGCCGCGCTCAGCTGGGGGATCTAGAAGTATTGCGACCGAGCGGGTGTCTTTAAGGTTAAGCCCATATCCCTTGCCAACTGATTCTAAAGATTTGACGCGCGGACGTTCTGCACAAGTAATTTTTCCCTCGCGGACGCCAAACTTGCAGGTCGAAAGTTGCATGCGGGAGAGCGCAGAATTTGAAGTGGCACGGCGAGTGTCTTCTAGCTTCTCCATTATCTCTCTCGCGCTAAGATCTTGTGCGATGCTTTGCAGTGGGAGCAGAAATAGGATCACCTATTAGACTTACTAATCCCCTACTTGGAATGTTATTTTGCATTTTTATCTCCGGCGCCCTATTGCATCCTACGAGTGTGTTATTGCAGCTTTTGAAAAATCGATCTCAATATTCGCATCCTTCACACCAAACGTCGGCTTGAACACAATTATCATCGCTGGAATCAAGAACAGATCGCAGAGTAGGGCAAAGAATATTGCGATCGCTCCAAAGAACCCCATTTTCGCCATACCCAAGTGACCTGAAAAACTCAGTAGAGCAAAGCTGAGTGCTAAGATCATAGTCGTGAACATTACCGCCTGTCCGACGTCACGAATTGTGCTGATTAGCGCCTTACTAATACTGCCAGTGCGAGCCAAATCGATTCGATAGTGAGTCATGAAGTGAATGGTATCGTCCACGGCGATGCCAATGATTATAGGCGCAATCAATAATGTATCAGCATCCAGTGGCAGACCGAACAGACCCATAAGGCCAAAACTCAAGACAGCTGGGATCATATTTGGAATCATGGCGAGCAAGCCGCCTTGAAATGACCCTAGAGTAACTATCATAATGACACTGATGATACCCAGCGCCAGCAACAAGCTAGTATATTGCGACCGGGCAAGATCATCTGCCATTCGCATCATTATCGCCATTCCGCCGGTAACGGTTACCTGTAATTCAGGGATTTCAGATTCAAGCCCAGCGAAGGTATCCGCAATTTCCTCTTCCATTTCTGTAAAAAAGGCTTGGTATTGGTAAGAACCCGCATTGTAAGCACTGATTGATATATGTGATTTGCTGTAGTCGTCCGATACAAGAGATCGGCGATCTTCTGGGTTAGAACTATTAAAAAGATAGAGCAGCTGCGAGACCATCAACTCCGAATCGGGAATGCGGTCAAAGGTAGGATCATTATCGTTCATGACCTTATTCGTTTCTTTTACAATATTTGCTAAAGAATTTGTCCGAGATACTTCATTCGGGTATCTCGCTTCGATACGGGTCTGTAATTCATCAACCGCCTGCAGTAGTCTTGGATTCATCATGCCATCGATAGCGTTCGTGTTGATCACAATTTCCATGCTCTGCGAGCCAGCCATGTTTTCATCTACAACATTGTAGGCGCGCTGAAGGATGGAGTCTTCACGTGTGAGTTCTGCCATATTGCTATCGATGCGGATCTGGCTCATGCCGTACAGGCAGGCAACGAATATGCCAGCGAAGGTAGTCATGATTAGATAAGGGTATCGTTCTACGATGCCTGGGACGGCCTCAAGGATCGCTTTTTGCCAGTTGACGACCACGTAGGTAAGAATGGTCACCAACGCTATGTAGCTACCAACCGCTAAACCTAAAAGCGCAAATACCGTGGCGAAGTAGATAGCCGCTATGCTTAGTTTCGTATTTTTCTTTAGGCTATGCCAGCGCTTGCCTAACTTGTCTGCAAAGCTCGCGTCCGCATCGGGGTCTCCCGGGTGCCAAAGATCGAGCAGTATTGGCAGAAGGACGATAGTAAAGAAGAAAGCCAGGAATACTCCCGCGGCAGAAGTCCATCCGAATACTTGTATCATCGCAAGGTCAGATGTTGTTAAAGCCATAACACCGCACATGGTGGTGATGGTAGTTACCAATATGGCGAGACCAGTCTTACTATAAGCATGAGAAAGGGCTATGTAGTGCTCTTCACCTTCGCGGCGGAAGGTAAAATAGGCACTCATTACGTGCACACAATCTGCTATACCCACAGCAAATATCAACATGATCGTGAGTGAAATCATGGACGTTAATACGATGCCCGCCCATGCGGGAATCCCCCATGCCCAAGCGATGCTTAATAGAATTGTAACGAGCGGCCAGATAACTGCGCTGAATGAGCGGAATAGTATCCATAGGAGGAGTATAAAAATCAGCACTAAAATCATGCCGAGGACTTGCATCTCATCAAGCATCCCGAGCATGAACTCCATGAGTGGAGGTGTGCCGACTGGAAAGAATTCAAACTGTGTTTCGTACTTTTCGTAGATCGCCTTGGACATTACTTGGAAGGATGTATAGCCGAACATATCTACAGCTTCAAATTCAATTTTTTGCGTTTCTATGTCGTCATTGAATTCTAGATCAAATGTCTCATCGTCGCCGAAGGCGCCGAAGCTATCATCGAGCGACACGTCAGCTGCATCGACCGCCGACACGAAGCCCTCGACAGGATTCGTGCCGAAGTCTGTCTGAATCAGTATGGCACCGTACTCAGTATTCTCGGAATAAAAAGCAAGCAAAAAGTCATCCTGGGAGAGGGCGTTGCTGCGAATTAGCCCTAGTTCTTCATTCTCTTCCGGCAAAGAACTCGGTACCAATCGACTGGAAAGGAGGCTATCACCAACGCTTTCCTGATAGCGGAGGTTGGAAATAGATTGTACTCGACGGATATGGTTGAGCTGTTCCCAGTCTAGCTCGATGCCATTTACCGCCTCGGGGTATTGGGTTCGGTCTAATGACTGCCAGTTCCGTAGATCGTCTGTCAGCTGCTGTGCGGCCTCCATAGATTCTCTGGAAAAAACATCTCCATCTTTTGCTCGATAAACGAGGAAAATAGATTCGTCACTGCCGAACTGTTCGCGAAATTCGTCAAGTGCTATGGCGGCGGGATCTGTGCCATCTAGGAAGCTGTCCGTGGTCATGTCTAGCGTGGTGCGTGTATAGATGCCGTAAGCCATGAAGGAAGTCATAACGACTAAGCCGGCGAGTATGAAGCTCTTGTATCGAAGCACTTTATAGGGTGCTTGAGCGAATGCGTCTGTGAGACCGAGTAGAATTTTTTCCATATTTAAATCCTCATTGAGAATATACATCCACTTACAAAAATCTCTATGCTGCGGCCTCACAGCTAGTCTTATCTGAATCTTCTTAGTCTTGACCGATCACTGGATTTATAAGTAGGTCGGCTAGAACTTGAATTTGGTTCATTCGATGAAGAAATTCCTAGGTGGGTATTATCGTCTAGATTGATGATTTTCACTAGCTGGCTCCCTCTTTATTTAACCTTGCTACGGGCCGGGTATGGCTTCGGGAACTGATTGCATATTTAGATAAGGTCCAGAACTATTTCTCTTTGCAATCGAAACTTTAGCGCTGCGGTGAGGGCTAATTTAGCGGGAGGTCAGTATTTCTGCTACCTCGGGCAGTTATAGACACCAAAATCTTGTTGGCCATTATCGATGAGGGATTCAGGTGCAACGGTGTTACCACCCATGCGTCCCGCCTCGTTTCGGGCCAGAGTTAGAAGTTCTTCCTGCAGGCGTCCGCCGCCACGTTCAACCATAACAATCGAGCCTAAGGTCTTTGAGGTTGCGCGACCTATACGTTCGCAATTTCCGATGAGGTCGATACTGACAAGACTGACATTTTTACCCTCGGCAGTAAGTTGCACCCATGTACAGCCAGTTATTGCCCCTGCAGCAAACGCTGCCAATAGAAAATTCTTCATAATTTAACCCCTATTTGTAAGAACTTGCCTTGGCGGAGTGCAAGGATTCAAATGTTATGTGTTCAGGAGACTACGTTCTTGTAAGGTTCGATTCTAGCAGCATTACTTCGAGCTGCCGAACCTATTTCCTATCAGCTCTGCTGGGCAAGCAGTGATCCGATTATGCTACTATTCATACTCGTTTCTGCCTGCTATTGAGAGAGCGTTATGGCTGATTGTGAAAGTGAACTATTAATCGAGTCATTAAAGGCTATCGTCGGTCTTGCTGGATACCGCGAGGGTGCGGATATCGAATCGAAGAATTATCAGGATGTGATGGGTGCCAGATCCATACCTCCAGTATTATTGCTGCGGCCCGAATCCACCGAGCAGGTATCTGAGATTCTCAAAGCCTGCCATGCCGCCGGTCAGCCGGTTGCTCCGCAGGGTGGTATGACAGGATTAGTGTCCGCTGCCGCGCCGCTACAAGGGGAGATATCACTTAGTTTCGAGCGCATGAAGAAAGTAATAGAGATAGATCCTTTCACTAGCTCGATGACAGTCGAAGCTGGGGTTGAATTACAAACTATTCAAGAAAAAGCGGATGCTCACGATTTGTTATTTCCGCTAGATCTGGGTGCAAGAGGCAGTTGCACCATAGGCGGCAACCTCTCTACCAATGCTGGAGGCAATCGTGTCATACGCTATGGCATGACGCGCGAGCTGGTAGTGGGCTTGGAGGCAGTTCTGGCGGATGGCACGATCATTGATGGATTGCACAAGCTGCGAAAAAACAATACCGGCTACGACCTAAAACAGCTCTTCATCGGCAGCGAAGGCACTCTGGGCGTTATCACTCGCGCCGTACTCAAGCTTTCCCCAAAACCTAGCAGTCAGGTTGTGGCGATGTGCGCGGTCAACGATTTCGCGCAGGTTGCAGATCTGTTGGTACACGCGCAGGCAGGCCTGGGCGCAAACCTTAGCGCGTTCGAAGTTGTCTGGAATAACACTTACAAGCTTATCGATCAGCACGTGCCTCATGCTACGGTGCCGATGGAGGATCACTTTGGCTTCTATGTGCTTATAGAAAGCATGGGTTCGCACGCCGAGAAAGATAGCGATCTTTTCCTCGAGGTCTTGTCGCAGGCAAGTGAGGCAAAACTAATCGAGGAGGTCATCGTGGCCGACTCGGACACGAAGATTAAGAATCTCTGGACCGTGCGCGATGCGGCGGCAGAGATATATCCAGGTGTCGGTTACATGCATACCTACGATGTGAGCCTAAACGTTGATGACATGGGTTACTTCGGCGAGGAGGTTGAGAGCAGGCTACGCTCTGAATGGCCCGAAGCGATACTAGGTCTGTTCGGGCACATTGGCGATGGCAATGTACATATCGTTATTCATGTAGGAGAAGATACACTTAGTCTTCACCTACAGATTGACGAGATCATTTATGGCCTAATACAAGAATTACATGGCGCAGTTTCAGCTGAGCATGGTATCGGCTTAATGAAGAAACAGTTTCTGCCTTACAGCAAGAGCGAGCCTGAGATAGCACTCATGAAGGCGCTAAAGCACACAATGGATCCGCAAGGGATACTTAATCCAGGCCGCGTTTTTTAAGCGCAGTCTACGATCATTCAGAAGTAAACAATTTAAAGAATAACTAGCACAAGCACTGGAGAGAAAAAGAAATGACTATCAATAACTTAACCGGCAAGAATGTAGTAATTATCGGTGGTACGGCAGGTATTGGACTTGCAGCAGCGCAGGCAGCTGCCGCTGCAGGCGCGAAAGTTTGGGCGGCAGGACGCTCGGAAGGACATATCGAGTCAGCCAAGCAAGTCGCCAATGGCAGCTTCGAAGTGCGGCAGGCAGATACACACGATGCCGCCAGCCTCGAGGCCATATTCAAAGAAGTTGGCACAGTTGATCATCTGGTTTCAGCGGCAGTGGGCGGAGAGCGAACTCTCAAGCCTTTCCTCGAGCAAACTGAAGATCAGTTCAAGGCTGCCTACGATAAGCTTTGGGGTTATGCCAAGGTTGTTAGAGTTGGAGCTCCGTATCTTGCCGAAGATGGCGCTATAACACTTGTTAGTGGTTCGCCGGCTCGTAAAATTAGGCCTGCCCAGTCTCCGTTAAGCTGTGTTGGTGCATCGGTTGAGAATTTAGTGCGTTGCCTCGCTGTAGAGATGGCGCCAGTGCGTGTCAATGTGGTTTCGCCGGGTACTGTAGATACCGCGATGTTTGATTGGATGGGTGAAGAGAAGCAAGACAAGCTCGCAGCGATGACAGCGTCTCACCTGATCAAGCGTGCGGGAACATCCGAAGAAGTTGCGCAAGGTATTCTATTTGTCATGCAAAACGGTTTTGTTACCGGCACTACCATTGATGTCGATGGCGGTCGCATATTGAGCTAAGCAACCGAGCTAGATAATAGCAGCGAACGAAGACTAATCTTCAAGATTGAATGTGGAATTGATGCATGAAAAATGAGCGCGAAGCAGCGAAGTCCAACGTGGCCGACCCAGATATGGGTCTGATTGATTCGATCTATGCACGGCATTCGGTGCGTGGCTACTTGGACAAAGAAGTCCCGCAAGAAGTGATGAATCGAATCTTCGAGATTGCGCATCAGTCACCGTCCAACTGCAATGTGCAGCCATGGAAGGTCTATGTTGCTTCGGGTGAATTAAAGAATCGTCTCAAGAAACAGATGGTTGAGGCGACAGCGGGGGGAGTTAAACCTAACCCCGACTACCCTTACCGTGGCGACTTCGCAGACGAATACCGTACTAGACAGGTTGACTGCGCAGTCGCGCTTTATTCCAAGATGGGCATAGGCAGGGGCGATAAGGAAGGGCGGATGCGCGCGGTGCTGCGCAACTTTCGAGTTCTTCGATGCACCCCACATCGCGTTTCTTGGGATGCATCGCAGACTTTGGACCGACAGTTGCGCTCGACGTAGGGATGTTCGCACAGTCCCTCATGCTTAAGCATGGTGGCGTTCGGGCTACATAGCTGTC
>CASQMQ010000031.1 GCA_949430125.1 uncultured Pseudomonadales bacterium
AGTTGAGTGCTATCGTGTAGACAACAATGGCTGCCAGCAGGGCAGGTGAACGAAGTAAGAAGAAGGCTCCATAGTGCCAAGGCTTGGCTTGACGAAAGGCGTGGAATACTACTTTTTCTCGGAAATTATTGTTCGGGAGAATCGCCCCTCGAAAATAGGCTATCCAAAGGACGAACAATACACTGGCAACAGCTGCGATATAGGGGACCAAGCCGAATACGTCGGGAAGAGAATCGCCGCTGACGGCGAAGCCGATAGTAGCCCATACCAGCAGGTAGTAAATTTCGCAGAACATCACGAATAACATTACCGAGCCAACTTCCCATCCCGGAATCTTATCGCGCTTGTTGAGGTAGTAGGCCATTGCACCCTTGCCGATCTGCTCATTGAAAATTGAGATGATGTAGGCGCTGGCGCGAATCGGCATGATATCTTTATACTTGATGTCGGCCACAAACCAGTTTAATGCTTTCGTGACCACCAGGGTGTCTATTGCGAAATAGAAGAGCGAGTAGCAGACCATTAATGCAAGCCATGGAATCCAATCTACTGTAGCAAATACCTGCGTCATATATTCGACGAGACTTAGCCCTTCGCGACCAGCAGCGCCATTGAGCCTGTAGTAAAGATAGGCGAAACACAGTGCAGTAAGAATGAGGAAAAGAACGCGGCCGATCGGGCTGGGTTTTTTCTTTTGGGGTGCTGCTTCCGCCGCGGGATCAGTTGTTGCTTCTGGGTTGTTTTCGATTTCTTCGCTCATTTGCTTTTCTGATGCTCCAATATTTTTTCCAAAGTGTTCTGTAAAGGCGTGAGAGTGATGTTCAGCTCGCCATCTGAGTTCTTATCAACAACTTCGTCCATCGTAATCACATCGATCACTGTTGGTGTGATGCCCCCGCCCTTGATGCGAGAGCTTATTGCGGCAACTAATTTGGCGATGGCAACTGGGACGGAGCCGATCTCAACACTATTATTCATCATCGCGGCGGTCTTCTTAATGAGATCGCGATAGCTGATGGGTTCTGGCCCCACCAATTCGTATAACTTCGCTTCTGTGGAGTCGCTATTGCAGCAATTTAGGATGGCCTGGTTGAGGTCATCGATATCTAGTGGGCACATAGAGTACTTCCCGCCGCCTAGAATCTTTGTCTTAGCCTGCGTGGCTGCACCAATCATAGAGCTGGCACCTGCAGTATTGGGCCCAAGCAAGATGGGGGTTCGAATGACGCTCGTGGCAAGGCCTGAATTCTTAACGAATTCCTCAGCTAATCCCTTCGAGCGGAAATAGGCATTGCTAGAATCTTTGCTTGCGCCAACTACGCTGATAAAAACCAAGTGTTTGGCGCCCAGTTTTTGAGCTGCTTCTACCACAGCTTCAGTAGCGTCGACATTCGCGCTGGCATAGCTGGTATTTTTATCTTCTATGAGAATTCCAGCGAGGTGCACTATGCAGTCGGCTCCCTCTAAGGCTGCGGCCAATTGTGTAGGATCCTGATAAGTGATGATGCGTGGATCTATCTGGGGAGAGCTCGGCAACGATTTCATTGCGCGCTCAGAACGAACACCGGCGATAACATCAATGTCTGTCGCGGAGACGATATGGTTCAATAAGTTCAGGCCAACACTGCTGTTGGCTCCAGTAATTGCAATTTTCATTCTAAGTTTACATTTTCCTGATTAGAGTGCGGTCCAGCAGATACGATCCACTGGCGGATTTGGATTGATGTTAATGATTGTTTGCGCTGTATTAATAATCGAGAACTCGCTAGATAGCTTGTGCCAGATTTTCTAGCTTTTTGGTTCGCTGCTTCTTGGCGGCGGAATTAAGCTCGATTTCGTGTAACTCTTGTGCGTTACTGGCGCTGAGGTAGCGCTCTTTTGGGGCGCTAGCATACAGTGTATTTCGCATGCGAGGCAGCCGCTCCATGTTACGAATTGTGTCTTCGATTGCCTGAGGAGTCCACTCTTGACCGTAGCTGGCTCCGGCCGCTCTGGTGATGCTTTCATTCATCAGTGTGCCGCCCAAATCGTTGACCCCCGCGTTTAGGCAGGCAGCCACGCCGTCCAAGCCCATCTTGACCCAAGAAGCCTGAATGTTCTCGATCTGCCCGTGGAAAACCAACCGAGCGACAGCATGCATTAGTACTGCCTCGCGGAAACTGGGGCCGCGGCGGGAAAGGCCTTTAAGGTACATGGGTGCTTCCATGTGCACATAGGGTAGGGGAACGAATTCGGTAAAGCCTCCGGTTCGCTTTTGTAGCGCGCGAATTCGAAGCAAATGATTTGCCCAGTGCTTGGGTCGATCAATGTGGCCATACATGATGGTTGCGGTTGTTCTGAATCCGACATTGTGGGCGGTCTCCATTACTTCTAGCCATTCTTCGGAATTTAGTTTGTCTGCACACAGAACTTGCCGGACTTCGTCGTCCAACACTTCTGCTGCAGTTCCGGGCAGGGTGTTCAGACCTGCCGCCATAAGTTTTTTGAGAAATTCTTCGAGCGAAATGCCAAGAGTGCTTGCTCCTTGCCAAACTTCGAGTGGCGAGAAGGCATGGATGTGCATATCTTTTGCCGCATGCCTGACAGTTTCAACGATATCGATATAGGTCTGGCCAGTGTAGTCGGGATGAATTCCTCCCTGCATGCAGACTTCGGTGGCGCCTCTATCCCAGGCTTCGCGAACGCGCCTCGAGATTTCCTCTGCACTGATGTCGTAGGGGCGGCCGCGCAGGTCCTCGCTCATCTTGCCTTTCGAGAAGGCACAGAACTGACACTTGAAGTAGCAGACATTGGTGTAGTTTATGTTTCGATTCACAACGAAGCTTACTGTGTCTCCATTACACTCATGTCTTAGTCGATTAGCTTGTTGTGTTATATAGCTGAAGTCTAAGCCGCGGCTCTCGAACAGGCGGCTCACGTCTTCAATTGAAATCTCCGCCTGCGCTTCGCACGCAGCGACGATTCTTTGAATATCACTCGATACTTGCTCAGGGGTAACGGCGCGTTCTAGCAACTGCTTATCAAGAAGCGGGATTGGCTCGGTGGCTCCAGGTGTCCAGTTGTCTCTCTTAGCAAATCCGCAGCTATCACTTTGCTTGAGTATTGGGAATTTCAGCTGATCATCCAGCCACTTATTTGGATTACACGCAAACTCGGGGTAGATCGTTAGTCGCTGGTCTAGAAATTTTCCGGCGGCTGCAGTCTCTCTCGCTAGATTCTCGAGGTGAGGCCATGGTGCCTCCGGATTTACATGGTCGGGTGTAAGAGGAGAGACCCCACCCCAATCGTTAATGCCGGCGTTAACTAGTTGTGGAAGCACGCCTGGGCTGAGATTAGGGGGCGCCTGAATGTTCATCTGCGCGCCGAAGATCAGTCTCGCTACCGCCAGAGTCCAAACGAGTTCATTGAGGTCGGGTTCTGGTGCCTGCGCCATCTTGGTGTTTTCTTTCGCGCGAAAGTTTTGCACGATAACTTCTTGCAGATGGCCATGTTTCTCGTGTGCACTGCGCAGTGCAAGTAAGGATTCTATTCTTTCTAGCCGGGTTTCACCTATGCCGATCAGGATGCCAGAGGTAAAAGGTACGCTAGACTGACCTGCGATTTCGATTGTCTCTAGCCGCGTCACAGGGTCTTTGTCGGGAGAGCCGTAGTGCGGCATACCCTTTTCGCAAAGTCTAGATGATGCTGACTCCAACATAATTCCCATGGAAGCGCTGACTTGACGCAGTTTGTCTATCTCCTCTCTCGTCATATTGCCAGCGTTGATGTGGGGTATCAGGCCTGTTTCTCTTAATACAGCACCGGCTACTTCAGTCACGTAGTCGATGGTGGATTCGACGCCTAATTCGGCAAGCGCTTCGCGAGCCGCCTTGTAACGGAGCTCAGGTTTTTCACCCAGAGTAAATAATGCCTCCTGACAACCCTCTTCGGCGCCTCGATGGCAGAGCTCGAGGACTTGCTCGAGGCTCATATACGCTTGATCGATTCGCTTGGGTGTCCGGGCGAAGGTGCAGTAATGGCATACGTCGCGACAGAGGTGCGTAAGGGGTATGAATACTTTCTTAGAATAAGTGATGACGTTGCCATGGGCACTATCGCACAAAACTCTTGCCTCACTGGCGAGAGTTGCTGTGTCTGTTCTCGAGGCCAGCGCTAATGAAGCGGCGTCGCTGAGCAGTGCTTGCGATGTCGTGTATGCCTGTGTGTCTTGTACCAAAAGAGCAGCCTATTCCCAAATTCGTGAAAGATGGTAGATTACCAGTCTAAGAGATAAAAAGAGAGCAAGAAAATGCTTATAGAGCTGTCATTTGGAAGGTCCCGAGAGCGAAATTGCACAGTCAGGCTGTTCTGGCCGGCGATCGTGGTTCTTATGCAGATGCTAGGGCTCATTCTGGTCCTTCCGCAACTTGCCTATGGTCAGCAAGTCGAGGCAGAAAGTTACTTGCTGGACAACGTAAGGGTGATTATCGGTGACGGAAGCGTATTGGAGTCAGGGGCATTGTTGGTCGATGGCGGCCGTATTAGCGCTGTCGGGCTGCGATCAGAAATAGAGCCTGAGTTAAGCGTTGAGGTGATCGATCTGAGCGGTAAGACGATTATGCCAGCCTTGATAGATAGTCACGCGCACTTGGGTTACGAAGGTCACACTAGCTGGGGTGCCGAAAACTACAGTCGTGAAAATCTCATCGATCATCTTCAGCGTTATGCTTATTACGGATTCTCGGCGGTATTCTCAGCCGGTAGCGATCCAGATGCGCTAGCTTATCAGGTGCAGCAGGCTCAGCTAGCCGGTGACTTTCATAGCGCTCGTTTTCTCTTCGCCGCAGGTATGGCACCGCCGGGGCAGGGTCCGAATGATCAGTTCCTCACACATGCTGTTGCACTCGAGAAACAGACTGGCCAGCGCATCCTTTACGGGGTGGATAGCGTAGAGCAAGCTATCGATTCGGTTCGCGAAATTGCGGCGAAGAATATTTCCGTTATTAAGATTTGGGTAGATGACCGCGGCGGCAGTCAGCAAAAATTAGCGCCCCAGTTGTATCGCGCAATCGCTGATGAAGCTGCTAAAAATGGCATCGAAATTTATGCTCACCAGCAATACGCTGAAGATATGCCCAGCTTGTTGGAAGCTGGCGTCAGTGGATTCCTGCACGGCAGAATCGGAGCAGGTCTTGGTCGGGAGATTGCACAGCAGCTGACTGCTGCAAATGCCTTTGTTGTTCCGAATATGGGCTTGGGAGAGTTACGGCGTGAGGCAATTGGAACTGATGACTTTCTGCGCGCTTCGTTGCCAGAATCTGTGGCTGCTCGATTGGGTGAGAGCGGCCAGCGATTGCTCAAAGCAAATAGAGAAGAAGCTCGCGAAGCGGAACTGCGTGCTAGCTTTGGACACTTGCTAGATGCGAATGTTGATATCGTACTAGGAACGGATGCGGGTGCAGTACCTGATCATTTCTTTGGCTACACGGGTCATCGTGAATTGGAAGTTTTTGTACGCTTGGGTATGACACCCATGCAGGCAATTGTAGCAGCTACCAGTAAACCGGCACAGAGATTGGGTTTAGACGACCTGGGTCTCTTGCAGCCTGGATATAGCGCTGATTTTGTAGTGCTGGATGAAAATCCCTTAAATAATATTCGTAATACTCGTTCGATTTCTTTGGTCTTCTTGAATGGGGAAATGTTGGATCGAGCAGGTTTGGCAGCTGACTTCACGCAATAGGCTTTCAGGTAGTAATCGATACGTCTTTAAAACTCCCAACCGGTTTTCGGTAGGGATAAAAATAGGCTGCGCTCGATGGATTTTAGTAATTCTTGGTCGGCTGCAATTGCTTCAAAAACACAGATGACTGGGCTTCAAAAGGGACGCAGAATATACTTGATCCCTGAGAATTTTCAACATCGTTAAGAGTTCTAATAATTGTTCGGTATTTTGATAAATCAGGGCATTAACTGTCAACGGGTCGGGTTCGCGGATATTCTCCCCGCCCCCTCTCCATATAAAATATGTTAGCTATTCCTTGGTGTTTTGGCAGCCAACCTGCTTTTGTGCGATTAAGCTGGCAATAATGTTGAGTGATACATCGCTCTCTAAGCGATGTAGTGACCCTATGCTGCTGCTAAGAATACACTCAGCAGGTTTATCAAAATCCGCAGCTATAGCGCGCGAGGCTTGCGGGAAAATTTGTAGATATTTCGCGTCATCTTTTTCATCATAATCAATCTAGCCCATTTCTTGCTAAATGCGACGTGCTGTAACTAAGTCTCGCTGGGAATCGGGATGGCAAAAAAGCATTAGCTGAGCTCAAGTTTTATGTCAGCGCGGCCGAATTCTGAGAATGTCTAGTGGTTAGAGGATGTGGAATATGAAATCTTCATCATTGCCGTTTTTTGTTGCTGCGATCTTGGAGTGGAGTTCGTCTCTTTTTTCGCCTAACCATTGCTCTCTGTTTTCTTCTAAATTTTTGTCGGTTTCACTAAGCCGGTCATCTTCTGCTTCACGGAAGCAGGAGAACTCACTATAGGCTGACATTTCTGAACGCAACTCGCGAATAATAATTTCTACAAACATCGCATCATCAAGAAATCCAATATCGGGAATATGATCTGGGATCAAGTCGATAGAGTCTGCAAAATAAGACACCGCACTGATTATTCTATCGCGGTCTTCTTAGCTCAAATTCCACTCAGTATCTTTCAATATCTGTAGCCGTGTCTTTAATTGTGGTAGTCGTTTTGCAATGAAGCCTGGCAGGTCCAAATTCATCGCAACTTCGACAATCTTGTATGCGGCTTATTCGATGTCTGCCTTTCCCTTGGGTTGGACGCAGTAGATCTGGCTTTAACTACAATGGTCTTGAATTTTTCCAGATCTCTATCGCTGAGGGTAAACGTAATATCAAGAGGCATGGCGCAGTCCTGTTGTTATTAGTCAGTCTGCTTGAATAATATGGTATTCAGTCTGTCTAGGTTGAATATACGCAAATTTTGACCCGTCATAAAACCCATCTTCCTCAAGTTTTATCGATAGAGGGGCACTGCTCCACTCTGGCACGTCGACAAGCGCCGTTAATTCGATGGCATATGCAGTATTGGGGTTCATGGCGTAATCCCCAGAGCCAGGTACGCCGCCCTGTTTGTCCCACATGCCGATAGTGGTGCCTGCCGCGTGGCCATGCAGGCCGATCGGGTGCGTATAAATAATGGGCACTATACCAGCGGTTATCGCTTGTTCCCTGGTGCGCTGCAGTATCTCGTTGCCGGATCGGCCGACTTTAAAGTTGTTGGTTAGAATATCTTGCAGTTCATTACCTTTATTCAATGCCTCAACAAGATAGCTTGGTGCAGTAGTTTCGTTGTCTTTTAAAATATAGGCGTTCTGTTGTGTGTCAGTCTGTAAATCTAGATAACTGATACCGAAGTCGATGTGAATCAGGTCTCCTCTGTGAAAGACATTTTTATTATCAGGATCATCACCTATAGTTAATTGTGAGGCATCTGATCGCATCAATTCGATTCCGGTATGAAACCAAGTATCTAAGCCTAGATTGTTCACTCGTTGACGGTACCACCAGGTAAGGTCGTCAATAGTAGTCTCGCCGGGCTTAATAACAGCTGCGGTAAAACCTTCTGCTATTATCTCGTGCGCGATACTCATTACGTCTTTGTATACTTCCATCTCAGACGTTGTTCGCGTTTCCAGCCAACCTACCGCTAGATTTTCAGCAGATACGATCCTGTCCTGCAATTCGCTAGAAAGTGCCGCACTGAAGTCTCTTTGTTCTGAATAGGTGAGGCCGTCGGCGAGCGCATAGGTGTCTGAAAAGTTTAGAGCTATCTTGCTTGGATTAAACTCGGTCAGAAGCTCTGCGATACGCTGGTACTGATTTGGCAGCTCCTCGGGATTCCATGCTCCAGGAAATAGTTTGCCAACGGCGTAACGTGCAATCGCGAATCGCTCAACTCCGCGCGAGTCACCATGATCGATAAACATAAGTACTGTTCGTCTTCGCGCATTTAGCCAAGTTGCAGGCAGCATAGTTTTTAGAACGGGGTCTTCATTATATTCTCTAGCAATCAGTATCCATGCATCTATGCCTTCTTGCTGCATTAGCTGTGGTACTAGGTCGTCTAAACGTTCCTCGAGAATCCGATTTTCGACGGAGGCCCGCTCTCGTAAGGTGAGAATTTTCTTACTTAAATCGTCAGCAAAGAGGTTGCTTGATGCAATTCCTAGTGACAATAAAGCTGAGGCGCATACGCCGCCGGCGATTCTCGAATAATTCATGGTAAATTAGGTTCTGTAATTAACTGCGTAGAGCGTATCATTATTTGCTCCATTGGATAACAGTTTCCAAGCAACTATCCTCGTGTACGGAACAGATTGCTGCAGAATTTGTATAATTTAAGGAGAGTGGTTTGAGTATGAGAGATATCGATCCAAATTTTGATCCTGCGCTGCATATATTGACAGATTCTAGCTACTTCGAGGACATGAGTGTTGGTCAGCGTTTCGTTATTCCGTCGAGGACACTTGGGGACGCAAACTTCGCGGCATTTCAGCTCGCTTCGGGAGACAACCATCCAATACATTATGATGTGGAATACTGCCGAAAAAAGGGTCATCCGCATATGCTGGCTCACGGGTTCCAGATCGCGATTCAGACAGCTCCAGGAGCGGGCATGCTGCCGCACGTACTTGAGGAAAGTTTGATAGGACTAATAGAGCAGAGTTCGAAATTTCTGGGGCCTGTATATTGTGGAGATACAGTTTATCCTGCACTAGAAATAAGCGAGCTGATTCCAGGAAAGACAACTGGCGTGATTGTCTTGAGCACTACAGTGCACAATCAACACCGTCAGCTGGTGATGAGCGGCGAACAAAAAATGTTAGTGCGCAAGAGGTCGCCGACCTAGCGGTAAACTTGTCGTCGCTACTGCAGCGTGCCGGATTTAGTTAAGATAATCCCTGGGGATTTCTAGTAGCGCACATGCAGTAAACTCTTTTCTTTCACATCAGGAAGGACGAGGTTGTCGAAATTGCTAATGCCGTGCTGAAGTAGCCCTTGAGTACTTTTGGTGGTTGGCCCAGCAGGTAGATAGTGCCCAATTCGTCTTGGTATAGACGACTGCCCGTCGAGGGTTGATGAGAGTGTTGCTGCCGCCGTATGCGCTAGCTGCATTGTTAGGTTTTTTGATAGCCTATTTATTATCCACGAGCCCAGTTGCCAGTGCCTAACTCTAGAAGACTTCAATCTGTAAGGTATCACGGGAAGGCAAACATGTGTACAAGCTAGGGTTAATTGAGCAACTTGACCGCCTAGCTACTGATGCCTAGTCGATTTCACTTCTGGCCATGTTGTAGAACTCGGGATTTGGTTTGATGTTAGCCATATTGGCGAGCCGGTTCGACAGAGCGAATAGGGCTGCGATAGAGCCAATGTCCCAGATTTCCTCCATGGTGAACCCATTTTCAAGCAAGGTCTGTATATCTGGTTCAGCGATTTCATTGGCCTGCTGCGATATTTTGACAGCAAAATCCAGCATCATACTTTGCTTCGCCGTTATATCAGCCTTTCTATAGTTAGTTGCAACCTGATCAGCGATAAGTGGGTTCTTCTCACGAATGCGTAGGATAGCCCCGTGTGCAACGACACAGTAGATACACTGATTGAATCCAGAGGTTGCCACCACGATCATTTCGCGCTCGGCCTTGGTGAGGCCCTCTGATTTTTCCATGAGCGCGTCGTGATAACTGAAGAATGCGCGAAACTCATCGGGCCTATGAGCTAGTGCGAGAAATATGTTCGGAATGAAGCCAGCTTTCTCCTGAACGGCTAGGATGCGCTGCCTTATATCCTCGGGTAATTCATGGAGTTCAGGGACTTTAAATCTGCTTATTGCTGTGTTGCTCATAGGGTGGGGCTCGGAAGCTTTAACTTATCTGAGAATTCGATTCATAGTGTAGCGCAATAGTACAAGATGCCGCCGCTTATTGGGGAAATAACTAGCTGAGCGATCTGTGTAGCAGAGCCTTTCAAGAGCAGTTCACCCAGAATCTCAAAAGCTGAGAATTTCTAAATAGGGTAGGTGAGAGTGATTTCAGTGTAATATTCGAAAATCTTAAACTAGTGGGAAATAGAGAAACTTAGATGAGCCAGGCAGCGTTGAGTGGGAAAAATTATGTTGTAACGGGAGCGAACAGTGGTATCGGCCTTTTTTCGGCGCGGCGCTTTGCGCAGTTGGGAGCGAATGTCGCGTTGGTCTGCCGAAACGAACAAAGGGGACGCGAGGCGGTTACAGAGATAATTGCGACTACGGGCAATGCGAATATTAGTCTGTACCTGGCGGATTTCAGCTCATTGGCGAGCGTTAGTGAGATGGCTGATAATTTGCTTCGAGATATCCCTAAGATTGATGTGCTCTGCAATAACGCTGGGGGTGCTAACGGCAGCAGGACGGTTACCGAAGAAGGCTTTGAAACCACATTCGTGAGTAATCATCTGAGCAGTTTCTTGCTGACCAAGAAATTATTGCCGGCAATTCTGAATGCGGCGGGTGAAGACCTAGCGCGAATCGTTTTTACTAGTTCTTATGGGCATTTCAATAGTGCTCTAGATTTCAATGATTTAGGGCTAAAGGAAGGATACAGCACTTTGAAGGCCTACGGTCGTTCGAAATTGATGAATCTATTGACCGCGCGTGAATTACAGAATCGCCTCGCCGGCAAGAGTGTGGTTGCCAGCTCTTTCCATCCAGGTGCGGTTAGGACTCCGATTTGGAAGAAGGGCGGCTTGCTAGCGCGTCTGTTGGGATTAATCTTGTATCCCTTCATGAAAAGTGTAGCGCAGGGATCAGCTACCTTTATTTGGTTAGCGAGCTCGGAAGATCGCGCGAGTAAGGGGGCGGACGGGCATTATTTCTACGAGGGCAAGCGCGCAGACACTGCAAAATTTGCTACCGATGAAGATGCAAAGCGGTTGTGGCAGAAAAGTGAGGAGTTGGTTGCTCCATATTGTTAGTCCGCCATAGGCAGTTGGCGCGGGGGGCTGCTCCTCACCTCACTGGGCTCGCAATCCCTGCAGAAGGGCTGCAAAGGTGGCGCTATAGTTAGATTGTTAGTTAACGGAGCGCTCTTGACCTTCCCAATGGGGCGCTCTGAGTTCTCTCTTAAGAACCTTCCCTGGTCCTGACTTAGGTAGTGGTTCGAGCTGCACATCGATACCCTTGGGAACCTTGTATCCAGCTATCCGTTCGCGACAGAATTCAATTACCTGTGACGGTTCTATTTCGCTTCCTTCTCGCGGCACGATTACCGCCCAGACAGCTTCTCCCCACTTATCATCTGGTACACCAAATACTGCTGCTTCGAGAATGGCAGGGTGTTGGTAAAGGGCTTCTTCGACCTCCGTGCAGTACACATTTTCTCCGCCGGAAACGATCATGTCTTTGCTGCGATCCACCAAGAAGACATAGCCCTGCTCATCCATATAACCGAGATCGCCAGTCCAGTAAGCGCCATCTACAAGTACTGCGGCCGTCTGTTCAGGCTTGTTCCAATAGCCTTGCATTACGTTGGGGCCGCGGACTACTACTTCGCCTATTTCCCCAGGAGTTAACGTTTCTCCTTTTGGGCCTAGAATATTAATTTCATTGCCTACTGCTGGCCGGCCGCAGGATCGGGCGAGTGGAGAATCAATCAAATCTTGTTCGTTCGTTAGTATTGTACAAAGAGGAGAGAGCTCGGTTGCTCCATAAACTTCAATGAGTTCTGCTGTGGGGAACGCGCTGTGCGTGCGGCGCAAAATTTCTGTGGCTATCGGCGAACCACCGTGAGCGAGCATTTTTAGGGTATTAGTTTTGCGTGGGCGTACATGTTGTTCTTCCGCGATAGCTGCGAGCATCGTAGGAACCCCAAGACTCTCTGTTATCCCATGCTCTTCGATCAGATCCAAGGCTGTTTTCGGATCGAATGCGGCGAGGGTCACCTGAGTTCCCAGTGTCCAGATATTAGCGATAACACTATTTGAACCTGCAGCGTGAAATAAGGGAGCCATGACCAGCATTAGGTCATCTTTTCCTTGCGGAACTGTGGCTAGATAGTGAAACGTATTCGCTATGAGGTTGCGATGACTTAGCATCACACCCTTGGACTTGCCGGTAGTACCACCAGTATAGAACAAACCGGCTAGATCACTTTGCTCAACATTAACCCCGAGCTCAATCTCCGTCGACTCATTTAGCATCGTGTCATAGGCATCGGGAATCATGATGACATGATCTACGCAGTCAGCTAGTTCTTCCGGATCACGGTCGATGAGTAGTACTTTTGTCTGCGAGTCTTCAAGGGCATATTTTAGTTCTGTTACTGCGTGGCGCGTATTTAGCGGCACGACTACTAATCCGGCCGCGGGCACGCCCATGTAGGTTTCGATATAGCGCTGGCCATTGTTGGCTAAGATCGCGACTCTATCTCCCTTGTCCAACCCCAGCGCGACCAGCGCCCCTGCTAGCAGGCGGCAACGCCTATGCAATTCGGCAAAGTTTAGAGAGTCCGCTCCGTCTATGATTGCCGTTTTCGTGGGCGCCATTCGAGAGGCGTATTTTATTGGATCCGCGAAGGTATGCATAAGCTAGAGCGTCTTAAATTAGTCTTCTTTTAGCCCGAAGGTATAAACCACGTTTCCAGATGCAATAGTTACGAATTGCTGTCCGTCTATAGCATATGTCATAGGGGCTGCATGCACTCGCGCACCTAAAGAGATATGCCAGAGTTCTTCGCCACTGGCTGCGTCGAGGGCAAAGAAGTAACCGTCTGCGCTACCGGTGAATACGATGCCCCCAGCGGTTGTGGTTATGCCTGCTGATGAGCGTGGCATGATGGGAAATTCCCATTCGATTTCTGCAGTGGCAGGATTGATGGCTCGAATGGAGCTATGGAATGCATCCATCGGCTGATTGTAGCGCCCGCCGCCACCAGTGAAGCGCTCGCCTTCTTCGTAGTCCTCGTCACGTTTGAAGAATTCCTGTTCGCCATCGAAAGAGGTGACATAGAACAAACCTGTTTGCTGGCTATAGCCGGGCGAGTACCAATTAGTCGCGCCAACGATAGGAGGGGAGACTAAAATACCTTCATAGGTAGGTGCCATGCCAGGTACACGAATAGGGCGACCATTAGGGTCTAAGCCTTGCGCCCATGTCTGTGACGCATACGCTTCTCCTTCCAAAAATTCTCCGGTTTCACGATCGATAGTGTAGAAGAAGGCATTGCGATTGGCCCACATCATTACCTTGCGCGTGCTGCCTTGGTATTCGATATCGGCTAGAATCGGTACCTGGATCGAGTCGTAGTCATGTACATCGTGAGGTGTGAATTGAAAGTGCCATGCTATCTCGCCGGTGTCGCCATTTAGAGCCAGGGCTGAATCGGAATAGAGGTTGTCGCCGAGGCGAACATCGCCATTCCAGTCTGGACCAGGATTGCCTGTGCCCCAGTAGATGAGATTCAATTCTGGATCGTAGGAACCGGTGATCCATGTGGCGGCGCCTCCAGTTTTCCAGGAGTCACCAGACCAGCTATCGTTGCCAGGCTCGCCGGGACCCGGGATAGCGTAGGTGCGCCACTCGAGTTCGCCAGTAACGGGGTCGTAGGCATCGATGAAGCCGCGTATGCCGAACTCGCCGCCAGCGATCCCGGTGACAACTTTGTCTTTAACTATTAGTGGCGCGGCAGTCTTGCTGTAGCCGGCCTCGTAGTCGGCTACCTCGACGTCCCAGAGAACATTTCCCGTGCGCGCATCGATGGCAACGAGATGGGCATCAAGAGTACTCATGAAAAGTGTTTCACCGAGTATGGCTACACCACGATTGTTTCTTCCGCAGCAAATACGCAGATCTTCTGGTAGCTCATGATCGTAACGCCAATATACTCTGCCCGTACGCGCGTCAACTGCGGTCAGATTGCTCGGAGCCTCTGTAATAAACATGACGCCGTCGACTACAGTGGGTACTGTTTCCGCGCGGTCGATCACAGGTATCTGATAAGACCATTTCATTTCTAATTCTGTCACATTGTCCGTGTTGATCTGATCGAGTCGGCTGTAGCGCTGACTGTCCAGAGTGCCGGAGTACATCATCCAGTTCTCGGGCTCGCTCTCGGCATTGACGAGGCGCTCCCATGTCACCGGACTAAACGCAGGTGTTATAACAGTCTGAAAAGGTTCTTCTTGAGCCTGCAGAGGTAACGCTAGGAAAATGGCGCATAGCAATAGAGGTAATTTGTTCATGTTTAGTTCTCCTTTCGCAGGGAGAATAGATAGGCCACAAGGTCATCTATTTCGCTGTCGGACAAAGTCTGTGTATAGCTCGGCATGGTCGACGCTTCGACCCGTTCAAAAGATGCAATCTGATTCTTCGGATAAGACCAAAGATTTAATTCCTCATCCATTATTCGCAGCGAGAAGCTGTCCTCGTTCATGCGCAGCCCCTCTCGAACAACACCATCCCTGTCCGTTACCCGCATTGTCCACCAGCGCGGTGCAACATCAATATGGGGATTGAGCATATCGCTAAGCAATTCTTCTGGGCTACGTCGCTCTCCAACCCTAGAAAGATCGGGGCCTAGCCTGCCGCCTTGTCCGTCGACCATGTGACAGCTATTGCAGTCTGCCTTATTAGTGAACAGGCTGGTGCCGCTTGCGACTGAGCCAGGCAGGTCGATGTTCGCAGGATCGGTGCTTAGAGAGCCTATGTAGGCTACGAGTTGCCAAACTTGAGTGTCAGGTAAGTCCGCTGCGACGGGAAGCATGGCGGTTCCGGCAATGCCGGTGCGGATGATGTTGAATATACCAACCTCGGAGCTAGCTCGGGCCAATCTACCAGTAAGGTCTGGCGCGCCAGTCTCATCGTTGCCCTTGGCATCGAAGCCGTGACAGCGCGAGCATTGCCGCTCAAAATATTTGAGGCCAGCATTGATATCAAAATTCGTGTTGTAGAGATTGCCTGCATCTTCGGCGAAGCTGCCGCCTGTGGCTAAGAATAAGCTGCCAAGTGCCACCGTCAGGAGGCGCCCCAACTGCGTCGTGAGATTGCTCATGCCCACTCCTCTTTATTGTTGTTTTGGTGAGGTCTAGTAGCGTACCACAACGCTTTTGCTTAGCAATTGCTATTACCCATCGGTTTGCTCGTTTGGGCGAGTTCTCTCGCTCAAATGGATTGCAGAAAATCACCCAAATAATATTACGAAAATATAACAAAAACGTAGTTTTCATCAAAGACTAAAACTATAATGCGCGAAAACAACGAGGGTCAAAATTATGGCACCTACACTCAGCGCTCTCTTTGGGCGTTCTCCGATCAGGCCTATTCAGGAACATATGGCGATAGCGACCCATTGCGTCGAATTGTTGGGTGATTTTTTAGAAGCGAGTTTCATTAAAGACTGGGACGCGGCTCTTGCCGTGCAGCAAGAAATTCGGGATCAGGAAAATAGTGCTGACGATCTTAAAAGCGATGTGCGGACGAATCTTCCCAAGAGTTTGTTTCTTCCAGTATCCAGAACAGATTTGTTAGAGCTGCTGCACACACAAGATAAGTTGGCGAATCGCGCGAAAGATATAGCTGGGTTAATGCTAGGCAGGCGAATGGAGGTTCCTGAGAGCTTGGTGCAGGAGGTTCGTGATTATTACAAAGAGAGTCTGCTGGCTTCGAAGCAAGCTCTCAAGGTTATCAACGAGCTGGACGAGCTGCTCGAGACAGGGTTTCGCGGGAGAGAGGTCGATCTTGTAGAGGGCCTAATTACTGAGCTAGATGAGCTTGAACACCAAACTGATGTAAGTCAGGTCAAGCTTCGGGCGAAGCTGTATGAGTTAGAGGAGTCTCTGCCTCCGGTACACGTGATGTTTCTCTACAAAATTATCGACCAGATCGGCGATCTGGCAGATATCTCAGAAAGTGTGGGCGCTCGGCTACTGCTGTTGATTGCGCGATAAGATGAATAATGATGAGTAATAAAGCTTCACAAGCTGGGTGATACATGTCTGACATAATTTCTCAATACGGTACTATATTTCTGATCATGGCCTGTTTGTTCGGCTTCTTCATGGCATGGGGCGTAGGTGCGAATGACGTAGCCAATGCGATGGGTACTTCGGTTGGTGCCGGGGCCATCACAATTAGACAGGCGATATTCATCGCTATGATATTTGAATTTGCAGGCGCCTACCTAGCGGGTGGGGAAGTGACCTCTACGATTCGTAGCGGCATCATAGATATCGAGAAAGCTGGGTTTACGGATTCTCCCGAACTATTAGTTTACGGCATGCTTTCGTCGCTCTTAGCGGCGGGTACCTGGCTATTGATTGCCTCTCATTATGGCTGGCCGGTTTCTACAACGCATTCAATTATCGGGGCAATCGTAGGTTTCGCGGTTGTCGGTATCTCGGTTGATGCTGTCGTGTGGAGTAAGGTCTGGGCTATCGTGGCGAGTTGGGTTGTTTCTCCCATGTGCTCCGGCATCATCGCTTTCTTTATATTCCGTAGCGTGCAGAAATTTGTTCTCGATACGGATGATCCCTTCGCTAACGCAAAAAAATACGTCCCGTTCTATATTTTTTTGGTGGGCTTCATGATTGCAATGGTTACTCTGGTAAAGGGGCTGCGTTATGTGGGATTGGACTTCAGCTTTGGTCAGTCTTTGCTGATGGCGATAGGAGCAGGAATCTTAGCGATGATCCTCGGTATCTTTCTGCTTCGCGGTATTAAAGAAGTTTCAGCGGATAATGATAACTTTAACTTTGGAAGTGTCGAAAAAGTATTTGGTGTGTTGATGATATTCACTGCCTGCTCGATGGCTTTCGCTCATGGATCGAATGACGTTGCAAATGCTATCGGGCCGTTGGCCGCTGTGAACGGTGTGGTACAAAGTGGGGGCGTATTTGCAGAGCAATCCGGGCTGCCGTTCTGGATTCTAATCCTAGGCGGTAGTGGCATAGTTGCGGGTCTGGCGATGTGGGGCTACAAGGTGATAGCGACTATCGGCAGAAATATTACTGAACTTACTCCCAGTCGTGGCTTTGCCGCAGAATTGGCCGCTGCGACTACCGTGGTGGTAGCCTCCGGCACAGGAATCCCAGTGTCGACAACCCACACGCTGGTAGGGGCGGTATTGGGAGTGGGCCTAGCTCGTGGCATCGGGGCTCTTAATCTCAATGTGGTCGGTAGAATCTTTCTGTCATGGGTGGTTACGCTGCCCGTCGGAGCAGCAATTTCCATAGTGTTCTTCTTTATATTCAAGGCGATTTTTTCCTAGCCAGCGCACTTGGACCTCCAGTAACGGGTACTCTTAAGCGAGCTTCGTGGCTACTCAAATGCAGAAGTGTGAGGCCTTTGTGCGCCTACATCAGTCCAAAACTGCATGGTTAACTCCAAACCCTTGAGGACGTTGGCGACAATAAGTTCGGGTTTTGCTTATACCTTAGGCCTAGCAGATGGTGCTGCAGTGTCGAAGCTTCTAAAAGGTCAGACTGATTTAGAATACCAACACATTTCCAATGTTAGTTATCTTCGATCTTTTTTATTTCTGTGTTTTCTCAATTTTGTCGGCTTTCTTGACCCTGATCCTGTGGCCGTCCACATCCTTGCCATTTAAATTTTTGACCGCAGCCTTGGATTCGCCGGCCTTGGGCATTTCGATAAAGGCGAAACCCTTAGAGCCGCCTGATTTTGGATCTAACACTAGTGAGCAGGATTGAACTGTGCCAAATGACTCGAAAAGTGCTTTAAGATCTGCCTCGCTGGTGCTGCGTGCCATATTTCGAACTAATAATTTCATGATGTTGTGCCTTTGGGATGTCTAGTTAACGATCTTCGGCA
This sequence comes from uncultured Pseudomonadales bacterium, assembly GCA_949430125.1. Lineage (GTDB taxonomy): Bacteria > Pseudomonadota > Gammaproteobacteria > Pseudomonadales > Pseudohongiellaceae > UBA9145. The sequence continues at coordinate 17,872 of CASQMQ010000031.1, forward strand.
CGAATTGATTTCGTGGCGCCGGCGAACTGAGTTATTTCTTCGCCAGAATACTTAGTGTGTACACGTTTGCTTGAGGCGGGCTGATGTTCCAGACTCACGCCAGGTCTTCTTTCAGTTCGCGGTCGGATAGGGCGTTTGCTGAATCCACCGCCACAGTTTGGGCAAACATTATAGAGTACATTCTTCACGCAATGGCTACAGAAAGTACATTCATAGGTGCAAATATGGGCCTGCGTAGACGCAGGTGGCAGATTTTTGTCGCAATGTTCGCAGTTTGGTCTTAGTTCTAACACTATTAACTCTTCAGTCTAATGCAATCTTAAAATTCGGCTTCTTCCATTGCTGCCATGCTCATCATAAGAAACCCGGTAAACGCAGCACTGTTTGGTGATAAGGATGAATCAACTTTCGTCTTCATCTCGTTAATCACAGAGCGAAATTTTTCATAGAATTCCCACGAAGGTTGCGGCCGATAGTGAAGGTTTTGTAGTTCAAAATGCGCTATGGCCTTCTTGGCAGTTGTTGGTTTGACGAATACTTCATCCTGCGGACGGAAGTAAACAGGGCAGATGCTAATCAGTGACCACTTGGCCATTTTTCCGCTTAGCATGATGCCTAAAATTTTATCGAAGCCCTTCTCGCTATCGCCATATAGCTGTTCTTTTAAACCGCTGGCTAGAGCGTTCTTTTGTTTTGGTTCTAGAGCCCTTCCGAAATCGCGAAACTTTGGTTTTTCGAAAATTGAAACCATTGAGGAGCGAGATGCAATCTTTATCATGCTTTCGATAATTTCCGGCGGATCCCTGAAATTTTTCTTCGCGAACAGTTCTTGGCTAAGCGAAATCATCTTATCCATTTTGTGTTTCTTGCCGATTGCCATCATCTCGGGATGAGAGAATCCTCCCGGGTAGCGAGTTAGGAAAAATTCTTCGGCTCGCTTTAGCTTTTCCAAGTTCATTTCGGTGCGCTACTCGTTAGTTTTCGTTCGGCAAGAATGAGTAATTTGCGGCATACTCGAGCATCTGCGACATGAAGTCATTCGGATACTCAACTCGTACATTGCTGACCACACCATTTTCGTCATCGGCAGCGATGCGAGGATTTACGAACCCGGAGTAGGGCGCAACATCCAAAGTCGCATATCGCTCCAATACTTCGGCGTGGAGTTCTTCGTCTACTTGTGTGCCGTAATTTTCTACGAGGTCTCTAGCTGCTTCGAAGTCGCCTTCGGACTTGATGCGCTGAATTTCTTGTAGCAATCTGCCGAATATTACACGCAGCTTCTCGTAGTCATTTACAACGAAAAAGGTCTTGCCATCTCGAACCACGCGTTCGATGACGTTTTCTTCTAGGCCTTGCTCATAAGACCAAAGTGCGACGAGCTGACGATTTCGCATGTGAGCCTCTTCGACTAGTTCGCCTGGCTGTAGTCGATACAGTTGTAGCATAGCGCCACCGCGGATATAGGCATCATACTCTGATCGACCAACATCTAGGCTGTCCATCACACCTATCTCTATCAGCATGGGGTCTAAAATGTAGTACAGCGCGACCAGGTCAGCGCGACCCTCTTCGAGAGTGCTTGCGTATTGACGCAACGTCTCTCGTGTCGTGCCGACACCTTCGTTGATTTGCCCTGATGCATGCCCGATAACCTCGTGCATGTCTGTGTGTAAATCGCCAGCTTGCTCTGAGTGCATTCTGCTACGCGAGATTTCTTCTGTCGTAAATGCGAACTCTTCGAGTGTTTTGCTGGGCGAGGAGTTATACGCGCTTACAATATTGCCAAGGCTCACGGATTTCGAACCATGCTCTGCGCGAATCCAGCTAGAGTTCGGAAGGTTGATGCCAATGGGCGTTGCTGGTGACGCATCACCAGATTCCATAACGACGGTGATGACCTTGCCATCGATGCCCGTCACATCTGCTTTTTTGTGTTCATTTTGAATTGGGGAGTTGTCTTCGAACCACTGCGCGCGTTCGCCAATAGCAGAAATCCGCAGAGTTGCTTCAGCATCACGAAAAGAAACCACCGATTCGAAAGAGCCTCGATAGCCTAGCGGGTCGTTATAGACTTCGATGAAGCCGTTGATTACGTCTATCGCTGAATCAGTGTCTTCGACCCATGCGATATTGTAGGCGTCGAAATCTTCAAGATCGCCAGAACGGTAATACTTTACTAGCAATTCGAATGTTGTTCGTTGTTTGTCATTCTCAGCGACTTCAATAGCGCGCTCTAACCAATAGACAACCTGCTCCAGCGCCTCGCTGTACATTCCGCCGACGTGCCAGACGCGCTCAACGATTTCACCATCGACTTTTACTAGTTTGGAATTGAGTCCATGAGAGATCGGAGTTGAGTCATCATTTGCTGACTGTGCCGCATAAAAATCGATGACCTCTTGCTCGGTAACGCCTTCGTAGAAGTTAACCGCTGATGTGGCGACTTTGTCTACGCCGTCGGCAGTGTTTACTTTCTTCGGGTCTAGGTTCTGATCGAAGAGTATTGGTGTTAGTTCGGCAATTAGTTGCTCTATACTTTGATCTTCACGCAGCGGAAAATTAGATTCTGGTGCGGCAGCGCTTACAACTTCGTTGAAGTACTCCTCGTCAAACAGCGGTGTAAATTTCAGACCTGAGTAGTGGTGGTGAATGCCGTTCGCAAACCAGACTTGCTTTGCATAGGTTGTGAGGTGGGCGAAATTTTCCGTGTCTCTAGCGCCAGCGTAATTTTTCAGTATTTCTTCAAGAGTGCGTCGAACTCGAAGATTATGTTTGTAGTTCTGGTCGTACATGATGTCTCGACCGGAGAGCGCTGCCTGAGATAGGTAGTACAGGAGTTCCTTCTGCTGATCCT
>CASQMQ010000032.1 GCA_949430125.1 uncultured Pseudomonadales bacterium
AGACATGGCAGAATGGAGACTGTTGTTCGTTACTTCTTCCCACTCAGTCTTTTTCTACATTGGTAGCCAGATCAGATGCCTGATCTTCTAAGTAGTAAGCCGGTGCTTTGTAGGCTGCTTCATCGTCGCTGTCTGCATCGGCATCGAAGGCGGGCGTCATTAGGAGGCCATTCGTCCTTCCATCTGCCTAACGACTTTGGCATCAACACCAAGGTCTTGTGCCATTGCTTCGGCTTCTTCGTTGTTCAACCAACCAAGGCGTTTCTTAGAGCTGCGCAGATTGAAGAACAGTTTTGCGCTGTGCTTTCGTGGTGGCGATTTTGACAATGCGCCCAGTTGCGCAGGATGTATTCATGCATCTCTGCTTTGATCCAATGTACGGCGAAGGAAACGAGGCGAACACCCACTTCTGGATTGAATCGCTTAACAGCCTTCATCAGGCCAACGTTACCTTCCTGGATCAGGTCGGCCTGAGATAGCCCATAACCGGAAAATGTTTTGGACATGTGCACGACGAAGCGCAGGTGTGAGAGAACCAATTGTCTGGCCGCATCCACGTTATCTTCGTAGTAATACTGCTTGGCGAGTTCAAGCTCTTGCTCAGGCGTCAGCATAGCGATGCTATTCACCGAAGCGATATAAGCAGTTAAATCCTGACCCGGAGTTGTGGGGTCGAAAACTTGTAAACTGTTAGCGGTGCTCATTTGTGTTCACTCTTTCCTGAATAATTTGGAATCTATAATGGATTATGTCTAGTGGGCCTATTTTAGCATTCAAACTTTCTCTCTGCCAATAATACCTTTTTTCTAAACGCTGGTGCTTACGGGGCTTCCGAAGGTTTCAGCGCTAATTTTCTAAGCGTCGACCCAATAGTTTCGAAAAAACGTGAATTTAGAGTTGAAACTAAAGCAGAGACTAACCTTTACATGGAGCTGTATTCGCCCATTTCAAGAGCGGCGGACAAGAAGTTGCTGTATTGCTAGGAGGTTCAGGGGTCGATAGCGCGAATATGTCGCAGACTAGCCATGAGTGCTGCCGTCCAGCTGATCGCAGCGCCGGCGACGATTACGAGCAGCGAACTCATTAATCCGAAGCCACGTAATTGAAAGTCGCTCTGGTACAACCGCATCAATACTTCTAAGTTCGAATTAAAAGTAGCTAAAATAATGCCTTGAAGCAGAGTAGCCAAGATTCCACCGCCCAGTCCGTAGAGGAGGCCAGTATATAAAAAAGGTCTAGCGGCATACATATCGCTGCCACCTAATAATTTAATCACTAGTATCTCGGCCTTACGGTTCTCGATTGCTAATTTTATTGTGTTGCCCACCACAAAGAATAGTCCAAGAATCACGATAACTGAGAGCACACTGCCAATCGCGTTGACCAGATTTGATATCGCCGCCAATCTTTGCAGCCAGAGGCTGTCGACCTGAACCACATCGACCAGGGATAGTTCTTGTAGCTGCCTCGCAAGCTCATCTACAGCTGAAGATGAGACATCGGATGGAGTAAGGACAATCGCTCCTGGCAGTGGGTTGGCAGTCATCTCGATAAGTAAGCCTTCCAATCCACTTGATGCACCAAACTCATCTAATGCTTGAGAGGGTGAGACATAGTATGCGTCCTCAATATCGTTTCTAGTTAGCAAGTCATCACTAACTTTTTGTCCGTCAGCCTCTGAAACACTATCTTGAAGATAGAGAGTTATCTGGGCGCTGTCTTGAAAACCGGCGAGAAGGCTAGCCAGGTTACTGTTTAGGCCAAACATAAGTGCAGGCAGCAGTAGAGCCACAGCGACTACAAAGAGCGTAACCAGACTAGATGCCGGTGTTTGCAGGAGACGGATAGCGCTGCCTCTTGCGAAGCGTCGATGGAGTTTAACTAGATCTCCGAATGACTCGGACTGTCCCGCGCGTGTATTGCGATTCAGTCGGGGTTGATTTGGATTGTCATTGCCGCGCTTAGTGGCACTCATGCATGTGGCCTGAGTTTTTGGTCCGCCAGGAGCTTTCCACCTTCGAGGACTATTGTTCTGCAGTTCAAGCGTTCTATTAGCGCCGCATCATGACTCGCCACCAATAGACAAACACCGACGCTCTGAAACTGTTGGAAAACCTTCATTACCTCTGCTGATAGTTCTGGGTCCAGATTTCCAGTGGGTTCGTCGGCTAGAATAATGCTAGGTCTGTTAACAACGGCTCGCGCGATTCCCACGCGTTGCTGTTCTCCCCCAGAGAGAGCTTCGGGAAAGTTTTTTTCTTTGTTCAGCAAGCCAACTTTGTCCAGAGCTGCTCTGACGCGCCGAGCAGCATCATTCGGTTGATAGCCGCAAATTTCTAGAGGAAGCGCAACGTTTTCGTAAACGCTGCGATCGCGGAGAAGCTGATGGTCTTGAAAAACGGTACCGATCTGACGGCGATGGTGGGCGATTTGCGTTTTAGAAACTCGATTTAGATTTACGCCGTTTGCAATTAACTGCCCTGAACTAGGTGTTTCCATTGCTAAGATAAGTTTTAACAGTGTGCTCTTACCGGCTCCAGAGTGTCCGGTAATGAAAGCGAATTCGCCGCGACTAACTTCGAAACTAATACCAGACAATGCTTCCTGACCATCGGCATAACGTTTGCTGACGTTATCAAATTTGATCATACCTTGGCCTAGTAGACAAAAGTCCAAATTAACACGGGGGGCTCATTCAGAGAAAAGAGCATCAACATAATCTTTGGCATTGAACGGCCTTAGGTCATCTATCTTTTCACCGACACCGATAAAGCGAATGGGAAGGGATAACTTTTTGGCAAGCGCGAACACCACGCCACCCTTCGCGGTTCCATCTAGCTTCGTAAGTGCGATACCACTTAGGGTTGTGGTTTTATGAAAACTCTCGGCTTGGTTGACTGCGTTCTGGCCGGTAGTTGCATCGAGTACCAACAATACTTCGTCTGGCAGACGCTCGTCTTGCTTCCTCAATACCCGAACGATTTTCTCTAGTTCGTTCATGAGATTGTCTTTCGTATGCAAGCGTCCAGCAGTGTCCGCGATTAACACATCGACATTCTTCGCCTTCGCCGATTGATAGGCATCGAAAATAACAGACGCGCTATCGGCCCCGGTGGCCTGCGCGACCACGGGAACTGAGTTCCTTTCGCCCCATACTTGCAATTGCTCCACTGCAGCGGCTCTAAAAGTATCGCCAGCGGCGAGCATGACATTCAATCCCTGCGACTGATAAAGCTTCGCGAGCTTACCAATCGAGGTTGTCTTGCCAACGCCATTTACTCCTACCATCAGGATGACGAAAGGTTTGGGTTGGGATTGCACAATGAGAGGCACATCGACGGGCTCTAGAATATCGGTGAGCTCTTGCCGGAGGGCTGCCATGAACTGTTCCGGGTCGGCTAACTGCTTCCGCCCGAGTTGCTTTTTTAGGTTGCCGATAATTTGATCAGTAGCATCAATGCCAATATCTGCAGAGAGTAGCTGCGATTCGATTTCTTCTAGCAGATCGAGGTCGATAGTCTTCTCGCCGAGAACGATTTCGGCCAGACCATCGCTAATTTTGCTGCGGGTGCGGCTTAAGCCATTCTTCAGGCGTGCGAATATTCCGGCATCATCCTGATCGGCCGCGCCGTCAACGGTTGCAGGCCCAATGGATTTACCCTCTAAGGCTTCGTTGGACTTGGAGACTTCAGGGTTTTTTTTCTTGCCTAGACCAAACATGATAAGAACACTCAAATAGATACGACTAGAGAGCCACTATGCTACCACAGCTGAATACTACGGTGAGGCCTGAGATGATAGGCTTACGCTTTGGCTTCGTGGTAGATAAGAACTAATATCCCAAAGATAATCAAACTATGATGCAGTCGACTACTCAAAAAAACAACAGCGTTCGCATCATAGCGGGCGAGTACAGAAGTAGAAAACTAGAATTTCCAAGCCTGGAGGGATTGCGGCCCACTGCGGATAGGATTCGAGAGACCCTCTTCAATTGGCTGCGAGACAGTATTGCAGGTGAAACTTGTCTAGATTTGTTTGCAGGAAGTGGAGCGCTCGGCTTCGAAGCTCTTTCGAGAGGCGCAAGCCAGGTTGATTTTATCGAGCAGAATTCATCGGCAGTAAACTCGATCCGAGACAATATCGAACGATTAGACGCCAAACAAGGCAGCGTGTATTGTTTCGATGCGTTCGAGTGGCTAGACAGATGTGCGCAAGACTCAAAGCAATATGGCTTGGTGTTTCTCGACCCTCCTTTTAAAGGCGAGACGCTCGCTCGCGCAATCGTAAAACTCGAGAGTGCAAACTTGCTAAGAGAGGGCGGGCTTGTGTATATCGAAAAAGAGAAGAAATCAATCGATGATGATTTGCCTAGCAATTGGAGTGAAGTAAAAAGCAAGAATGCAGGATTGGTTCAATTTGGTTTGTACAATATTTTAAGAAGCAGCAAATAAAAATGATACCTGGCACTAGTGAAAACGAATTCATTCCCGCCTGGTGGTTGCCGGAGGGTCATAGCCAAACTCTGTGGAGGAAATTCTCTCCTGCAAAAACGGTTATGCATAAACGGCAACGAATCGAGCTTGATGACAGTGACTACATCGATCTCGATTGGACGACTCTCGATCCTAAAGAATCCAAAGGTAATACGATCGTGTTTTTTCTCCATGGTTTGTGCGGATGTTCGAGATCGTCTTACATTTTAGCTATGCAGTCCCTGTTGAATGATCAGGGTATTTCCTCGGTCGCGATGAACTTTCGTGGCTGTAGCGGAGAAATGAATCGACTCGCCCGTGCGTACCATTCAGGTGTCTCCGAAGACGTTAATGAAGTGTTTGGCAAATTGGCGGCTGAATATCCTGCGCACAATTTTGTGTTGTTAGGCTACTCGCTAGGCGCGAATGTACTTTTAAAATGGTTAGGCGAGATTGAATCACACCCCAGCATTCGTAAAGCTGTGGCTGTGTCGACTCCGTTTGAATTGGAATATTGCTCGCAAGCCATGTTGCAGGGTGTAAGTCGAATATACGGGCAATATTTTGTGCGCCGCCTAGTGAAAAACTTTCAGAACAAGCAACAGTATCTGCAGTCGTTTAATCCAGAACAAGCGGCACTTATCGCCCAGCTAGGCGATACGCGCAGCATCTCATCCATATGGGAGTTCGATGATCAGATAACCGCGCCGCTTCATGGATTTGAAGGAGCCGAAGATTATTACCGAAAATGCAGCAGCTCTGCCTTTCTAAACTCGATAGCAGTCGATACATTACTGATACAGAGTAAGAACGATCCCATGATTCCTTCCAAATCGATCCCCGATAGAGAGATGCTCTCGCCGTCGGTGCAGATGCAGCTAACTGAGAAGGGTGGTCATGTGGGCTTCGTTTCCTCAAATCCCGATAATTGGCTAGAAAAGAGAATATTGAATTTCATGCAGGTGTGAGTGATCATGGGCGCGATCTCTTAGTTTGAGATATAAGTTCAAGCTAATATTGCAAACCAAGGCCACAGAGCCTGCCCACGATAAAAATGAGAATGTTATGATGAAAATTGCGGTCTACCCGGGGACGTTTAATCCAATCACGAATGGCCATATGGATCTAGCAGAACGAGCTTCCGGTTTATTCGACAAAATTATTGTGGCAGTAGTCGGTAAGAATCAGCAGAAGCCTAATGCGTTGCCGCTGGAGCAACGGGTGGAGCTCACTAAAAAAGTTTTGGGTCATCTAGAAAATGTGGAAGTTAGGTCATTCGATAGTCTGATCACGCAATTCGTTAAGGAGTGTGACGCCAAAATCATCCTGCGTGGGCTGCGTACGGTTGCCGATTTCGAGTACGAGTTTCAGCTAGTTGGCATGAATCGCATTCTGGAGCCGAGTATAGAAACAGTGTTTCTCGCACCTGCGGAACATCTTTCCTACATCTCATCTACATTGGTGCGCGAGATCGCAGCCTATGGCGGCGACATCTCCAAGTTTGTCCACCCGGCTGTAGCCGAAGCTATGGCAGATCAGCAAAAGTCTTCGTCTTAGCCAATTATTATTTTTGGCATTGGGAGCAGTACACCGTGCTGCGCTGTCCCTGGCGTATCTCTTTCAAAGTATCTTTACATACATGGCAGGGCTCACCTTTGCGGCCATAGACATGAAGCGACTGTGCAAAGTATCCGGGCTCCCCGTCGCTGCCCGTAAAGTCCTTGAGCGTTGTGCCGCCGACATCGATCGCTCGCTGCAAAACCTTCTGAATACACTCCACTAGTTTCTCGTAGCGTGGCTTGGAAATTTTTCCCGCGTTGCGTTTCGGGTTGATGCCAGCAAGAAATAGCGATTCATTCGCATAGATATTTCCTACACCAACGACAACTTTGCTATCCATGATGAAAGTCTTAACAGCAACGTTGCGGGTACGGCTCTTCTGAAACAAATAATTGGTGTGGAATTCTTTACTTAACGGTTCGGGGCCTAGAGAGGCCAAGAGGGGGTGTGATTCTATCGACTCAGTATCCCACAATATGCAACCGAAACGCCGTGGATCTGTGTAGCGCAGCACCTTGTTGTTCGCAAATACGATATCGACATGATCGTGCTTCGCCGCTGCTCGATTAGTATCGACGATCCTGAGACTGCCTGACATTCCAAGGTGAATGAGCACACACCCTTTCTTGGTTGCGAGCAGCAAATACTTTCCGCGCCTAGAAACTGATTTAATGGCTTCCCCCGGGAGATCTTTACAAAGCGCGGGAGTAATTGGCCAACGCAAAGTCTTGCGGCGAAGTATGACTTTGCTGACCTTATTATTCTCGATGTGTGGCTCGATGCCGCGACGGGTTGTCTCAACTTCAGGTAATTCCGGCAATTCGCACCTCGGTTGTATGATTGCTAGCAGCTTGAGCAGACTGCTTTATAATCTTTCTCTTAGTTGAAAGGAAGTAGCCATGAGTTCGCAGGAGCAAATGTTATTAGGAATTGATGCGGGTGGAACGTTTACGGACTTCGTCTTGGTGCGGCTTGAGCCGATCGTCAGCGTCAGAGTTTACAAAACCTTATCTACCCCCGACGCGCCGGAGCGGGCAATTCTGCATGGCATAAAGGCAATGGGCCTGGAGTCTCATTTGGATGATGGCAGCTTGCAGCTCGTCCATGGGAGCACTGTCGCGACCAACGCCGTTCTCGAGGGCAAGCTTGCGCGGACTGCTTTCATTACCAATTATGGCTTCGCGGACATGTTACAACTCGCGCGACAGACTCGCCCAGAGCTCTATGCATTGGAGACTCCTGCAGTGCCGCCTCCGGTTCCACCCGAGTTATGTCTCGAGACGGGTGGCAGAGTCGCCGCTGACGGCACTGTGGTCTTGCCTCTTTCCCAAATTGAGCTCGATGAACTGCTTGCCAAAATAGAGTCCCTTGCACCCAGTGCCGTCGCTATTAATTTGCTCTTCTCGTTTCTAGACGACAGCTTTGAGCGCAGGATTGAATCTGCGATTAAGGCGAAATTTGGCGAGTGCTTCGTTAGTCGCTCCTCCACCGTATTGCCCGAATACAAAGAGTATGAGCGTGGCATAGCGACCTGGCTCAATGCGGCATTGGGTCCGGTTATTAGTGGATACCTTAGTGTGCTACAACGCGAGCTAGGCAATACCTCGCTGCAGGTCATGCAGTCGAGTGGCGAGACGATGTCTGCTGGCATGGCAGCACAATCGGCGGTAAATCTATTGCTGTCCGGCCCCGCGGGCGGACTTACTGCAATCGCCTATCTGGCGAAGCAAGTTGGTAAGTCGAAGTTTCTGAGCTTCGATATGGGAGGCACTTCTACGGACGTCGCGCTCCTGGACACAAAGATACGCACCAGCAACGAATCCTCAATTTCGAATTATCCGATTGCCGTGCCGATGGTTGATATGGAGACAATCGGAGCGGGAGGTGGCTCGATAGCCTATGTTGATGCTGGAGGAATGCTTCAGGTTGGTCCGCGTTCGGCAGGAGCAGACCCCGGGCCTGCGTGTTACGGTCGCGGAGGCCTTGGTGCCACAGTAAGCGATGCGAACGTGGTGCTTGGTCGGCTGCAATCTAATTCCACGTTCGCCGGCGATCTGAAGCTCAGTCTCGAGAAAGCTCAAGCAAGCTTAGAACCGCTCGCGCAGAGAATCGGCCTATCGATAGAGGAAACAGCGCTTGGCATTATTGATATAGCCAATGAGCACATGGCGAAGGCGATAAGGCTTATCTCCGTGAACAAGGGTCATGATGCGAAGGATTTTATACTTGCGAGTTTTGGTGGTGCCGGTGGTTTGCATGTGTGCGCGCTTGCTGATGCTATGGCTATGAAGAATGCACTAGTGCCAGTGCATGGAGGCGTTCTCTCGGCGCTCGGTATGGTCGTGGCGGATCAGGGTAGACAGTTTTCCAAGACACTAAGTCTGGATGTGCAGCCCATTGATGAAAAATCCCTAGAAGATCAGTTTGCTCAATTGGAGCAAGGTGGGATGGAGCAATTAGCCTTAGAAGGTCTGCACTCATCGATGCTGGTTTCTAAGCGCAGCGCGGATCTGAGATATAAGGGGCAGTCTTACACGTTGAATATCGACTGGCATGCCCTAGCCGGAGTGCTCGAAGCTTTTGAGCAACTTCACGAGCAGCGCTACGGATATAGGCACGATGCCCCAATTGAGTTGTTGACGATTCGCGTTAATTTATCGACTGAAAAAACTCCATTTGTTTTACCGCAACTTATTACGCAGGCGTACTGCAATAATATTCGGCACTGCAAGGTCTATGGAGAGGCTGAGCAGGCGAGGCTATTGGCGCGCGTAGATATGTATCCGGGCGAATCGATTGAGGGCCCAGCAGTTATTACGGAATATTCAGCCACGACGTTCGTAGCTGCCAATTGGTCGGCAGCCGTCGATGGTTTTGGTAATCTGGTACTGCAGAAACAAAGCTGAAGGCACAACAGCCCCAGTGGCGATAGCTCAGTTGCATTGAGAGCATTCTTAGTATTGAGAGATGAACTGATTTGTTCTCAGAAGTCGTATAGATGCAGATATCGCCCATTATTGGATGGCAGTCATTTACAGGTCAAATTGTCAGGTGATATAACTGAATAGCTCGCAGGATCGCTTCTGCGCATTTCTCCCAAACCACCGGCGAACGCACCGGCTATAAAACAAGGCAAGACCGGCATTACCATGAGACGACGCTTTCTTCAGCACATATACTTTTTATCTGGCGTGGTTCCTGGCTTACTCGCCGCCCTAGCTGGATCATTGGTGCATGCGCAGGAAGCAGGAGAGCCTGCAGAGAGCGATCGCTCGCGATTGCCACTTCTTTATATCGATCCACCGGTCTTCGTTGAGGACGGAGTGAATCCAGTAATGCCCCTAAAGGCACTGGTCGTCGACCCAGAGTCCGACCCGGCCTTCGGTCAGCGCTTGGATAGTATTCGGCTATACAGCAACACAGTGGCGGATATTGAACTGGATGGAGGCGCCTGGGATCGTGATCTCGTAGAGGAACTTGCCTCCCTGGGACGCTTGCAGCAACAGCAGGGCGATCATGGCGGCGCAATTCAGACGCTAGATAGAGCCATCCATGTAAATAGGATCAATTCCGGCCTCTATACCCTTGAGCAAATCCCGGTAGTGGAACAATTAATATCCAGCCATATGGCGCTGGGCAATTGGGAAGAGGCTGATACCTACAATAATTATCTCTTTCATGTGCAGCAGAAAGCTTATGGCTTGAATGATCCGCGTCTAATACCTGTGTTAGACCGACTAGCAACTTGGAATGTTCAGGCCTTCAAAATCGGTTACGGAAACTTATTGGGAATCAAGCTGCGACAGTCTCAGATAATGTTTAACGCCGCGGCACGGATGGTGAGCTTGCATTTTGGTAAGGCCGACAAGCGCTTTATAAATTATCAGAGGAATATCGCAACTTCGGCCTATTTGGTAGCCAAAAACCCTGATTTGATGGCGGAGATCGGCAACCCAGAATAC
>CASQMQ010000033.1 GCA_949430125.1 uncultured Pseudomonadales bacterium
TGTCCATCAGCGCATTCATCAACAGGATCATGCAACCGGAAATAAAAGCAGCCATCGAGCCGACTGAAAGATCGATGCCTCCTGCCGTGATTACGAAAGTCGCACCGATGGCAACGATGCCAATAAAAGAACTTCGCGCCAGAATATTGCTAAGATTGCCGCTACTAAGAAACGCATCGTTTACTAATACACCGATGGTAAAAACCACAACAAGTGCAATAAAAGGTCCAGCAGTTTTCAAGTCAAGCTTAGGCATTAGATGTTCCGCTTCCTAATTGATCGTGGTGTGACGGCTTATTTTTCAAGCCTGTGGCATAGCGCATGATTTCGTGTTCTTCTATTTCGTCGCCCTCTAGCACACCACTTATCTGAGAGTGGTACATCACGGCTACGCGATGAGAAAGACCGATAACTTCGGTGATGTCGGAAGAGATGAGTATCAACGAATGTCCTGATGCCACCAGCTCAGCGATAAAGTGGTAGATCTGGCTTTTAGTGCCTATATCGATTCCGCGAGTAGGCTCGTCTATTATGATGACGCTTGGCTCAGCTTCAAGAATCTTGGCTAGCAATAGTTTCTGTTGATTTCCGCCAGAGAGGTTTCCTGCCACGATTGATCTATCCTTCATACGGATGTCGAATGTTTCGACGGCCTTCTTGAACGCGACATCTTCTTGTTTAGTGTCGATCAACAAACGTGAAATTTTGTGCAGTGAAAACAAGGAGAAATTAAAAACCAACCCTTTCTCTAAGAGCAGGCCGCTTCCCTTACGATCTTTCGTGAGATAGGCGACTCCTTTGCTACGCGCCACAGAGAGTTGCTTGAAATCAACACGTTCACCACGTAGCTCGACACTTCCTGTGTTTCCCTTCGCGGACTTTCTCAATCCAAGCACAGTTTCCATCAACGCCGTGCGGCCGGAGCCAACAAGCCCGGAGAAACCGAGGACCTCACCTTTTCTCAACTCGAAGCTACTGGGCTCTGAATTGCCTTGTAGCAATAGATCACTAACTCGAAGAACTACTTTCGACGCGTCGGGAACCTTGGGCATCTCCGGAAAGAGAGAGCTTAACTCTCTACCCACCATCAATCGCGCCATGTCATCCTTGCTCAAATCAGCAGCAGAATAACTGCCCACTAACTCGCCATCACGCAGCACTGTAATCACATCAGCGATCTGCTTGATCTCATCCAACTTGTGCGAGATGAAAACGATCGCCACACCATCTTGGCGAAACCGGTCGATGAGCTCGAACAGCACTTGGCTTTCTTGTTGCGTGAGTACCGCGGTGGGTTCATCGAGGACAAGTACACGAGCATTTTTCGCCTGAGCCTTCGCGATCTCTACCATTTGCTTTGCAGAGACGGAAAGCTGATCGACAGAGGCGTCGGGGTCTATATCGCTGCGCAGAACGTCTAAATATTCCTGCGCCTTGGTCCGCATTGTTTTCTTATCGAGAAAAAAACGCCCGTTAATTTCGTTGCCGAGGAATATATTCTCTGCCACGGTGAGTTGCTCGGCTAGATTAAATTCCTGATGAATTAGTACGACGCCTGCCTGCTCGGCGATCGCATTGTTCCAGAGGCTAATTCGCTGTGAACTACCACTGCCATCGCTAATGTGCAATTCACCATCAGTGAGCGCCTCGAAGCCGGAGAGAATTTTGACTAACGTAGACTTCCCGGCGCCATTCTCGCCGAGTATTGCATGCACCTCTCCGCCGCGAAGCGTCAGATCGATGCCGTGCAAAACTTCGACCGGACCGAAAGACTTGCGCAGGTTCTTAACCGAGAATGTGAGCGATTTAGTATTTTCGTCTGACATCTGAACTTCTTATTCTTCTCTAGGCTCTCGTTCTAGAATGCCAGTCATACTACTATTCATATTAATTAGGGCGGTTCCACATGTTTTCCAACACGGTACTGCCATATTCTTTTTGTCCTTCAATAAGAAGCACTCGCATCTGTTCGACAACTTCCGGGAATTCGCGCGTAAAGCTGTAAGTCTCCGACGGGTCACGCTGCACATCGAACAACAAACCATTAGGGCCGTAATAGGAATCCGGATTATCGAAGCTAGGCACAGCAGCCCTGTACTGTGACTCAACTACGAGCTTCCATTGGCCACTGCGCACACCGGCGATTCGATCCCTATCGAACAGATAGAGCACCTCATGAGGTGAAGTTGCACCATCGGTTAGCATCGGTAAAATATCTTTTCCGTCAATTGGACGATCCGTAGGTAAGTCGCCGCCAGCGAGCTTCACGAGCGTTGGAAATATATCGATATTCATTGCCGGCTCGTTCGATACTAATCCGCCTGGAATCGTGCCAACCCACTTTGCGATGAAGGGAACACGTTGCCCGCCTTCCCAGGAGCTGCCTTTACGATCACGAAATGGTCCAGGGCTTCCCTCGAACCACGGCCCATTGTCCGAGGTAAAAATAACGATCGTATTCTCTTCCAGGCCTAGCCTTTTCAATGTGGCTAATACCTCACCCACACTCCAGTCGATGGTCTCTACCACATCACCGTATAGACCAGCATCGGACTGACCGCTGAATTGATTCGACACATACAGAGGCACATGCGGAAATGTATGCGGCATATAGAGGAAAAACGGATCGTCTTGGTTCTCTTCGATAAAACGAATCGCCTCATTCGTGTAGCGTTCCGTCAAAGTGTTCTGATTAACCGGATTCTCGATCATCTGATCCTGACGATAGAGTTCCAGAGGCGTCATGTCGTTGCTATGCAGGACTCCGAAGTATTCATCGAAACCCTGAGTGAGTGGTGACCATTCCATTCGACTGCCTAGATGCCACTTGCCGAACAGCGCGGTCTGATAGCCGAGCGGCTTTAACGCTTCGGCGAGGCTGATCTCCTCCGAGGCAAGGTGAACGTCGTTGGTGGGTCGCGCAACATCGCTTACTAGATCCAGACGAATTGGATAGCGACCTGTTAGGAGGCCGCCCCTAGCTGCGGTACAGACGTTTGCGCTGGAGTAGAAACTATCGAGTCTCGCACCTTCTAGGGCCATGCGATCGAGGTTCGGTGTTTTTATTAGCTGTCGAGCCATATACGCCTAGATCGCCATATCCTAGATCGTCCGCCATAATAACGATGAAGTTGGGCTGCTGCGCGTCTTGCGCCTGAACGCCAACAATAAGGCTGGCTGCCACTAACAACAGCAATGATTTAACAAGTCGTCTCATGCTTCTCCCTCAATTTTTTTCAGTTTAGCCCGAATTCCTGGCTTCTACTAATTTCCTGTTCCTGGCATAACTTCGAAGCTTGAATTGAATGTAACCAGCACGGATGCGAGCTGAAGTAGAACTGCCTGATCTCCTGTCACCGTTCCTACCCCCGCCTGCAACTGTGATGCGAGTGTCTCCTGCCCCATGATAACCGTCTCAAGGTCACTCCGATTCATGGTTATGGTTACGTCAGCGTCGTCAGACAAATAGCCTTCAATATTGGAAAGCGTGCCGCCACTCATTTCCACGACAAAATTCTGCTGCGTATCCGGCGAGCTAAAGTTAATCGTAAAATTCGTTCCATCAGCGAGACCGCTATCGACCCTGGTCGCGACCGCATCCCACCATTGAGTAGTGGTCATAGCTCTAGCTAGACTAGGGCTCGTGCCGCGGGGCGCTGCCACGGCCGGGGCGCCGTTTCTAAGCTCCTGTGCTGAAGAGAGAAAGACGTTACGCATACTCGCGCTCTCATACTGATAGCCGAGTTGCTCGAAGACGGAGGCAAGCAAGTCTTTGGCTTCGCTATTGTCTGGCTGTGCATAAACTAGCTTGTTAAGAATTTCCATAGCCAAGCGATACTGCCCTTCATCATGCAGAGCCTGCCCTCGAGAAATAATTTCTGTAGCGCCCCCCATCATCTCCACATACAGAGGTGCAGAGTCTGCAGGTGAAAGAGGAGCAAGTGTTGCAGGATTGCCATCCCAGTAACCAAGATAACGATTCAATACAGCCCGAGAGTTATGAAACTCGGAGCCATGATACTGTCGCGCACTCCACTGCTGCGCGAGACTAGCTGGCACCTTGTACTCGTTGTGAATCTCGTTGATCGTCACGCCCTGATTTGCCAGATTCAAAACCTGATTGTTCAAATTCGCATACGCATCACGCTGTGTGCGCATAACCTGCTGGATTCGTTCATTCCCCCAACGTGGCCAGTTATGAGAAGAGACCAAGACCTCGGCATCCTGACCAAATCGATACAGCGCCTCATTGATCTGCTTTGACCATTGCAGCGCATCTCTCACCAATGCTCCTCGCAGGGTATAGACATTGTGTATCGTGGCCGTAATATTTTCCGCAGCCCAGAAAACTTTTTGATCTGGGAACCAAGTATTCATCTCTGCCGGAGCCTCGGTGCCAGGTGTATTCTGAAAAACCATGCGCACACCATCGATGACATGTTCTTCATAGCTGTCTTCGATGACCAAAGTGGGCGCAATCAGTCCCGTCGTTCCTGCTGCGAGCGCTTTGCCAATAGCAGAGTCAACTTGACCAAAGGGCCCGGAAGGAATACCGCGCCCATACTGCAAGCCTGCACGCCGTGACATTGCATTGCCTGCATACACATTCTCGGCGATCGCCTCTTCCATAAATCCCGATGGCGCGATGACTTGCACCGCACCCGACTGCACGTCCTGCTCACTGATCACACCGCGAACACCGCCGAAATGATCGATATGTGAATGGGAGTAGACGACCGCCCGCACTGGCAGTTCGCCTAGTTGTTCGTTCACAAGACGCAGCGCTGCCGCTGCAGTCTGCGAAGTAAGTAGCACATCAAATAATATCCAACCCGACTCGCCTCTCACTATCGTCATATTGGCTAGATCGAATCCACGAACCTGATAGATGAAATCGGGCACCACTTCATATAGGCCGAAGTTCATATTCAGTGTTGCCTGTCGCTGCAGCGATGGATGAATACTATCGAAGTCCGTGTCCTCAAGCAGAAAGTCGTAGCGCGTCATATCCCAGACGACACGACCATTTGCGGCGAGAATTTGTCTCGAGTCAGGCTCTGCTATGAATCCGCGCCTAGACTCTTCAAAGTCACGCTGATCATCGAATGGTAGGCTATTGCGGAGGTTATCTCTGTAACTGTGAAGTAAGGCTGCTTGGCGGCGACCCTTTCTCATTGAAGTGATCTTGTGCAAATGTGCTTCCGGCAGAAACCACTAGCGCGAATGCAAAGATCGATATGCCTACAACGCGAGACTTTTTAAAAAACAACATGAGAATTCCCCTTATCTTCTGTTCTTTTAGTTTATTCTACTATTTACAGTAAGAATGCAAAAAGCCAAGAGGATTTTAAATCTCTTGGCTTTTTGTTAAGCGTGATTTGCTTTGGCGTAACCGAAAAACTAAAAAGCTACTTCGGCACTGCCTAGCTATCATTGTGGCTACAACCGCGAGCGCGTGATATCAACGTCTGAGTTGCGAAAGAAAGACTGAAATTGCCTTTCGACTACTATCGCTTCCTGAATTTTTCCTTGAGCTTCAAGAGCCTGATATAAACCGAACGTAGTCCAGCCGTTCTGCTGATTCCATATTAGGTCTTTTCGGTATACTGCTTCTGCCTCTGCTGCACGGCCTGCCTCTAGAAGTACTGCACCTAAATAAAGACGCATGGATTGAGACCAATCCGGTGGCTCAGTATAATTAAGCGAGTCTTGATATTGGATCGCTACATTGTAGTGAACAATAGCGGCGTCGAGATTGCCTTTCGCTTCTTCGATCTCGCCGTGCAGCGCGTGGCTAGCAAGAGTAAGAACATGAGATGCTGGCGTTGGTCCAACACCTGTGTCGTCAACATTATCTGCAACCATCTGGGCCTGGATATTAGCTAGTTCATTTTCGGCTAGCTCCATATGACCTTTCGATACGTGGGCACTGCCTTTAACATAGCTCCACATACCATCTAGATAAGGCGTACCGCTATGGCTTTGCTGTGCGCTATGGAGTTTGTCGTATTTGCCAAACACCTTATCAACAATCCAAGAGTGTGCGACTCGCTTCTGTCCGCGGTTAATCGCTTCAACGGCTTCACCGACACTTGCGGCTCCGCGCTGCGCTGCAGCCGCTGACTCAGCATAGTTTCCTTGTAACATATTGGCATAACGTACGAAGTCCAGTGCGTGGGGCGCGTGGGCTTTATGTGACAAACCATAAGTACCAATATTCGGGAAATTTGTATCTCCCCAAATTTCGGCAAACTGCAAATCGACAAGCTGTGACCTTTCATTGATGTCGATAGCTTTCTCGTACTCGCCAACTCGAAGGTATATGTGTCCAGGCATATGAACCATATGACCAGAAATAGGGACAAGGCTTTCCAGTTTTTGTGCTGAAGGCATCGCAAGCTCTGGCTGAGCGGAGGCTTCCATCAAATGAATGTAGAGATGGTTTGCACCTGGGTGATCATGCTCAGACCGCATAGCAGATTCGAAAGCTGCCTGCGCCTCTGCTGTGCCTGACTTGGCAATACCATCCTCATCCCAGTAGTCCCAGCGAGTCGTGTTCATATAAGACTCACCGAAAATAGTGGCTATGTCAGCATCATCTGGATACTGATCGTGTAGTTTGCGCATGGCATCGACAAAGGCAAAATCTCTTTCCCTACTATCGGGAATGGCGTCTTTATTGTAGAGAACGAATAACGCATTGATCATGTCGCGCTCACGTTGACTGCCATTGTTAACCAGAGCTAGAGCTCTGCGTATTGCTGCAAGGCCGGCACCATTAGGGTCATCAGGCAAGCCACCATAGCGGCTATTCGGATTGGGGCCTGCAGCATGCGCTAAGCCAAAATGGGGCATAGGACTGTCTGGATCCAGGCGCGCAGCTTCCTGATAGGAGGCAATTGACTCGACGAAGTAGAAACTCCAAGCCATGCGCAGCCCTTGGTCGAAGAATGCCTGAGCTTCTGCAGAATCCGTGGTGATTGGACGGCTATAGGATCCGCCTCCTGGAACCATAACTGCCAGAGCTTCATCGCTCTGCGCCGTTAAATTGAGTTGTGGTACGAGTAATACGGCTGCGACTGCAACCGAAGTGACTAATTTACGCATAAAATTAAACCTCTTTAACTTACTGATTTATCTGTTTTATTTATAAAAATTTGCGCTTCTAACATTAACTGTTTTCTCTACTATTCAGCCGTCATAGAATAGAACAGAAAAGCAAGACCTAAAACCGGAACAGAGTATACCCCATTGGTTCGCAACATATAGCGGCCCATAAGGCTGTGTATGCGGCATATTGCCGCGATATTATTTTGGGGGTCAGATTCAGGCAAATGCTGATCTAGATTAGAAGAGAGAAACTATGAGTAAGCTTGTCCTGGATGTATTCACTGACTACGTCTGACCCTGGTGTTATCTCAGTACCGTGAGTATTGAAAGGCTAAAGCAGAATTACCCTGTCACGATCCGCTGGATTCATTTCCCACTGCACCCTGATACGCCGCAGGAAGGAAAATCGCTGGCGGAGTTGTTTGCCGGCCGTGATCTCACTCCTATGCGCGAGCGAATGAAAGCACTAATGGCTGAAGCTGGGCTAGAATACGGCGATCGCACACATACTTTTAATAGTCGACACGCACAGGAGCTGGGCAAGTGGGCGGACAGCAAACCTGGTGGCGAAGCGATACATGATGCGCTGTATCGGGCCTACTTTGTGGACAACAAGAATATAGGCGATGTCGAAGAGTTAGTTGGGATTGCCGAGGCTGTGGGTTTGGATGGGCATGAGGCACGACGCATAATCATTGAGCGCGGATATAAGGAAGCCGTCGATGAAGACTGGCGGCGATCTCGTGAGGCTGGTGTCACGGGTGTGCCGACGTTTTATTGCAATGACCTAGTCGTTGTTGGTTGCCAACCCTATGAGACCTTAGAGAAGTTTGTGTTACACCTAATAGAAATGAATTCAAATCAGAATGAGGCCGGATAATGTCTACTAGAACTGCGCTAGTAACTTGCTGCGATAGATATATGGGCAAGGCGATCAGAGAGAAGTTTGAAGAGCTTGGTATCAAAGTGATCGCCGGTCCATCATTGATGCACAGCGAGCAGGACGTCAACGAACTAGTGGCCAACGCGGGTGACATCGATATCCTCGTTGCTAATCTTGCCGAGCCACCGATGACGGGACCGGTGCAGGACATCGACAATGAAAATTGGAATCTATTATTCGATTCGCTAGTTCATCCGCTAATGTATCTTGTGCGTGCGGTCACGCCGCAGATGTTAAAGAGAAAGTCCGGAAAAATTATCGCGGTAACGAGTGCCGCGCCGCTGCGCGGCATCCCAAATAATGCAGCCTATTGTGCAGCACGTGGTGCACAGAACGGTTTCATCAAAGCGGTTGGGCTAGAATTGGCGCGCAGCAATATTCAGGTAAATGCGATCGCACAGAATTACATCAACAATAATACTTACTATCCGGATGATATTATCGAGAATGAAAAATTTCTAGAGCACGTAAAACGTAACGTCCCTACTAACGAAATAGGTGCGGCAAGCGAAACTGCACAACTTGCTGCCTACCTTTCGCGTGAAGACTGCAGACATATGGTAGGACAGATAATTCCTTTGGCGGGTGGCTGGACTACCTAAACAGGTTTACTTTAA
The DNA here is from genome assembly GCA_949430125.1 of uncultured Pseudomonadales bacterium. GTDB lineage: Bacteria > Pseudomonadota > Gammaproteobacteria > Pseudomonadales > Pseudohongiellaceae > UBA9145. Next base: position 8,671 of record CASQMQ010000033.1, read on the forward strand.
ACGCTTGGACCAGCTACGACACCGCTATCATGTAGCTTACCAATCTCACTCCCCGAGAGACCGAGTGTAAGCTCAAGTATTTCATCGGTATGCTGACCGAGTATGGGTGCAGGTGTCACTGGAATGTTTCCGAGACCTTCAAAATTTAGTGGGTTTGATGGCATTAGATACTCTCCGATACCCGGCTGCTCTACTTTTTCGAACAACGGATTGTCAACGCTGCAGTCACTATCGGTCTGAACAAGTTGCTGTATCGTTTGATATGGTCCCCAGCATACAGAAGCCTGATCGAGTGCTTCGTGCACAGTGGACGAATCTCGTTGGCCGAACCAAGGCTGGAAGAGTTCCTTCAGTTTTTCGCGCGCCTTGAAACGATCGCCCTCATTGCTAAAGTTGAGATCTAGACTCGCTTCCAGCTCTGTTACCTGTATCTGGGTCTCCGTGACTCGCAATATTGCTTTCCACTGATTCGAACTGACTCCAACTATCATTACGCGCTTACCATCCTTACACGTAAAGTCATGGCCGAAGCTACCGAATACATGATTGCCAAAAGGCTTACGGGCCTCCTTATTTACTTCTGCCTCAGCTAGATATCCAAGATGTCCCATAGTGGCCAGTGCGACGTCGGCTAGCGCAAGTCGTATAAATTGCCCTTGGCCATTAATTCTTCTGTGCCGTTCGGCTGCAAGCAAGCCCAAAGCGATGTGTTGACCCGCTATAACATCCCAGGCTGGAAACGGATTATTAATCGGGCTCTCGCCATCTCCACTCAGAAACGGCAACCCCACTTTACTGTTAACAGTGTAATCCAGGGCACTTCCACCATGGCGATCGCCAGTTAGATTGAGATAAATGAGATCCTGACGTCTTGCACGCAGTACAGTGTCAGAAAGCCAACCATTGGCGGGGAAATTTGTAAGAAAAATACCTGCATCTTCACCATCAGCACAGATGAGTCGCGTGACAAGCTCCTTTCCCTCAGGTTTGCGGAAATCAACGGCGAAGGAGCGCTTACCTTTGTTTAAGCTGTGCCAGTAGAGGCTCTTGCCTTTGTCAGTGACTGGCCAGCGACGATAGTCAATGCCGCCCCCGATCTGATCAAAGCGAATAACGTCCGCTCCGAGTTGTGCCAAAGTCATACCGCCAGAGGGTGCTGCTATGAAAGCACTCCCTTCAACTATACGCATTCCACTTAGTAAGGCTTGCAAGTTTGCTCCACAATTTGTTCGAGATGATTTTATTTGGGATTATTATCGTCTAGTATATTCGACTAAATATCAGTTCCCTATTGATCTTGTGCGTCGACTGAAATTAATTTTCACCAAGAGTCTCACATCGATTTTTCGATTAATTCTCGAGCAACAACTTTTATTGCCAGAACCTCTTCCGCTCCTTCAAATATAGAGAGCACGCGCGCGTCCACAAAAAGGCGACTTACCGCCGACTCCTCTGCATAGCCCATGCCCCCATGAATTTGCAACGCTTCACGGCATAGCATCTCAGCAGCACGACAACTAAACAATTTCACAAGGCTAGCCTCCATCTGACCGACACCATCATCCATTAATTCCGCTACTGCATAACTAAATTGCCGTGCTGCTGTAAGTGTCGCCAGCAGCCTAGCCAATTTAATCTGAGTGAGTTGATAATCTGCGATTAGGCTGCCGAATACTTTCCTGTCTTTTGCATAGGAGAGCGCACGCTCAAAAGCAGCCTGCATCAAACCGGTCGCACGAGCAGCTGTCTGAATTCTTCCACCGGCGAAGCCCGCCATGGTGAAGTAAAACCCCTTCCCTTCGCCCGCTTCCTCGCCAACGAGATTTTCCGCTGGAACGAGAAAGTCTTCGAAAAATAAATCATAGGAATGCATGCCACGATAGCCGATGGTTGCAATAGCCTTCCCAGTTAAGGAACCGCCACCTGACTGCATATGATTGAAATCATGACCACTGAACGACGGTTTTTCTACTAGAAACAAACTAAGTCCTTTATAACCTAGCGAAGAATCCTTGTTACTGCGCGCCAATACGACAAGCAATTCCGACTTCCCTGCAAAGGTGCACCATGTCTTGCTGCCGTTGAGCAGCCATCCGTTCTCGACTGGCGTTGCTTTAAGAGAAACCGCAGCGACATCAGAGCCGGCATTGGGCTCGGTGATAGAAATCGCACAGAGCGTTTCCCCTGACGCAAGCAGAGGAAGCCATTTCTGTTGCTGCTGCTCGGTTCCACCACTAAGCAGCGCACGTGCTGCGATTTCCGGCCTCGTTATCAAACTACCTGCTGCGCCGAGGGAGCCTCGGGATAGTTCTTCTGTCACAACGATCATGCTAAGGCTATCCGCGCAATCATCTGGCTGGAGTCCACCGAACCGTTCCGGTATACAAGTACCGAAACAACCTAGTTCTGCTGCGCCTTGGAGAATCTCGTCAGGGATATCTTCATCAAAGCGATGGACTTGTTCAGCAAGCGGCATCACCACTTCATTGGTAAAGCGGTAAAATGTTTCCCGTACGAGTTCCTTTTCTTCACTCAGCATTGAAGGCAGGCGCTGAATATCATTTCCAGCTATTTCACTGCCAAGATTCGACAGAAATTCTGAACTCGCATAAGTGTCTAGCAGCATCCTATAAGTAGCACTCACATGAATGTCCAATAGCTTTGCTCTATCTAGACCGATGTCAGTTGCCCTAGCGACTAGGCGGTTTAGAACTGCCTGAAAAGTCTCTGCACAAAAGCTCAGCGCAAGCTGCTGTGTCAATTTTTGTGTAGTTGATTTCTGCGCGTAATCAATAAAGGCCGCTGCGGCAGAAAGCTCTGCCATGCAGAATGCTAATTCGTAGCTGGAAAGCTGCCAGTCATCTAATAGATTCCCATCATAGTTTCCACCTCTGGAACATTTCCCCTTTATATAAGAACAAGCAGTCATCACCTGCTGCTTCAATTCGGCTAGTTCGGTATTTGCTTCTTCAAGATGTCCGGAGAATGATGCCATTTATATAGCTCACGTTTTCAGTTTAATAAACTGAATGACGAAGGATTGAGAATATTATTCGATATAGTCTGCAATTGCGACCCATGCCCTTTAAAGAAAGCACAGATAAAGATTGTTAAAATTAGTGACAATGATGATACAAAAAACTAAGGTTGACTAGAGCCTTTCTACCTACGTTCTATAATCGCCTTATCGATCATCTCGCTAAATATTTCCCGGAAGCCTCCGCCGCTAGACGGCGAAACTTGAGCCATAATAACGATTACTGTAGATTCTATCGAGTCTACGAAGAAGCGCGTAGCCGCAGACCCATCCCACCAGATAGTTCCTTCGGAAACAGGAAAATTATATTCTGCTGGATTCATAACCAAGTTGAAGCCACCTAAGGTCCAGCCTGAACCTAGCCAGTAACCTCGATTACCAATGGGCATGGCTTGATCGGGAACAGCGTTCACATACATCAACGCAGCAGTCTTTTCACTGAGAACCGGCCTGCCTTTGAATTTTCCATTATCTAAAACCATCTGCGAAAAATTTAGAAAGTCTGAGACACTAGATAAGAGGCCTACGCCACCTTCGATCAATGTCGGCCGCGATGTCCACGACACGGATTCTATTTTATAGGGATCCAATCGTCCATTATTGGGCCGATAAAGCTCCGCCAACCGACTGGCATCGCCTCCTTCAGCCCAAAACATTGTGCTGCTCATCTCTAGCGGGTTGAGAATATTCTCTTGCAAGTATTCTTCAAATGGCTGTTCCGACCAGACTTCTATTAACTTTCCTAATATGGTCGCATGGATCCCATAACGAAATTGTGTCCCTGGGTCTTGAAACAAGGGTATGCGCGCTGCGTTAGACGTCATCTGATCCAATGTAATATTTTTATCTCTTACATTGTTCTCTTTGTATAATTCGGAACTACGGCTACCCAAGCCCGATGTGTGAGTAAGAAGATTCGCGACCGTGATGTCACCAGTGCGCTCCTTGGTTTGTGCGATATCTATACTAGACGAATCCAGTAATACCCGCTGGCTCTCAAACTCTGGCAAGTACATCTTTATGGGATCATCTAATTGAAACTTACCATCCTCATACAATTTGAGAACGGCAGCGCTAGTGACTTGACGCGTCATCGAATAGATTCGAAACAACGCATCGTTTTGCATCGACTTCCCACTTTCAAGACTGAGCTTGCCGAGTGATTCAAAATAGACTAGCTTGCCATCTCTGGCGACTGCCGCAACTACACCTGCCAACTCTCCATCATCGATATGCTGCTGCAGACGGGCAGTAGCATTAAGTAATGCGAAGGAAGACATGCCCACCGATTCCGCTGACACAACCTCTTGCGCGTTGCTGAAATGAATCTGACAGAACAATAAGCTGACAAGAAAAAGTCTCATCCACAGTCTTTTAGTCATTCTTATTCTCAACTCTCTTATGATTATTTTAGGCTTAATTGAACTTCTTCGACCCAGCTACTTACCCTCGATTCCAGCATAGGCATTGGCAGAGCGCCTGCACCAAGCACTGCATCGTGGAATGCTCTAATATCAAAATTGTTTCCTAGCGCCGACTCGGCATTCCCCCGAAGTTCCTGAAACTTCATCATTCCGATCTTATATGCTGTAGCCTGCCCTGGCGCGGTTATGTAACGCTGGATCTCGGAACGTATCGCACCCAGGGCCTGTGCGGAATTGTCGATAAAATATTGCACAGCACGCTCTTCGCCCCAGTGCTGGGCATGAATACCAGTATCGACAACCAAACGAATCGCTCTCCAGAGCTCGCCGCTCAGGCGCCCGAAGTCGGAATAGGGGTCTTCAAACGCGCCCATCTCTTTGGCGAGCCATTCCGCATATAGACCCCAACCTTCGGTGTAGGCGGTTGTACGATATTGCGTGCGAAACCTAGGTATGCCGGTTAGCTCCTGCTGAATTGATATCTGCATATGATGCCCGGGGTTGCCCTCGTGATAGGCCACATCTTCGAGCTGAAATATAGGTAGTGTAGACATATCGGACATATGCGAATAGAACACCCCTGGCCTGGAACCGTCGGGTGTACCCGATGCATAGTGCTGGGCAGCACCGGCTTGCTCTCTAAACGATTCGACACGTCGCACCTCCAACTGCGCCTTCGGCAGACGACCAAAGAATTCGGGGAGCTTCAGCGTGATAGTATCAAGGTATTCATTGTTTAGATCGAGATAGTCCTGGCGCCCCTCATCGCTGTTTGGAAAGTAAAAGCGATCGTCCTCTCGCATAAAAATGAAAAAATCTTGAAGAGACCCTTCAAAGGCTACAGCATTTTTGATCTTTTCCATCGCAAGATGCAACCGCCCGACTTCCGCCAAGCCAATTTCATGAATTTCATCGGCGGTGAATGCAAGCGTAGTCATTTGTGCGAGGCGATAGTTATAATAATTTTCTCCATCGGGAAGCGCCCACACGCCGCGAGACGTTTCGGATGCGAACGCCTTATCTTGTTCTAACCAAGCGAGTATTTCCTGATAAGAAGACATCACTTCACCCGCTAAAATCTCCTGTGCCTGAGCTATGTATTCTTGAGCCTGATCTCTACTAATTAAATCAGTTTCAACTAGCGCCTCAATCTTGTCTTGAATATCCGACCAAATTGGTGAGTTTGGCGAGCCGTCATTCGTATTAAAAGGAACGCCGGAGGTAACTCTATCTATTTCGGTCATCGCAAAGTCATAGGCGAATGCTGGCTGTCGAATACCAGCTCTTGATGCAGAGCGTGCACGGTCGAGCAACTCGCCAAAAACTCGATCGAGCTCTCCCAGTCGAGACAAGTAAGCTTCCATATCTGATGCATCATCTACGCGATGATAGTTAATTAGAAAATTAGGTAGCGAAGCATGTGGACCTCCGCGCCCAAAAATATAGCCATGCTGTCTAAAGGGAACAGCCGCTTCGGCGCGATCTAAGGAATAGATCCACATATCGTAGGATAGTTTGCCATCCTCGTTCAGAAGAGCGTAATCGAAATTTGAGTGCATAGCGGCCACACTCAGCCTGCGCCAGGCAAGCTGTTCATCGGAGCCGGCGGAGCTGTAATCATTCAAACTATCATAGTCGGATTTATCACCCAAACGCGTCTTGGTCTGCGGGCTAAAATCAAGCTGTTCGGCATATTGTTCATCAAACCAGTCGTTCAGGCGCACAGTCTCTGTAATCGCCGTATCGCTCTGAATTTGAGTGGCATCAGCATTTACAGTCTCTGCAACTGATTCTTGAATTGCTTCTTGCTCGCTACAAGCGGCAAGTATCAGAATGAAGGAAAATAGGAATAGTCGCATGGTTGTTCTCATCGGATTCATTGGTCTGTGAGGTGGCAGAAGTGTTTAAGCTGCGTTTTAAATTCTAGCGCTTAGCGTGAACGCCAAGTTAGAGTCTGAAGCTTATACTTTTATTATTGCTTGTCCAGCAACTGCTGCCAGGGATAGGCTCGATCTGCTAGGGCTATAAAAAAGGGGTTCAACAACTCTGGTTTAGAATTGTATTTTAACGGCCGAAACTGCAGGTCTACGATTTCGCCGCCGGCCGCAGAGAGAATACCGTGAGCGGCTGCGGTATCCCATTCGCTGGTAGGGGCCATTCGGGGATAGATGTCCGCACTGCCCTCAGCTAAAAGACACATCTTTAGTGAGCTGCCCATGTTCAAAAGTGTTGCCTTACCGAAATGATTCTCTATCTTTCCTACAAGAGCATTCAATTGCTCGCCTAAGTGACGACGACTGGCGACGATACGAACACCTGAGTTTTCCTCCATGGGTCGACTGGAAATCTGTTTCACTTCGCCATCCGAGTGATTCGAGTTCTGCTTCCAGGCTTTGAGACCGATGCCGCCGAAGTAACTAATGCCAGTAACCGGAACATGTACTACCCCCGCCACAGATTGGCCATTCTCTATCAGTGCAATATTAACCGTAAATTCACCATTGCGATTGATAAATTCCTTAGTGCCGTCCAAGGGATCGATTAACCAGTAACGTTGCCAAGATTTTCTTAAACCATAGTCGATTGCGTCAGACTCTTCCGACAAGAGTGGAATATCAGGTGTTAGGCTACTTAACCGATCGACTATTAAAATGTGGGCACGCCGATCGGCATCGGTAAGCGGCGAATCATCTAACTTCGTACTGACTTCGATTGCCTGATCGGAATTGTAGACGTCAAGAATTTCATTGCCGGCTGCGATCGCTATCTCGTTCACAGTTTTGAGTAGTTGCAGATCGATCATCTATGAACACATCCTTTCGAGAAAATTAACACTATTAATAAGCTGCGGCAGCGCTGTGCTAGCACTGCTTCGTGTTTCAGCTGTATCATGTTGCATGAGCCGCCAGTTCTTGCCAAGGCTTATTTTCAGGAGATAACAATGCCACCTTGGTCAGACATCGACACCATCATGTTCGACATGGACGGCACTCTATTGGACCTACACTTCGATAACTATTTTTGGCAGCAGCTAATTCCAACGTGCTATAGCGAAAAGCATGGTCTTAGCCAGGCTGCTGCACTTGAGATCATTCGTTGCAAAACTGCCGAAGTTAGAGGCACCCTAGATTGGTATTGCCTCGATTACTGGAAGCAAGAATTGGAACTGGATATAGCAGGACTGAAGACAAGCGTTAAACACAAAATAAGTGTACGCCCAAATGTCGAAGAGCTTTTGCAAAAATTAAAGCTTAGCGAAAAGCGGGTTTTACTGGTCACGAACGCACATCCTTCGAGCCTGCAGATAAAGATGGAACAAACGGGCATCTCGCATTACTTTGATCAATGCCTAAGCTCACACACACTCAAATTAGCAAAAGAGAATCACGGTTTTTGGGAATCTCTACAGAGCTTGGAAAAATATAATCCCGAGCGCACCGTATTGTTCGATGATTCCTTACCTGTACTCAGGCAGGCGCGGCGCGAGGGCATCAAGCATCTATTCGGGATCAAAAAACCAGATAGTAAAAAGCCTGTAGTATTGTTGAGTGAATTTGTGCAGATTGATGACTTCTCTAAGATCATGCCATCCCAATCAAACGGTAGCGCCCTGGTGTAACTTGGAATTAAGTCAATAATGGCAAAGAGCACAGCCTCAGAGAAAAGTAGCGATCTACGCCGACTACGTCTAGACAAGTGGCTCTGGGCGGCACGCTTCTATAAAACTCGTTCCGTGGCCAAGCAAGCGATAGATGGCGGCAAGGTTTACTGCGAGGGTGGTCGCTGCAAACCTGGCAAGGAAGTGGAAATTGGCATGGAGGTTCGCCTGCGTCAGGGCTTTGACGAGAAGACAGTGACCATCAAGGCGTTATCGGAGCGACGCCGCGGTGCTCCTGAGGCGCAGCTACTGTATGAGGAAACCGAAGAAAGTATTGAGGCTCGCCTAGAACAGGCAGCACAGCGCAAGGCCCAGCCCAGCCTCGGGCCCTCAGCTGGCAAGCCAAACAAGAAAGATCGACGCCTCATTCATCGTTTTAAGCAGGGCTAGGAGTACCGTTGAATAATTTTACGGCCTGAGACTGAAAGAATTGCCCTCCCATCCTGTCTAGGATGCTAGTAGGCGACGTTACGGCCGTTTTCAACTCACTAATTCCACTGAAAAGTCCCGTTAGCACTGACTAATGATATTTGTCATAATGCCGCTCACCTGAAACGAGTCATCGCTCAAGTCGGGGCTAACGCATTATAAAGCCACTGTGCCGCATAGCAACACACAAATGTGGTATCAGAGACCTTCCAGGAGATACCTTGAGCAAAGAATTCAATGAGTGCCTGCAACGCTACAAGCTTCCCGAATTTGACGCGGCATGGGGAGAGATTCATCGAGGAATCGAGAAGGAGAGTCTGCGGGTATCTGCCGATGGCCATATTTCACTCTCAAGCCATCCTCAGGCACTGGGCTCTAGCCTAACTAATCCCTTTATTACCACCGACTTCAGTGAATCTCTGCTCGAATTCATCACACCTGTCTATAGCGATATTGATGAATGCATGAAGACGATGGAAGACATACATCGCTTTACTCTGCAGAATCTCGAGAATGACGAGATGTTGTGGGTGGCGAGCATGCCCTGCCCGCTAGGCGCCGCGGAAGACATCCCAATAGCACAATACGGCTCCTCGAATGTCGGCAAACTAAAAACTCTCTATCGCCATGGGCTGAGCAATCGGTATGGCCGGTTAATGCAGATTATCTCGGGCATTCACTACAACTTTTCGATGCCCGAATCGTTTTGGCAACCCTACGCGAGATAGCTGCGGATTCAAAGGAGATCTAAAAGATTTCAAGACAGAAAAATATCTACACCTCATTCGAAATTTTCACCGTTATTCTTGGTTGCTTATCTATCTATTTGGCGCCTCACCCGCAGCCTGTAAGTGCTTTGCAACCGGTCGTGAGCACGGCTCTGGAGCAGCTCGATGACTACACCTTGTATATGCCGGATGCGACCTGTCTACGAATGGGCAATTTGGGATACAAGAGCGAGGCACAGAAGTCACTATTCGTTTGCTACAACGAGCTAGATTCCTATGTGGATTGTCTGCGCGAGGCAATGAATACGCCCTATCCCGAATACGAGGCTATGGGTCAGAGCATCGATGGCGAGTATCTGCAGCTCAACACGAACCTGCTGCAACTCGAGAACGAATTCTACAGCACCATCAGGCCGAAACGCGTGGTTAAGAGTGGTCAGCGACCATCGGAAGCCCTGACCCAAGACGGTATCGAATATATCGAAGTTAGAGCACTAGACCTGAATCCCTATCTCCCCTTCGGAATCGATTCGGAGCAGATTCACTTCCTTGACAGTTTCTTACTGCACTGTCTATTAGAGTGAGAGCCCTGAGTGTCATAAGCAGGAATTCTTCGAGGTGGCGGGCAATCTTGCCAAGGTAGTTGAACACGGTCGCGACCCGGAGCTCTCTCTCAATCTAGAATCAGAGCCAAAGAAAATGCGTGACTGGGGTAATGAGATTTTGGCAGAAGTCGATAATGCCGCTTCATTGTTAGATCACATTCATGGCAGCACGAATTATTCCAACAGCTTGACCGCACAATCTGCCAAGATAGCCGACCCGGATCTCACTCCCTCAGGCAGAATCCTGAAAGATATGAAGGAAGGCGATTTATCCTTTTTCGAATTCTCCATGCAGCAATCGCGTAAGCACCGTGACGATCTACAGAACAATGGCATGAGTGAGGCCACCGTGAAGATGATGACCGAAACAGCAGCACAATCACTCAAAGATCAGGCGGACATAGAGAGCTTAGACACAGTGGGTTTCGACGAATACTTGAAGAATTGGAACGACGCATAGCGGTTCTTGCAGCAAAACGAATATGCTAAACTGCTGCGCACTGAGTAAGGGCTCACGAAGCCCAAATCACATTGCAGACAGAATAGAGAAAGATAGAATATTAGGAGCAGTCGATGGCCTTGGCAATACCCAACAATAGAATAATCAATATAGGTGTTTTCCTGGCCACGGTAACCACTATCGGTATCGCGCTGTACCTGGAACACGTGATGCTATTTTCTCCCTGCGGCCTGTGCATCACTCAACGCGTCTTCTTTATTCTCTGCGGCCTGGCATGTCTGGCATCTGCGATTCACAATCCCGCTGCCGATGGGCAGAAAATCTATGCCTTCGCAGCGGCTGCGATGTGCATCTTCGGAAGTTATTTTGCTGGGAGGCAAATTTGGTTGCAACACCTGCCCGAAGACTTGGTGCCCGCCTGCGGCCCCGGCTTTACTTATATCCGCGACAACTTTCCGTTCATGCAGCTGCTAGACTTCCTACTAGTAGGCGACGGCAACTGTGCGGAAGTTCAGTTCCGATTCCTTGGCATTTTCTCGATCGCCGAGATGTCTATCATCGCATTCGCCGGTTTATTTACAGTCTGCCTATATACAGCGTTCCGTAAGCAAGCAGAGACGCTCTAACTAACCGCGGCGCCAGGCAAAAAACTTCTCGAGATAAGGAAAATACTTTACCGGTAGGCGCTCACTGCGCCAGGCGTTGGCCGCAAATTTGTTCGCCTCCAATAGAGTCGGATAGATATGTGTCACTGCCGAAATTTTCTTCAGGCCCATTCCGTGGGTCATGGCGAAAACAAACTCCCCAATCACCTCGCCTGGCGTGATGCCCAACGATAGTTACCCCTAGAATTTTATCCTTGCCTGGCGCTGTGAGAATCTTGATGAAGCCATGAGCCTCTCCATCTGCTAGCGAGCGATCGTGGTGTTCCATTTCATAGCGAGTGAGTTCATAGACAATATTTCTCTCGATAGCTTCCGTCTCGCTGAGCCCAACTCTCGCAACTTCAGGGTCGGTAAACGTTGCCCAAGGCACGACATTGTAATTCGTCTTCGAGCGCCAGAGCCCACCCAGCATTGCATTCAATGAGGCGAACCAGGCTTGAAACGATGCCATATGGGTAAACTGATAGGGGCCCGCCACATCGCCGCAGGCAAAGATGTTTGGCAGGCTGGTTTGCAAGTATTCGTTAACCTCTACCGTGCCTTGCTTGGTAAGCGCTAGGCCCAAATTTTCTAGACCGAAGCCTTCCACGTTTGCCTTGCGGCCAATCGCCAACAACACCTTGTCGAATTCTACTCTAACGGTCTCCCCGTTATTGTCTGCTTCCATGTAGTCGCCACTATCGCCGGCACCAAACTTCAATAGCTTATGCCCGGTGAGAAGTTGAATGCCCTGCTCTCTAAAAGCCTTCGAAACTATCTCGGACACTTCTTCATCCTCACGCGGCATGATGCGATCAGCCATATCCACCTGCGTTACTTCTGCGCCGAGATTACTAAATGCCTGCGCCAATTCACAACCGATCGGTCCGCCACCCACAACTAGCAGCCTCTTCGGCAACTCATCCAGCGACCACACGGAATCAGAGGTGAGGTAGTCGATTTCATTCAGGCCAGGAATCGGCGGCACGAATGGCCGCGCACCCGTGGCGAGAATTATTGAGCGGGTAGTGATTGTTCTGTCGTTCACCTTTACAGAATACGGCGATTCGATAACAGCATCGCCCAATTCAACTTCGACGCCCAAAGATGTGAAGCGCTCTACAGAATCATGCGGTTCTATAGTTTTGATCACGCCCTGTACGCGCGCCATTACTGCAGAGAAATCTATCTTTCCCTGCGCTCCATCGATTCCAAATTCTTTCGCACGTCTTATATAGGCCATAATGCGACCGCTGCGGATAATCGCTTTGCTGGGAACACAGCCCGTGTTTAAACAGTCGCCTCCCATTTTATGCTTCTCGATAAGAATCACTTTCGCTTTCGCCCCTGCAGTAATCAGCGATGCTACAAGGCCTGCCGAGCCCGCACCGATCACTACGACGTTGGCATCAAACCTTTTCGGCTTCTCGAATCTCTTTAGCGCCTTGTTGCGCTGCACACCATTGAGAATCAATTTGGCGATAAGAGGGAAGACTCCCAGCAACACGAGAGATGACAAGACCGGCGCACTCACCAATCCCGAGAGCGAAGTGATCTGCGACAGCTCTGAACCGGCATTCACATAAACGACGGTACCGATTAGCATCCCAGCCTGACTCGCAAGATAGAACGAGGTTGTGCGAATAGCAGTCAGCCCCATCAAGAGATTCACTACGAAGAAGGGAAACAGTGGAACCATACGAATACTGAAAAGATAAAAGCTGCCGTCTTTCTCTATGCCTTTGTTTAGGGGACGCAAGTAGTCGCCGAATTTTCTCTGCACCCAATCTCGAAGCAATACGCGAGATACTAGAAACGCTAGGGTTGCGCCAATGCTACTGGCGAAGGAAACCAGCAACGTTCCCCAGAACACACCAAATATAGCGCCGCCTAGCAGCGTGATAATTATAGCGCCAGGAATCGAGAGAGAAGTGGCGATCACATACCCGTGCAAAGTAGAGAAGGGCCGTTTGCACAAAATTCTCATTCTTGTAATCTTGAATGCTAGAGAGTTGAGATTGTGCGTATTCAAGAGTTAGATACTGCCCTAGATCCAAAGTGATATAGCTAATCACAGCTATCACTATTAGGCGACTACGATAAATTTTGTCTTATTCACAGATTTTGCCTTCAATTCCATTTACAGGAGAATTACTTGCCATTAAGGGACGCAGCGCAGTTTCTGGCATATAATTCTGCCAACTAATATTTGCGAACACAGATCGGTATGCTATAACCGTTTGCGCACCATTAGCGAGAAAGATTTCGCTTCGTCAGCGACGCAAAGACTACTTGCTCTAGAGCAGGCAACCTTCAATAACACTATAAAGGTTCATCAAATCGTGTCCAATTTTGACTTCAGTCGAAAATACCCCGCAAGCCGCATGCGCCGTATGCGTCGCGACGAATTCAGCCGCCGCCTCATGCGCGAGACTCGATTGAGCACAGATGACCTGATATTTCCGATTTTTATTGTCGAAGGAAACAATCAGCGCCAACCTATCGAATCTATGCCGGGTATATTCAGGCTGAGCATAGATGAATTACTAGTCGAGGCAGCCGAGCTAGTAGAGTTAGATATTCCCGCGGTCACACTATTCCCATCTCTAGGTGACTCAGCCAAGAGCCTCGATGGCAAAGAGGCCTATAACAGCGACGGCCTAGTGCAGCGGGCTATTCGGGCATTAAAGGAGAGCTTTCCCCAACTCGGCGTAATTACCGACGTTGCCTTGGACCCCTACACGACTCATGGCCAAGACGGCATCATCGATGCCGGCGGTTATGTGCTCAACGACGAGACCGTCGAAGTACTCAAGCAACAGGCGCTATCACACTCCTTGGCCGGCGCCGACATAGTCGCCCCCTCGGACATGATGGATGGCCGCGTTGCTGCGATTCGCAGCATTCTCGAAGAAAATGAGCAGATCTACACCCGAATTCTGGCCTATTCCGCCAAATACGCCTCCAGCTACTACGGCCCGTTCCGCGATGCCGTCGGATCCAGCGGCAATCTGGGCGGAGGCAACAAATACAGCTATCAGATGGATATCGCTAACAGCGATGAGGCCTTGCAAGAGGTGGCACTGGATCTAGCGGAGGGCGCCGATATGGTGATGGTGAAGCCGGGCATGCCATATCTGGACATCGTAAGCCGAGTGAAACGCGAATTCGGCGCACCAACCTTCGTCTATCAGGTAAGCGGAGAGTATTCTATGCACATGGCTGCCGCACAGAATGGCTGGCTGGATGAAGAGGCAGTAGCCATGGAATCCTTAATCGCCATCAAACGCGCAGGCGCAGATGCGATTCTTACCTATTTCGCGAAAACAGCAGCCCGCCTACTAAAGAGCTGAACTATCTGACGAGCATTTGACAGGAAAATTAACCTGCCACTTGAAACCTGAATTTTTAGCCTTATCATAGGGCACCATGCGAGCATGTAATCGAGCACTTCAGTCTAACAGACTCCTCATTTACGACTCTGAATACCCAAATAGCTTAATACAAGGAAATCTCTTATGAGCGACAATATCGTTCACACTTCTGACAGCAGTTTCGAAGCTGACGTACTTCAAGCCGAAGGCCCCGTCCTAGTTGATTTCTGGGCGGAGTGGTGTGGCCCCTGCAAGATGATAGCGCCAGTACTCGAAGAGCTAGCCGGCGAATACGACGGCAAACTGAAGATATGCAAGATGGATGTCGATGCCAACGTCGAAACCGCTCCAAAATACGGCGTAAGAGGTATTCCTACCCTAATCGTTTTCAACAACGGCGACGTAGCCGGCACCAAGGTTGGCGCATTATCTAAATCACAGCTTTCCGCTTTTATTGACAGCGTGATTTAAATTGCGTTTAATGCTGGCATCTCGAATATCTTGAGATGCCAGAAGGATGTGACTAAGTCGATCCAATTCAATATATTAGTGATCGATCAGATTACCAAAAATACCAAATTCCCTGACTTTATATTTTGACTCGCCGGATGATAAGTCCGATACCCTGAATCAAAACTAAACGAATTTAAAAGCCCACCTCTCTCTATCGACTAGTATTTACAGGTGGACATAATGAAAAAGTAGGTCTATATTGCGGAAAAGTTGAAGCTGAAAAAAGCGTTGACCATTTAAATAGCCAAAGAGCTACAGTCAACAAATTAACTACCGATATAAAACGCAAGTGATGTAATCGACATTAATGCAAATGGCCTTTAGAACGGTCAATCGTTAGCAGCTAAAACAACAATCTCCGCCTTACACGAATTTCCAAAACTTAAGCCAAAATCCTTAGCGAAACTCCTAACTAATACTACTTTATCTATGGCACTTAGATGTGCGTGCCAATAATAATTTGGGCAGCCCTACTAAACCTGACATAAATCAAGTACTCCAAAACTAGAAACCTGAACTCCTAACCTCACAAGAAGATCCCAATACATGAACCTAACCGAATTAAAGCAAAAGCCAATCGCCGAACTTCTAGCTACTGCCCACGAAATGGGATTGGACAATGTTTCGAGAACACGCAAGCAAGACATCATCTTCGTGTTACTCAAGAAGCATGCGAAGAGCGGCGAAGATATTAGTGGCGATGGGGTCTTGGAAATATTGCAGGATGGGTTCGGCTTCCTGCGGTCGGCAGACTCTTCGTATCTGGCAGGGCCGGATGATATCTATGTTTCGCCTAGTCAGATAAGACGCTTTAATCTTCGTACCGGCGACACTGTCGCAGGGAAAATTAGACCGCCGAAAGACGGCGAGCGCTATTTTGCACTACTAAAAATTCACGAAATTAACTTCAGTAGCCCTGAAGAATCCAAGAACAAGATCCTTTTCGAAAACCTCACTCCATTATTCCCAGACGACAGACTAACTCTCGAGACCGGCAATGGCAGCACGGAAGACCTTAGCGCCCGAGTCATCGACTTAGCGGCACCCATCGGCAAAGGGCAGCGCGGCCTCATCGTTTCGCCACCGAAAGCAGGTAAGACATTAATCCTGCAAAACATGGCTCAGTCCATTGCTAGGAATAATCCCGAATGCAGACTCATCGTTCTTCTAATCGACGAACGGCCGGAGGAAGTAACAGAGATGCAGCGCTCGGTGCGTGGCGAAGTTGTAGCCAGCACATTCGATGAGCCGCCTGCGCGGCACGTACAAGTGGCAGAGATGGTGATTGAGAAGGCGAAGCGTCTGGTCGAGCACAAAGAAGACGTGATCATCTTATTAGATTCGATTACGCGTCTTGCCAGAGCCTACAACACAATCATCCCATCCTCCGGAAAAGTATTAACCGGTGGTGTCGATGCGCATGCACTGGAACGCCCGAAGCGATTCTTCGGCGCGGCAAGAAATTTGGAAGAAGGCGGCAGCCTCACTATTATCGCTACTGCGCTGGTCGAAACCGGCTCGAAGATGGACGAAGTCATCTACGAAGAATTTAAGGGCACGGGTAATATGGAATTGCATCTCGATCGAAAAATCGCAGAGAAGCGAGTCTACCCTGCTATCAACGTACGCAAATCTGGCACACGTCGTGAAGAATTGCTAACCTCCGAAGAAGAATTGCAACGCATGTGGATTCTACGCAAGCTGCTTACCTCGATGGAAGATGTGCAAGCGACCGAATTCATTATCGACAAGCTGAAAGAAACGAAGACTAATGAAGATTTCTTCAATTCGATGAAACGCAAGTAACCTGCTCTTGCAGATTTTCTGTCTCAAACTGTTAACAACGTAAACGGCCAGCCATGTCATTTAGAGATTTGCGCGACTTCATAGCACTTCTTGAGAAAGAGGGTGAGCTCAAGCGAATCCAGACAGAAGTCGATCCTTATCTAGAAGTTACCGAGATAAGCGATCGTACGCTGCGCAGCAACGGCCCTGCTCTGCTCTTTGAAAACCCCAAAGGCTCGAAGATCCCGATGCTTACCAATCTATTTGGTAACACTCGGCGCATCGCTCTGGCCATGGGACAGAAAGATTTGGAGGGCCTTAGAGACGTAGGTAAATTATTAGCCTTCCTTAAAGAACCCGAACCACCGAAGGGCTGGAAACACCTCTGGGAGACACTACCCAGTTACAAGAGCGTGCTTAACATGCCCGCCAATGTTCGCAAGTCCGCGCCCTGCCAGGAAGTAATAATCGAAGGTGATGACATTGACCTGAACTTCTTACCCATCCAGACATGTTGGCCGGGAGATGTTGGCCCTCTCGTTACATGGCCTCTAGTTATTACGAAAGGCCCCGATAAAGAGCGACAGAACCTCGGCATCTACCGTATGCAGTTGGCAGGTCCCAATAAACTTATTATGCGCTGGCTCTCGCATCGTGGCGGCGCACTCGATTTTCTCGAGTGGCAACAGGCGCATCCAGGCGAAGCCTTCCCCGTATCCATCGCTATCGGTGCCGACCCAGCTACTATCTTGGCAACCGTTACTCCCGTGCCCGACACCTTGTCTGAATATGCCTTCGCCGGCTTACTACGCGGCAGAAAGACCGAAGTCGTGAAATCGCGAACCAATGATTTGCAAGTGCCAGCCAGTGCAGAATTCGTCTTAGAGGGAGTGATCGAACCTGGCGAGATGGCAGACGAGGGACCATATGGTGACCATACTGGCTACTATAACGAGGTCGAAAAATTCCCCGTGTTCACGGTGACTTGTATCACCCATCGCAAAGATCCAATCTATCACAGCACCTATACAGGCCGACCGCCAGATGAGCCTGCGATGCTAGGCGTCGCATTGAATGAAGTCTTCGTGCCGCTTCTACAAAAACAATTTCCAGAGATCGTCGACTTCTATTTACCTCCGGAAGGCTGCTCTTACCGACTTGCGATAGTTAGCATGAAGAAACAGTATCCCGGCCATCCCAAGCGAGTGATGATGGGCGTGTGGTCATTCCTGCGTCAGTTCATGTATACCAAGTTTGTTATCGTGGTCGACGACGATGTAAATATTCGAAGCTGGGATGATGTGATCTGGGCAGTAACTACTCGCATGGATCCTATTCGCGATACGGTACTCATTGACAACACACCGATTGATTACCTAGATTTTGCATCTCCCGTATCCGGTCTTGGCTCGAAGATGGGCATGGATGCAACGAATAAGATGGAAGGTGAAACAACTCGTAAATGGGGCGACACTATCGCCATGAGCGATGAGGTGAAGGCACGAGTTGATCAAATGTGGCAAGAACTCGGCATCGACAGCAACGAGAGTTAGACCTATCACTGCTCGTTCTGGCCATTCAAACTACACAGTCACTTACGCGAAGTTCTGTTTTTCAAAAAAGAATCAGAGAGAGCTTCCTTGAACAGGTCGAGGTGTTAGTGACCAACTTATGAAAACTGCACTTCTTTGGCTGCGACTGCTATTTCTTGTTTACAGCGTCGTATTCCTTGTCACGGTGTTCCTTCAGGACAGAACGGATATCGTTTTCATTTTCGCCGTCGCTTCATACTCCGGGCTCGCGATAGTGACCCTATTCTGGGTCTTGGCTATACGCGCAATGCCGGCCATCGCATTCACAATACTCAGAGACAGAAAGAATTCGATCACTTTTCGAACTTTGCTCTCGATTCATCTCAATCGTATTCCCTCAAATTTCTTGCCCGGCGGTGTATGGCAGATCTTTGCGCGTGTCTACGACATGAACAATATAGATATAAGCAAAATAGGCATCAGTGTGGTCGTACTCTATGAGGGCATCCACCTACGCCATTATCATCGGAATAATTGTATCCATTCTAGAAATTTACTTATTTAGCTCGAACGAATTGCATTCCACGTTGGCCTTGGTCTTATTCCTAGGCAGTATCGTGACTATTCCCCTAGCTCTATATTTCAAAAAGCGTAGCTTCATTACTTTGATCACCACCTATGCGCAGTTGACCGCAGTATGTACAGTTTTCTGGGTGTTTTCCGCCGGTCCTTTCTATTCCTATATGGCAGCTATTGGCATGAGTGCGGCAGGCAACTGCATATTTCCCACAGTGGTGTACTACCTCTTCTCCTTCGTTGTAGGCTTTGTCAGCATTTTTTCGCCCCATGGTACCGGCATTTTCGAAGTCGTGTACTCCGAACTTGCTACCTTCGAGCTACCGCGCACACCACTGATCATATTCGTCGCGGGCTTTCGAGTCTTAGTGATGCTCTGCGACATGCTAACTTGGATTGGTTATATGCAAATTAAAATCAGTGGCGGGGTTGGCGGGAAGCAAGACGCTCAGTAGAATATGTCCACCGCCTTAATGTAAACCATCAAGAGGTAAACCACAAGATACCCTCAGGAAGCCTGAATCATGAGAAAAACACTGTCACGACACCTAGCCTTAGGCTCTCTATTGATGCTCGTTCTATCATCAAACCAATTCAGTCTCGCGCAAGAAGAAGACACCACTCTCGAAGACACGAATTGGCAACTGCTAAACATGAAAGTATTGGGCGGCTTCCTGTTCACGCCAGACGATCCAAGCCAATATCGTTTGAATTTCAGATCTGAGAACAGACTTACTGGCACATCAGACTGCAACACAATCATCGGCTCCTATTTCCAGGAGAGCATCGGCTTTCGCTTCGACCCTTTCGTTTCCACACGCAAACTCTGCCCACCGGGCTCGCTTCATAACAACCTAGTCCTAATCCTAAAAGATGTAAACGCAATCGAATTTCGCGAAGGGAGAGATGTACATGACGAATGGGTATGATGGAGTGGAGTTAGAATTCGAGAAACGCGGATTCTAATTTGAACCAAGCGTTTATACCTGTCCAATATTTTCTAGGCTTTATCTAGGGCTTTCGGCATTGGAAGGTTGGGTAGCTCGGCGCCAACTCCTTGCACAAATTTCTCTTGATGTTCATCGGCGAGCTTCTCTTCACCTAGGAATTTCAACAATCGCGCGAGCTCGCCATGAGCCTCCGCAGTAGACGAGATTTCAATACTGGTATCAAAATACTCTCTCGCCTTTCCCCAGAGTTCGTTGCGCATCGCTAATCGGCCCAACGCAACTAATAGCCTCGCGTTTCCCGGTCTGTTCTGAATCCAGCTCTCTGCTATTAACAGCTGTCGATGTGGCGTGCCAAAATCCAACTCGCCGTAGCGCTTAATAAGTTCGTCACTCCAACTCTTATTAAGAGCAGCTTCTATGGCCTTGCCTGCCTGTTCTTTCTGATCTAGCTTAAACAATAAATCGGCATAATGTTTAACGATTTTCTCATCGTGCTTGTAGAGTGCCGTACCTTTCTTCCAGGCCTTCTCTAGCTGCGCACCGATCTCCGTGTCACTAAAATCGACTCTCTGATTGCTTATCCGGTATAGATTTTCCATGAAGATACGAACACGAATTAGCTCGGCCTCCTGGCCATCGATTACGCTATTCTTCTCAAGGACTGGCAACAACTTTTCTAGTTGCACCCAATCGTTGAGCTTCAAATAGACGTCT
>CASQMQ010000034.1 GCA_949430125.1 uncultured Pseudomonadales bacterium
TAGGCCTGCTGCCGGTTGTAACCATAAGTGCTGACAATATAGTCAACTATTCCTTCCACCGCATTGCGAGCGGCCAGATTGATATCGTTTGGCAAGTTTTCCAGCCCGGCAACCACATCGGAATTTAGATAGCGCATATCCGGCGGCACGTCTCCGGCGGCTTTTACGGGAATGCCCGTTACGGCATAGAAGCGGCGAGAAGGAATGTCCAGCAACTGGGCTGAACCTTCGTAGTGAGGGCCCCGGGACAAATCAGGACCATTTTTTAAGACCTCAGTAGTAGCCCACACATCAGCGGACATCTCAATTGCCGTGCCGGACACTTCGCCATCCCCTTGGGCATAATGCAAATCACCGATTGCCAAACCACAGCCATCGATAAAGCAAGGCAGGTAGATAGATACTCCCGCTTTGAGGTAGCGGATGTCCATGTTGCCGCCATGTTCCCGAGGCGGAATTGTGCGCAGGCAGTCACTGGCGGCTCTGCCACCCGGCCCACAAAGCGCGGCGGGGTCTGCAAAGTCCGCCGAAGGCAGTGAAACTCGCCCACCGGCATCCGCTAACTCCTGCTCCCTATCCAACATCACCCGCAGCTGATTGCGCCCAGGCATGGTAGTGACCACACCCGGAAAGCTGCCATTGGGAATGCGAATTCCTGGCAGGTCATCGCTCTCGGCATAGTCGCGATTCAACCGCCAGATCACTAAACTTTGACCGCCGACGAGATCGGGGATAAACCCAGAAGACCCACCGGAGGTATAGGCATAGGAACCTGGATCGATATTATTCAACGTGACCTTTAATACATCACCGGCCACCGCACCCTCGATATAGACTGGCCCAGTAATGGGATGAACTCGGCCAAATTCATTAGTGAGAGTATCCGGCTCTGTGGTCTGAGCCGCGGCAGCACCGAGCACGTCACGGGCGTCTCTGGCCCTAAACAAAATGGTTTGCCCTGGCTTGGCTCGCGCTGCCATGGGAATATCAGGATGCAAGCGATTGACACAACCCAGGTCTTCGATGCAATCCACCCCTTCACCACCCACGATGACGATGTCGTCGGCGGAGCTCGCGACGCTGGATAACAGTGCACTGATTATGAATGCGAGCAAACTTGGCAGAGGTGGTTTAGTCATCGCAAAGATCCTGTCAATAAATAGTAAATGGGCGTTCAGCAACAATACAGCAATAGAAATTAGTCTGCCTCTACGGCAATGATAAATTTCATCTCAGATAATCCTTCTCGCAATTTTTTTGCAGCTTGGCACGCACAGGGGACAGCGTGGGGCCTTAAGTTGTTAAGTTGTACCCTTTATTCCCCTCACCAGGGCACCGGCTGCCCATTCCAGTCGAAAAATTCTTCCTCACTATGTGGGTCCAATGTTTTCAACAATTTCAGTAAAGCCCCTGCCACAAAATCGGGCGTAAACAGTTTGCCTTCAGGCACCGAACGCTGGAATGGTTTTGACAACTTGGTATCCGTTGTACCCGGATGAAAAGCAATAAGTTTCACATTGGGAGCTCGGCGTCGAAATTCGATTGCAGCTGTTTTTATTAGCATATTCAGTGCAGCTTTAGACGCGCGATAAGCATACCAACCGCCGCTTCTATTGTCTGAAATACTGCCTACCCTCGCGCTCAGAATTGCAACCCTGCAAGTCTTTCTACTTTTCAAAAACGGTCCTATATTTGCGAGCCATAGTAGCGGGATTATCGTGTTTATATGCATCACCTCACTAACGGTAGCGAAAGATATATCCTCCAGTCGCTTCTCTGGTAAAATCCTGTCAGTGTGTAATATCCCATTGCATATAATTACCTGAGTAATCGAGCCCTCAGTGGATTTTAAGCTTTCACATATTCCTCTGATGGATTCTTCAGAATAGTTGCAGGAGATAGATTTAACCTTCGCTCCATTTTCTGTTCGCTGTGGTGAACCCCCTCTACTAATAGCAACAATTTGATCAACAGTTTCATCTTTGGCGAGCGTTTCAATTATACTGCTGCCGATCGCACTTCTCGCCCCAATTACTACCGCAATATTTGCCACATTATTACCTCAGAAAGTAATTGTGAAATCACCGCTCTGAACTCCCCAGCCCACAACTGGTGCAGCGTCGCTTCCCAGTAACGAGATATGAAATTGTGGAGCGATTTTTTGCAAAAAACATGTAGCCAAGATCAGCGAACATACGAATTACAGGCCAGCGAAGAACACGCAACCATCGCTTTTTACCAACAAGCTCCCATGCTTTGCAATTGGCATCAAGCCCATAGAGCATTGTTCCGTCGGATTGCTCCGCCTGTAAGATATTGCTGGCCTGCACTTTATTCACGTGAGGATATAGCAACGTAAAGTCGGCTTGATGGAGATCAACCAGCTCCAATAGGCCCAGGTGGTCAAGCCTATTAAGCTGTTGTACCTCTGCAGAGCATAAGGGACAGTGTCCATCAAAAAATAAGGTGAGTAACATTCTGGTACCGTTATCTATAGCAGAGCGAAGAAACTGTTCTCGCATATGAGGGTATATACCTTAAACGCTGAGTTCGTTTATTTAGGTGGTAATGTTATTAGAGTACTACGAACCTATTACAGATTATGGATCACAGTTCAACGAGCCTCGACAGGTATCGCGCATCATTTCTGTAAATATGGGAAGCAACTACAACTTAAGGCACTACGCTGTCTAATGTGAATCTCCTAGACTCAAAAACCTTGAATCCTTTCTTTTTCACTTTGTCGCTACTTGTTGACTAATGTGCGCATGAGAAGCTAATCCTCTAAGAGCTATACTGAGAAATAGAGGGACACTAAGTTGTTAAATTGTAGTTGTTCCCCTTTATTTCCTTGGTATTTTTCTTAACGGTCGGGCGTATTTTGGTCGGAATTTGTTGCACCACAGCCGAATCGCTTCATAGCTTACCGAGATCACTCGCTCTGCCATTAGATCTTGGACATCGCGATGGCTGAGGCTGAATCGATGGTAGCGCCAGATGCTGTATTGAATGATTTCAAGTGAGAATTTCTAGCGCTTGTCGATATTTGGCTGGATCATGAACCAAATGCTGACAGATTGGGAGTTAACCAGTCAGTACTGGTCGCACTTATACGTTTTAGCTTTTTTTATGGACAGAATTGTCGCAGAATACTGATTAACGTTTTAGCAACCTACTCCGGGTAAATTCCTGATTAAAAGGATAGAAATCCGGTCATAAATAAAAATTTTCTAGACACCATGTTTAAACTGACTTTTACAATAATCGCAAGTCTAGTTAGCTCACTGTTGTTTGCTCAAGCCAACTCCAGTCTTCTTCGTATTGCCCATGCTGGGGGTCAGATAGGCGCCACAACCTATACCAACTCTATAGAGGCTTTAGATGCCAACTATGAGAAAGGTTTTCGCGCGTTCGAAATAGATTTTAGCTGGACATCGGACCATCAGCTGGTCTGCATGCATGATTGGGAACAGAGTTTCGAACGAAGCTTTGGATTGCCGCCGACGGCACCAATCTCGCTAAGTGACTTCGAACAACTGGTCCGCGACCGCTCTGCCTACAAGAAATGTAGCCTGACCAGTTTTATGCAATGGTTTGCTGACCACCCTCAAGCCCTGCTGGTCACTGATGTGAAGGAGCGCAACCTCGATGCCCTTGAACATATTGGATCAAATTATCCTCAATTTCTCACAAGAATTATCCCCCAAATATATCAACCCTCCGAGTATACGATTGTCAGAGAGTTGGGTTTTGAAAAAATAATCTGGACACTGTACAAGTTTTCAGGAGGCCCGCTGGCTGTGCTGAATGCCATCCAAGATATGGAACTATATGCGATAACAATGAATACTGCTCGTGCTGAACAGAACCTAGGCCAAGAGCTCGATGCTCTCGGTATATCCAGCTATGTGCACACAATTAATGATTATGCTGATTCGCTTTTCTTCAGATCCTTGGGCATTGATGAAATTTACACTGACAGTTTGTCTCTGCCTCGCGAACAAGTCCTGATGGCAGCGGGCACGGTTACGGTCTCCGACAGCAGGAGGTATCAGGCAAAGGAAACCAAATCACAAAATTTGGTCAAGCAAATTAGTCAGTTCTTTAGCATGCCCAGAGTCCTTTATTCTTTGGACGAAAATTTTTCATCAACAAAAATTACATCTAACCAAGTATTGTTTCGGGATTCTGAACCCGGGCAATTAAAAATAACTGCAAACGGCAACGACCCTTACCTTAACTTTCCGAATCTCTTAAACCCAAGTACAGATATCAAAATCTATATCCAATTAAATGTGCCCGACAATACCACTACTGAGGTATTTTATACCACGCGGTCTAACCTGAATTTTAGCGAGCTTCTAACAATGCGCGAACAAGTGGTCCGGGGCGGTAACGAAATTGTTATAAGCATTAGCTCTCCTGATCCTATCACTAGGATCAGGCTTGATCCGGGCAAGATAGCAGGCTTCTACACTATTAGAAAACTCGAGGTACGATCGAACTGATCCTTTTCAGCGCGTTCTTTATTACCCTGTTTGTAGGCTGGATGATGTCTGAAGGGGCAACGAAGGAGGAATTTGGAATGGGAAATAATCTGGCTTACAGAAGTTGGAGTTTTGATATGCGCTATCTGCCATCGATGGCAATCGGGTTAATCAGCTTGATGAGTATTGTTGCCTACTGATTTGATGGAGACCTGGACTGATATCATTCTGAGGGCAATCGCGGCGTGTCCCGCG
Source organism: uncultured Pseudomonadales bacterium (assembly GCA_949430125.1). Taxonomy (GTDB): domain Bacteria; phylum Pseudomonadota; class Gammaproteobacteria; order Pseudomonadales; family Pseudohongiellaceae; genus UBA9145. The sequence goes on from CASQMQ010000034.1 coordinate 4,743, forward strand.
CTCGAATAAGGCTTTTTCTCAGTCGTTAGCCTTTCATCCGGACCATTCACCTCCGACAGGCGAAGATCTGCGCTTCATCGAAATATACGTAACTTAAACTCGTATTGCTTGACTAACTTGCCCTGCCTCAATTGGTCGAAAGGCTGACAAAGCCAGCCTTAAGTCCTAAAAGGTAAATCTGTTAAGCCATTAGTTAGGAAGAAGCACTTGATCGATGACGTGAATCACACCGTTGCTTGTCTCAATATCCGCACTAACTACAGTCGCGTTGTCGACTTTCACACCCATAGTGGCATCGATTGATAGATCGCTACCCTGGACAGTTGCAACCTCCATTTTCTTGCCAGCAATATCACCGGACATAACTGCGCCTGAGACAACGTGATAAGTAAGGACCGCAATAAGCTGATCCTTATTCTCTGGCTTGAGTAAATTTTCCACAGTCCCTTCTGGGAGTGCTGCGAAGGCTTCGTCTGTAGGAGCAAATACGGTGAATGGACCTTCGCTCTTCAGTGTGTCAACTAAGCCTGCAGCCTGAACAGCGGCAACCAGCGTACCGAATTGACCTGCGGCAATAGCCGTATCAACAATATCCTGCGCCTTCGCAAATGAAGTACCAAAAGCGATTGGTACCATAGCAACGAAGGTTAAAAAGAAACGTCTAATATTTAGCATATAGAACTCCGAAATAGAAAAATGAAAGAATAGGAAATTAATTTGCAGTGTTTGCTCACCACCATACGGGTTCTTTCTCTCACTTGGATCACAACAACGATTAATAAAGTTCGAACTTGGTTCGAATATAATTCCAATCGACGATAAAATGATCCAATTTTTCATCAGAGTCGTTTAAGTGTTGATTAAAAATTCGACTACAAACTCACAACGCAGCCGAGCGAAGAAATCGAGAGCACATGTCGAATACACAGAAGAACATCTTGATAACTGGTGCCAGCGGAATGATAGGCAAAGCTTTAAGGAAATATCTATCTGAGGCCGGCTATCGAACGTACCCCTTAGTGCGAAATAGGCTTGACGGCCCCTTCCGTTACGATCAGAAAAAAGGAGCTGTCTATCTTGATCCTGAAATTCCACTGCATGGCGTTATAAATCTTGCGGGAGCCAATATTTCCGACAAACGATGGAACGAAAAACGAAAGCACGAAATCATTTCCAGCCGCGAGCTTCTGACCAAGGCCCTGAGCGAGGCCTTAGCCTCACTCAAGGACAAACCAGCCGTTCTTATGTCGGGATCTGCTATTGGCTACTATGGGCCCACAGGCACGGATCATGCCACAGAGGACAGCCCCGCCGGTTCAGATTTCCTAGCCGAGGTTGCGACGCGCTGGGAGCGGGCAACATTAGCAGCGAGAGAGGCTGGTATAAGGACCGTGGGTATGCGTTTTGGTATCGTGCTTAGCGTTACAGGTGGAGTCCTGAAAAATTTTCTTCTACCGATGAGGCTCGCTGTTGTCGGACCTATTGGTGCTGGGCACCAGAAAATAAGCTGGATAAGCATCCATGATGTGTTGCGGCTAGTTGAGCTTGGCTTGGCCGATGAGGATCTCCACGGTCCTATAAATTTTGTATCTAACCATGCATTAAGCAGCAAAGAGTTTTCGATTGCCTTGAGTAGCGCATCGGGTCGGCCACGCCTGCCATCCTTGCCGGCGCCGGTTGCAAGGCTTATGTTCGGAGAGATGGCTGACGCGGCGCTGCTAACCAGCGCCGATGTTCGATCTAACCGATTCAAAGATGCGACGTTCGAGTTACAACATCCGGAGTTAGAGTCGGCCTTGAAACACCTATTGGAAACCAATACCTAAGCTTGCGTAAACCGACCCCCTAAGTGAGACGGGCGACTCTCGCACTCGCACATCAAACAAAGCTCACTCTTCGCAGCACTCCTGAAAGCTCTTCCTCATGGGCCGCGTTGATCCAAATTCAATGAGTCATCGTATTTCAGTCTACACGGTCACTGACTTCGGCGGTCCAATGAAAACTTTTCTGATATCAAAACCTCTATTCCTGCTAAATCTGGCGCTGTTATTTATCTCAGGTAAAGCCCTCGCGATAGAAAGTCCGCAATATACCGTCCTCTATGAGGATGATGTGGTGGAGTATAGGCAATATGAACCCTATATTGTTGCGGAAACCGTCGTTGTTAGTTCTTCCAGTTTTGGGTCGGCCTCGAATGAGGGATTCATGCGACTTTTTGGTTACATCACTGGCGATAATAGCAGCCAGATAAAGCTCGATATGACGGCACCTGTGCAGCAGGCCACTGCTGGCGAAGATATAGCTATGACCTCGCCGGTACAGCAACTTCAAACCTCTCAAGGCTGGCGTGTCGCATTCATGCTTCCTAGTAAATTTAGTATCGAAACAGCACCCCTGCCCACCGACGAACGCATAATGCTAAGGGAAGTGCCAGGCCAGCTTGTAGCAGTAGTTCGTTACTCGGGGAGATGGACTGAGCGCAACTACGAGAAACACAAAGGACGTCTAATAAAAAGTCTGGAGGCCTCTGAAATAGAGTCGTTGGGTACTGTTGAGTTTGCTGCCTACAACGCCCCTTTCGTACTGCCATTCCTGCGCAGGAATGAAGTAATGATCGAGGTTAAATCAGTTCCCAAATCCAACGATCTAATTTAATTATATTGAGTGGAAATCGGTGGCTTGTGAATTTGTAAAGCTTGCTAACGGTCAGCTCGTTGCAGTGCCTCTGGATGGCAAGAAAGTTAGGAATTCACCCGTCGAATTTGGTTGTCATTTATTGATTAAAGATTGGACCGGCCGTGGACTAACTAAACAGCGTCTTCGTAGTTTTGGGGAAGACTCGTTGAAGAGCGAGATGACAAAACAATTTGGGGGTACTTTTATAATCACTAATGCTTATTCTTATATATGAAAATAGCTTGTTTACACTATTCAACTCCCCCCCCACCAAATTATCCTCACCGAACCAAAAACCTCTGAACCCGCCTACCTTCCTGCTCCGCCACATAGACATTGCCTTTGCTATCTACAGCAATTCCATGGGGAAGTTCAAATTGGCCAGGATATCTCCCGGGCCCCTCACCGAAGCGAGTGAGCCAGTCCCCGCTCGATCTCTCAAGTACTTCAACTGCTACTGTATTTTGATTTAACACATACAAAAATTCTTGCAGCGAATCAGGAGAGAATGCGAGCACTACCGCGTTCCCTCTGTTGCCGCTCACTCGACCATCGTCATCTGAAAGTGTTGTGAATGGCAGTGAGATATTCCTCTGCAGATTCCCCGCCCTATCGAAGACCTGAATGCGGTCGGCTCTCCGATCACAGACATAGACTAGACCGTCATTGGATACGCGCAGGCAATGGGGCAATTCGATACGCTGATCATTTTCACCTCGCTGTAGTGTCCATTGCCGCAAGAAGCTACCGGATGAATCGAAAACGGCAATACGGCTGTTGCCACCTGGAAGTTCGCCATCGGCCACGAAAATCTCTCCCGTGCTCTCGTCTACATCTACGGCGGCTGGCAGAAAAAACTGCGCGCTGTCAGAATTCCTCGGCTGACCATTACGGCTCTTGTCGCTGGAGTCGAAGACACTGTCTTCGCCAATCTGCATAAGTAGTTCTTGATTGGCGGACCACAATTGTATGTGTCCTGTTGCCGCAGGCACCAACCACAGTGATCCATCGGCATTAGCATGGCAGTCGTGCAATCTGTCGCCTATGAGCTTCGCATTCCCCCAACCTTTAACGGTATTTCCCTCAGCATCAAGCTGCACGATGGGTGGAGCCAGCAAGGCAGCGTCCAAGTCATCTTCTACCACATTCTGTCTATTTAGCAGGTACACCTCATCATTGCGGCCAATACACATACCGCCGAGGCCGCCGGTGAGCCAGCGCTGTCCAAGAGGCAGCTTGGGCCAGTTGCTGTCGAGTTGGAATCTAGGCGGGTACCAGTTGCTCTGACGGTATTCGATTCCGCTTCCCTGTAACGCATTCGCGAAAGCATCCATACTTTCATCTACGCTTAGGCCACCGGGTAAAGAGTTTCCCTCATATTCTGCGTCAATTACCCTGCGCGCATAACTCTGGTCATAGTGATAGGTGTAGACGATGTCTGGATCAATCTGTCTTGTGCATGCCGCAGAGTCTGCTGGCGTCATGCGTGCTGGCGGAATATTCAATGGCATGAACGCCACATCAATGTTGCCGAGCACCTCTAGTTCGTCCACGCATTCTGTAACTCCCGCAAACAGCAGACGCTTACCGCCGATGGTTAACACATAACCATTAGCGTCACCCTTGGGGTGAGCTGGCGCGCCAGGTGTCAGGTCGTAGGCATCTAGTACTTCTACTAGCACTTCTATGTCGACGCTTTTTACTCGCCGGCTGTCGCCGCCGCCCATGATCACGGCATCAGATAGTTGACTGGCGCTGTTTGCAGGCGCTATGAGAATCGTCTCGGAGTCGCGCAGTGCATCGATGGCAGCTGTATCCAGATGATGGCCGGGATTGTCTGTTATCAGTATGAGGTCGGCTATCTGGTAGTTGCTCATGCTAATGGCGCTCCAGGGATCTACCTGGATTACCATGCCCTGATATTGTAGCTGTAAGCTAGCATGCACTAGCGGCGTGATTACAATGTCACCATTTTCAGCAGGAATCGAGTCGGCTTGAGCCTGGGCAGCTAGGCACAATAGGAGTGCCGCAAGGCGCTCTCGACTAAGCTTGAGGCAGCGAAGGTTCATTGGTTGAGCTTAAATACGTAAAGCGCGTTGTGACCCGTTGGACTGACCAACTCCGGAGCCAGAAAACTGCCGATACGCCAGGGGCTGCCACCATCGCGACCGGCAGGAATGGCGACGTATTGCTCACCGTCGATGGCGAAGCTAACTGGAAAGCCCTGAGCCGAGGTGGCCAGACGAGTACGCCACAGCTCCTCTCCCGTTCCCACATCATAGGCATGCACATACCTATCGTAATCACCTATGAACACGAGCCCACCCGCTGTGGTTAGCGCGGCTGTAAGAAACGGCGCACGCTGTTCTATGCTCCAGCTCTCTTCCATAGAATCGACGTTAAAAGCAGACAGTTTTCCGAACTGGCCTTCAGTGTTTGGCATCTCCATCCAGCGTCTGTCTCCCTGATTGCCACCGGAGCCGACTTCGAAAGTCACTTCCCGTGGTGACATCTCCATACAGGACTGACTGAGGGGAATGACCAGACTTCGAGTAGGCGGATGATAACCCGTAGACTGCCAGTTATGACCACCTGCAGTTGAGGGGCACACACTAAGCCATTCGCCCACCTGCATATTGCGAATGTCTTCACGATAACGCACCTCTCCGGTTTCCAGATTTATATCGGAGAACACATTCTGGAACACAGTTTCCTTAAGACCCATGAATTCACCCGTGCGACGGTCCAGCTTCCACAGGATGCCACTCTTGCCGATGGTGAATAGATAAGGTTCGTCAACTATGTCGATCAGCACCTGCTCGAAGGCCTCGTCCATATCCAATGATTCACCGGGCACGTGTTGTCGATGCCACACGATGCGCCCGTCCTTGGGGTCTATGGCCAACGTAGAGTTCGAATACAGGGCGCTGTCATCGGTGGTGAGTCCACGGCTCGCCGCCATCCAGGGTTTGGCCTGAGCCACACCAAAGAAAACCAGGCCGAGTTCTGGGTCCCAGCTACCGGTAATCCACACATCACCGCCACCACGGAACTCTAAGGGCAGATCACCCCAGGTATCCCCTCCTGCTTCGCCGGGTTGCGCGATGGTAAAGGTTTTCCACAATTCCTCACCCGTGTTGGCATCGTGACCGGTGATGAAACAACTTTGTTCGAAAAAACGACCACAGCCGGTAATACCATTTATCACTACACCGTCGGCGACGATTGGTCCGCTCGTATTGGAATAGCCCAGTGTTTCATCAGCAATCTCGCTGTCCCATCGTACCGCGCCGGTGCGCGCATCAAGTGCCACCAGATGTGCATCGGTAGTCGCAACAAATATCATGTCCTCCCACATTGCCAGTGTGCGTAACAGACCCCCGCTGCGGCCTCCTTCTGGAAATTGTCGTCGATATTCCCAAAGCAGCGAGCCATCGCGCCCGTCGAGCGCCTGAACAACGTTGCCGAAATTAGGAATGAAGATGATGCCGTCGCGGACAAGTGGTGCCGGCTGGCTGCGCCCTTCTTCCATACCCCACACCCAGGCCAAGCTGAGTGAGCTCACATTTTCGGCGGTGATCTGATCCAGCGGGGTGTAACCCTGACTTTGAGGACTGCGTCGCCAGTAAGTCCAATCTGCCGGTGCCGGATCGGCGAGTTCTTCGCTGCTAACATTTCGAAATTTATCGATGGCGCTATTGTTAATGCCTGTGTAACTGCGGCTAAGCGCCCTGTCACTGGAATAGACGGTAGCGATCTCAGGCACCGCATTACGGGTGTGAGGTGAAGGCACGGTGCCGGCACGCCCAGGCACTGGTGTGCGTTGTACACCGTTAGCTAATGCGCTCACGTCGCCATTGAGAAACACCACTGAATTAGCTGCCGTTAAGGTGACTGTGCTGCTAGCTGGAATAGCATTGGCACTGAGTAGGAAAGCAGAGACATCCTGATATTGCGACTCGTTGAGAGAGCCAGGTGCCTGGGGAGGCATGGTGCGTCGCAGCATATCCAGAAATTCTTGCATGCCGCGATTAGACCAATTATTGCGAAAACTATTATCGGCGAGATTGGGCGCCTCAAAAGAACCCGACAGATCTGCAAGGTGACAGGCCGCACAGTTTTGCTTGTAGAGCAACTCGCCCCGCTCAGCTTGGCCTTCTTCGTAGTTGGCTTGTTGTAATTTCTGCGCGAGAGTCGACCCTGATGCCAGCAGACAAGTAAGCGCCAGCAGTTGTGGCATCGTGTTCATAGCGCTCTGTTCTCTCATTCTCTACTGACTCTTTGTTATCTACTGACTCACCTGCAAAGTTTCCTGACTAGCACGCCGCTCGGCGATGGCACTACCGTATTGTTCTTCGTTTATATAGGTCATGCCCAGCCAAGCGTGGTTCATCTCATCCACACCACGCCTGCCGAACACCACCCATTGCTCTGGGTCTGGGTTGATCGGATTGCTGGCGGTGTTATCGAATACCGAGGAGAACTGCAACACCGTTCCCTTGGGCAAGATAGGCTGGGACTCATCGGCATAGATATAGGATATCTGCCAATTGTGGTTGTACCTATCTACCTGACTCAACACTTCTTTGCGGCCATCAGGATAGATCGCCTCCATGGTCATGACCCTGCCACGCATATGCATATGCGGTCGATAACTGTGAATGATGGCAGGAGAATCCAGCACGTGGGTGCCCTGCAATACCTGATAGCCGTGCGGTGGAATGACAATGTCCTGGCCTCTTGCCATGCCGTTCAGACCATCAACGCGAAACATCGCCTCGCCTGCGGTCTCCAATTCCGGCCTTTCACCGTCCGGGTAAAACCACAGACCTACCTCGACGACGTCACCTGACCCTTCAGCTCCTACAGGGAAATAATGCAGATTCCAGGCGATGTGACCATCGGTAGGCACACGCATTCCGGTTCCCTCGGGATAGACCTCCCAAGACTTTCCAACACCATAACGCGCTAGAGCTACCGAGCGACGACCGTCCTCTTCAGGGTTCTCCGGGACCAGCACGGCATGACCGTGGTGCACTACTTTCTTGCCAAGTGGAAAAGAGGGTTTGAATTCTGCTGCACGCAACCAACGCTCCTTATCCAATCCCTCGAAAGGCATATTTGGCGTCCACCATTGGTCCTGACCGTTGGCGATTACATCATAGGGTGCAGACCGAATAATCAGATCTGGCGGGCCCATTTGCTCTTCCAACTGCCACGCTGCGCCGCTGGCAATTTTCAGCGGAGCAGGTAAGTCTGCTCTATCACCTTCAGGTGCACCGGCATCTACCCAAACACTAAGTGTAGTTATTTCCTGTTCGGAGAGTGACATATCGTTCTTAAATTCTTGTATGCCTACGTTCGGGTCCAAATGCCACGGCGGCATGATGCGCTTCGTGGTGCGATCCTTAATAAGCAGAGCAAAGGGCCGCACCTGCTCGTAAGTCAGAAGCGGCATAGGACCGATGCCTTCGGGATTATGGCAAGACGCACATTTGTCCTGCAGTATCGGCGCAACATCACGGGAATAAGTCGGCGCTTCTTGTGCAAACATCGTGTTCGCTGCAGCGAAAGCCACAACACAGGCAAGTATTTTCCATCGATGAATAATTTTCATAGTGTTGGAGCCCTCGGCTCTTCAGTCATCTACTTGTATTGAGAAATAGGCATTGGTATGGCAGCAATAGAATTCAAATGCGGCAACATCATCGATCGTTTGCATTCTAATCACATACTCACCCGCCTCGCTTATCTGCAACTGTGTTGACGTACTTGAGCCGCTCTCTGTCATATACTCTTTGTTAGAAAACTCTACGCTTCCCGGCCCGCTATGATGAGACCAACCCACCCAGACTTCTTCATCCTCGTGCTCAATGTGCGCGCTCAATGTGATGGGCTCATTCACCTTTGCCTGAATGAGTTGGGGAAATTGAATACCAGCCCGCCCTCGAATGGCTTGTGGAGAACCATCAAGCTTTACCAGCGGCGCGACATCACCACGCCCATTCGAACTCGGCTCGTCCAACACATATGACGCGATCACCTTGCCGGGCACTTTTAGTTCCTGGCGATTGCTATTCAGATACCAGGTGATTCTGTTTCCCGAGTCGAAACCTGCTGGCACATTAATACTGAAGGCACAGAAGACATGACGGTAGCGAGGCGGCAAGGGATCAAAATGTGTGGGCAACATAACGCCACTCAGATCCAACCCGGGATAATCAGTCTCGAGGTAATTACTCTCGCCCAAGGGGACGTTAAGGGCTTCCTGCAAATTCATATTGAAAAAGCCAAAGCAGATGTTGCTGCTGCCATCCTCGTTAGGAAACCAGCCATCGAAAAGTGGAATGACCGGTTGCCCCTTCGTGCGAATAATTTCGGCAGACCAGATTTGATTGGATAGCTCTATCTGTTGGGCGAGCGCTCCCATGCTCAGCAGCAGAGCAAAAATCGTAGCAGAGATTACGAGTCGTCTAGACATAATGAGCAGAGCTATCCTTTGTCTTTTTTGTTATTGAACACTCTTAACTAGCTAGGAGCATATCGAAAATCATTCTGCTTGTCGCGGGCTATGCTAGACTCTTCGAAAATATTCGGGTGCCTATAATGAGCCTAATTCGCCGCATTCCTTCTTCTTCATCCCTCTTATTTACTCTTGGGATAGCCCTCTTTTTATCCTCCGGCGTTTTTGCCCAGCAAGGCGCCCCCGCAGGCGAATGGCCTAGTTACGGTGGTGATCTCGGCCACACGCGCTATGCACCGCTGGAGCAGATAGACGCAGAAAATTTCGATCAACTGGAAGTAGCATGGCGCTTCAAGACCGATAATCTCGGGCCGTCACCCGAATACCGCTTCCAGTCAACTCCCCTAATGGTGGGCGGCAAGCTATTCAGCACGGCGGGATCGCGGCGCTCGGTGGTTGCCTTGGATGCGGCAACGGGAGAACTGCTATGGATGTTTCGCTTTGAGGAAGGGGTACGTGGAGAAAACGCACCGCGTCAACTTTCCGGCCGCGGCCTGGCCTACTGGCAGGACGGCAGCAAGTCCAAAATATTGTATGTCACCCCCGGCTATAGATTGATCGCCTTGGACGCAGACACCGGACTGCCGGTACCCGATTTTGGAATTGATGGTGTCGTTGATCTCAAGCAGAACCTCGATCAGGACATTGATCTGGATACTGCCGATATAGGCCTGCACTCAACGCCCATAATCGCCAAAGATGTAGTCATTGTTGGGGCCGCCCATCGCACCGGAGGCAACCCACGCAGCCGTGAAAACGTCAAAGGCTTCGTGCGCGGATTCAATGTGCGCACCGGAGAGTTGCTTTGGGTATTTCATACCATTCCTCAGCGAGGAGAATACGGTTTCGAGTCATGGGAAGGAGATTCTGCTAGCTATACTGGCAATACCGGTGTGTGGGCGCAGATTTCCGTGGATCCTGACCTAGAGACAGTTTACTTGCCAGTGGAAGCCGCCACCGGCGATTACTACGGCGCCTACCGGCCGGGAAATAATCTGTTCGCAGAATCACTAGTCGCTGTCGATTTATACACCGGGGAGCGCAAGTGGCATTATCAGTTAGTGCACCACGGCATCTGGGATCAGGACATTTCCAGTGCTCCGATACTTGCCGATGTGATGATCAACGGCCAAATGAGAAAAATAGTGGCTCAGCCCACCAAGCAGGCTTTTCTCTACGTTTTTGACCGCATTACCGGTGAACCCATCTGGCCGATAGAGGAACGACCAGTAGAGATTGGCGACGTGCCCGGCGAATGGTATTCCCCCACTCAACCCTTCCCTACTCAACCTCCAGCCTATGATCGACAAGGCGTCACCACTGACGACCTGATCGATTTTACGCCGCAGCTGCGCACTAAGGGATTGGAGCTCGCCAGTTGGTACAAACTAGGACCACTATTTACACCTCCCGCGGTGGGAGACATCAACGGTGCGCTGGGCATATTAATGGCGCCAGCCGCCGCAGGTGGCACCAATTGGCCGGGGGGCTCGCTTGACCCGGAGACCGGCATACTCTATGTATCTAGCAACAGCTCATTAGGCGCCCTCAGTCTGGTACCACCCTATCCGGGCCAGTCAGATATGGCGTATATACAGGGAAATCCCGTCACTGGACCGCGCACCTCCGGTGGCGCCGGCTCATCTGCCGGTGGTGGGAGAATAGAATTTGAGGCGCAACAGCGACAAGTACCAGTCTCCACTCGGGGCACTCCGCCTCGAGGGATATTGGTAGATCGCCTGCCCTTACAGAAGCCTCCCTATGGGAAAATAAGTGCGCTGGATCTGCGCGATGGCACCCTCGCCTGGCAGATTGCACACGGTCAAACACCTGACAGGGTCGCTAATCACTCGGCCCTAGCCTCTGTCGATATTCCGCGCACCGGACAGAGCGCCTCTGTTGGCACCCTCGTCACCAAAACCTTGCTAATCGCAGGCGAAGCGGAAATGACAACGGGCGCTGAGGGCGAGCGTCGGGCAATGCTTAGAGCCTATAACAAAGATAATGGTGAGGAAGTCGGCGCCTTAAAATTGCCAGCACCGCAGACCGGTTCTCCAATGACCTATATGCTTGATGGCGAGCAGTACTTAGTATTGGCTGTGAGTGGCTCCGGCTATTCTGGTGAACTGATTGCATTTAAACTATAGAAAATAGGATGACAGACCACGATTAAGTAAGTTCGGATGAGTTAGCAAAGCGGGGTCTGTCCCCGATTTATTTTTTGCTTTAGTATGAATTGCAACCTCCTCAAAATACGGCGGAACGACAATGGCCTACTCACTTATCGGTAAAAATTTTACGCCACCGGATGTCCACGGCAAGGTAAACGGCAAGGCCAAGTATGCAGAGGATTTCAAGGTTGAGGGCATGCTCTATGCACGCCTGCTCACCAGCCCGGTTCCTCATGCCCGCATTCGGAGAATCGATACCAGCGCCGCGTTACAAATGGAAGGCGTTGTAGCCGTACTTACGGCAGACGACGTGCCCAGCCCCGAGGGTGTTGCAAATCATATTCTGACTAACGAACCTGCTTATGTAGGGGATCCTATTCTCGCGGTTGCCGCGGTTGATGAGAAAACCGCCGAAGATGCAATCGCGGCCATCACCTTTGAGTTCGAAGCACTGCCTTTTACGGTAGACCCGCTTACTAGCCTGCGCCCCGACGGGCCCGACGCTCGCACACAAGGGAATGTGGGCAACTCATCCATAAGAGAAGGCATCCGCTCCATTAAGTGGAGTGCTGCAGAATTTGCTGCAGCCGGCGAGAACACCCTGCCACAGGGGGAGGCTGCCGTAGAGTGGAGCGTGGGAGATTTGGAAACAGGGTTCAATGATGCGGCATTCGTCATCGATGAGAGTTTTGTAACCGCCAGTCACTCCCATTTATCCATGGAGCCCCGCTCGGTTCTTTCCTATTGGGAAAACGGCAAGTGCTTTGTCTACGGTTCAAGTCAGAGCCAAAGTTTTCCAGTACCTGGCCTTGCTGCTTACATCGGTATCGCTCCAGAAGACCTGGTTTTCGTGGCCGAGTTCTGTGGCGGCGGTTTCGGATCCAAGGGTGGTCCCTATCCGAGCATGTCTATTCCTGCTCACATGGCACGCCTGACAGGTAGGCCGGTAATGCTGCGCATCTCTCGTGAAGAAGAGTACTACATTGGTTCCGCGCGACATGGTTTTCAGGGCCATATAAAAATGGGCTTCCGCGAAGACGGCCGCATAACAGCGGCGGACCTGTATATCGTGCAAGATAATGGCGCCAATGCGGGTTTTTCCGACTGGTTGTCAGCCGGCGATGCCGTCTCTTTGGTGTATCAACCGCTAGCCATGCGCTTTAGGGGAATTCCGGTATTCACCAATACGCCGTTTAAGGGCCCGCAGCGCGGCCCGGGCCAGAATCAGGTTCACGCCGCTATTGAACCCTTACTGGACAAAGCCGCTCGGGAGCTAGGCATAGATCGCCTAGCGATTCGTAGCATCAATGCGCCGGAAAGTGATGACCTCTACGGGGCTACGCAGAGTTCTCTCACCAGCGCACACCTGCCGGAGGCACTGGCAAAGGGTGCAGAACAATTTGGTTGGGAAGAGAAGAGCAGACTCAGTGGGCAACGCCTTGGCAACAAGATCATCGGTGTCGGTGTAGGGCAGGCTTATCACTCGGCCGGAAGCAGTGGTTTCGATGGGTTGATTCGAATCTCCCCCGAAGGCAAGCTGCATATTCATACCGGGGTCGGTAATCTGGGCACCTATTCACATACCGCTACCTCACGGGTGGCTGCCGAGATTCTTAAGTGCAACTGGGATAACTGTGTTGTCGAGCGAGGAGACAGTCGCCGACACCTGCCTTGGAATCTGGGCCAGTTTGGCAGCAATACCTCATTCACTATGACCCGCACTAATTACGTTGCCGCTATAGATGCTCTGGAGAAATTGCTGGAGATCGCCGCGCTGGATCTAGGCGGATCACCTGCCGATTACGACATCGGCGATGAAAAGGTTTTTCTTAGAAGCGATCCTTCAAACTTTATTAGCTACGCAGAAGCAGCAACGCGCGCCATTGAGATAGGCGGCAAATATAGCGGTCAGATAGCACCGGAAGACATTAACTCGATGACGCGCAATTCAGTTGCTGCGCTGGCTGGCAGTGGACTGATCGGCGTGGCAAAGGACAATCTGGAAAAAGAGGGTACAGTGCCGGCGCTGGCTGCAGGTTTTGTGCAGATTGCTCTGGATGTTGAAACCGGCAAGTACGACATACTCGACTACGTGGGCGTGGCTGACTGCGGCACTGTATTGCATCCATTGGGGCTGGGCAACCAGATCAAGAGTGCTGCCTTCATGGGTTTTGGTATGGCCGGTTTCGAACGGCACGCCTACGACCCGCAAAACGGCCTGCCTGCCAATTCAAGCTTGTATCAGGCCAAGCCGCCAACCTATCTCGATGCCGCTACCGACATGAGTTGGGCAGCCATCGACAAAGCCGACCCGGAAAACCCGGTTGGCGCCAAAGGTATTGGTGAGCCTATTCAGGGCTGCGCCGCCGCCGCTTTACTCTGCGCCATCTCCGACGCGCTAGGCGGGCATAATTTCAATCGAGTGCCGGTAACCGCCGACATGATCGTCAACGCCGCTAGCGGCAGGCCGCAATCCCACAAGCCTTTGCAGACGAATACAACATAAGAAAATAGGGCCATATTTACTAAATAAAGAGGATCAGAGCAATTCCAATAGCGCATCTACTACCGCATCTGGTCGGTGCGCAGGAAGATCGTGACCAGCGCCGGTAACGATTCTCCGCGCAATCAAATTGGAGAATCTTGCCTCATCTCCCACTGGATCGGCTGACGGGGCACCAAATCCGCTGTCTGCAGCTCGCAGTACAATTGCAGGAACAGTGATCCTGGGGCGCTGTGCAAGCTCCCGTTCTATTTCAAGAAACCGCTCTTCCCCCGGCGCATTCACATGTCTATGCCTATAAGAGTGAATAACCATATCAACGAAATCCGGATTTTCGAATGAGGGCGCCGAGCGCTGATAGTCCTCATCGCTGTAGGTCCATTCTGGTGACCAGGTGTTCCACAGATGTCGAATGATGTCATGCCGATTTGAGCTTAGGCCTTCAACGCCTCTTTTCGTATTAAAATACCATTGATACCAAAGCATCGCCTCGAGTGCAGCGGGTGCCGGACGAGCAGGGGCCAACGTGTTCTGTACAGAATAGCCACCGATGGCAACTTGTGCCCATATGCGCTCAGGATTCAGAATAGCAGCGATGCAGGCCGCCCTGTTACCCCAATCGAATCCCGCAACAGTGAACTGTTCGATAGCCAAGGCATCAGCAAAATCAATCAAATCTTGAGCAATTGCAGCCTGCTCCGCCATGCGCGGTGCGTCTGCATCTCTTAGTAGCGTCGGACCGTAACCCCGCAGATAGGGAACAAGTATTCTATACCCGGCCTGCACCAAGGGAGGAACCACCCCATCAAATGAGCGCACATCGTAAGGAAATCCATGCAGCAAAATGACGGGCATTGCATCAGGCTCGCCATGTTCTTCATAGCCAATATCCAACACCTCGGTCCGCACCATCTTAATCGATGATCCGTTTGCAGCCTGCGCCGATGCAGCGCTCGCACCCAACTGACTACCCAATGCTGCTGTGCCAGCTATTCCAACCGACTTCAGAAACTCTCTTCTATTTGTAGCCATGTGATCTCCTATGTGGGGAAATAAAGGGGACAGATTTATTTGAACGACGATAGAGGCTACCCTATTTCTTAAAAATATATCTGCCCCCTTTATTGGTCTTCTGCTTACGTAAAATATGGGGAACAGACCGCACCTTTGGAACGTATGGCTTAGGGCCAGAAAAATGCAATCACTCACTCTGCCGCACCGCTCACCCCTCCCGCACGGCGAGCACGATGTATTGCTTGCCTCCGGCCATGCAGGTAATGGGTGCGGCAAGAATACGAAGCATAGTGGCACCTATTTGTTCTAGGGACCTGACTCTGAGTCATATTCTCATCAGAGCCCCATCACAAGTTGCTGGGCTAAAGGTCGGAGCAACTTGATCTTTTGAACACTCAGGCCAATCAAGTTACTCTTAACCCATTGGCTGCTCTAGAATTTAACTCTGACGTCGTTACTAACTACTGCAAAAATGCTCTGGCAAATGCTTCATAGAAGGAGTAGTTTTTGACAGTCAATTCCAATAATCACGAAAGACACTCTCAGGAATCAAGCGATGAACCTACGGCTTCTAGTACCCACAATTGCGAGTTTAGTGCTGTGGAGTAATGCATGGTCAGCAGAAGATTATCAAGTGCCAAAAACCGAGTGGGATCAACCGGATCTACAAGGCGTATGGAATTTCTCCTCAGACATACCCATGCAAAGACCTTCACAATATGGCAAGCGTGAGTATATGACCGAAGAAGAGATTGCCGAAATTCGCGCGCGTAGAGCTGCCCGCGATGAGGGTTCAGACGCCGCGATTCCCAATGGAGGAGTCAACGAAGCCTACAACGACTTCTGGGTTGAAACAGGTGGAATCGGAGACGTCGCGCGCACCTCAATCATCGTCTACCCAACAAATGGACGACTGCCCCCCTATGCTGAAGGCGCAATTGTTGTTCAAGGTCGGCTCGACCCCGATATTGATGGCGAACGCCCGGTGAGGTTTACCGGCGGAGGTATTGGTAGCGATGGCCCGGAAGACAGAGGACTGGGGGAACGTTGTATCGTAGGGTTCAATGCCGGCCCACCTATCCAACCCAGTCTCTACAACAATAATCTACAAATCGTTCAGAGTCGGGATCATGTAGTCATCATGATAGAAATGGTGCATGACGCGCGCATCGTGCCATTGGATGGAAGCGGCCCTCTCGATGATAGCATCGGCCTATGGTCGGGTGATTCCCGCGGCTACTGGGAAGATGAAACCCTGGTGGTTGAGTCTCGAAATTTTAACGGGCTGACTCAGTCGTTTGGTGCGGGAGGAAAATCTGATGATAAGTTTCTTATCGAACGATTCACGCGACTAAGCGATGAATCCATTGCCTACGAATTTACTGTCGATGACCCTCAAGCCTACACGGATAAGATTACGGGAATAATTCCGCTAACTAAAGTAGATGGGCTTCTCTATGAATATGCCTGCCACGAAGGCAACTATGGCTTGCTCAACATTCTACGGGGAGCAAGAGCCGAAGACGCGCGCGAAGAAGAAGCCATCTTATAATATATAAGGGAACGGGAGTTCAAATGCATCCCGCCTCCGCCAAATAAAAACCCGATCACTGATAAGTAATCGGGTTTTTTGCCATAACAGAGCACCCTAATCTCTTAAAACTATCTTAATCAGGCAACGGCATGCCTCGCTCTTGCAATACCTCCGCGAATACTCGTGAGCCATTAACGCCGGGAGGGAAGCCCGCATAGAGCGTTACTTGGGCTATCAACTCCGCGATTTCCTGTGTAGTCAGGCCGTTATCCAGCCCTCGATGCAGGTATACTCTCAGCGGTTCGGTCTGGTAATTGGCCAGCAGCACCGCGATGGTGGCAAGGCTACGGTCGCGTGCCGATAATTGTTCTCGGGTCCAAGTTTCATCATTGAGTAGGCCATCGATTAATTCACCAAGATAGGGTGCAGCGGGGAAACTGCCGTCACCAAGCGGCAAGCCTCTGGCCTCGAAGACTTCTGCAGTTACTCGTGCCGCATTTACCCCGGTTGGAAAGCCGGAGTAAAAAGTCACGTGGGTAATAATTTCTCCGATCTCTTCCTGAGTGACGCCATTATCCAGCGCCCGGCCCACGTGATAGCGCACTTCACTGGAGGCATATAAGGCGGTTCCCACTGCCACGGTAATCATGCTGCGATCGCGGGGGTGACAGTTCTGCGCGCTTCCAAGTCTCGGCATAGACTACCTGGTTGAGCAAATCGCGTAGGTATGGCGTTTGGGGGAACGCACCCGGAAACTCCATCTCGGGATTTAGTGCTGGTTGGCGTGAAGATGCGCCAGGAGGGCTTGCGGGTAGACCCCGCTCTGCAAAAACCTCTGCTGCCACACGGGCGGCATTCACTCCGGTTGGGAAACCTGAGTACCATAGTGTATGCGCAATGATCTCCGATATTTCGGCTTGGGTGATGCCGTTATCCAGCGCTCGACCCATGTGCAGGCGTAGCTCATTAGTAGCATAGGTTGCCTGATTCACAGCGACAGTAATCATGCTGCGGTCTCGGTGGGATAGCCCGGGGCGTTCCCAAATGTCACCGTAGACGTAGGTATTGCGCACCTGCCCCAAATAAGGGGCGGCATCATAGGCTCCGGGAGGTGGAGGCGGTTGTTGGGAAAAAGCGGCTGGCGAAAGCAAAAGGACAGCGACCGCGCCCAGCGACCAAACGCAAAATAGTTGTTTAAGTATGAATCTCGGAACCTGCATAATTTGCTCTCTCTATGTTTTAAGTTTATTTATGGGTAAAGTATGGGTCGTTACTTCCAAAAGACTCTACTAAGTAAAGTTAGCGTAACTATGCAGGACTGTATAGTTACGCTAACTCCGTTTTAATCTGTTTTATTTAAACCTATCAAGACACTCTAATCCTTTTGATTCATCTTTAACGTCAGTCAATGTCTTCACCGCCATAGCCGACCTTGAATTCACCAATAGAATTGCCACGATAAGTCCCCTCGTTCAACCACTCCAACGAAGCCTCCTGAATAAATTTGTACTGTGAATCTTCCCATACGGCAAAGTGAGTCGCGCATTCCATTCTGACAATCGCTTTGTTGCGTATGCCGCTTAGATCGCCATACAAAGAAACCGCACCGGGCAATAAACCATCTTGCTCGCCGATGAGGATAAGCGTTGAGTTGATAATTTTCGCAGCCGCTTCTTCATTCCATCCCCAATAGCTTGCTGAGCGCACGCGCATAACACCGTCCTGCTTATTCCAGGATGAGCCAAATCGGTCATAGCTCATAATCGATTGCCAGGCTACCTCGGCGATGTCGTCGTCGACTTGGTTTTCGCAGGCAACATTCGATCCCCAGCGATTGTTGAGTAGGGTATCTTTGGTTTGTAGTGAGAGTGGTGCAGCCGCGGCGGGAAAATTGCTGGGAGCGGTTGCTGCACTTCCCTGCCTGTACACAGGGGCGAATCAGACTACTCGGACCTCTTTGATTGTGAAGGGCAGAAAGATTGGACAAGAGGATGATTGGATCGATATATTTGATCAAGTTACTAAGTTATTAGTGCCCCCTACTTCTAGAACGCCAAAACAAGGTGGAATGACCGGTAGCGCTAGTGTCATTCATGATGATGGAGAAAGAAAATGGAAAAAATGCTCTTCGCTGTATACGTTACCGCAATTGCTGTAACAGGCGCTATTTCAAGTTCTACAGCAATTGGTCAAGTTGATTCCGACGAATACAACAAGCGAACGCCCTGGGGCGATCCCGACATTATGGGAAAGTGGTCCTATGCCAGCTTAACGCCACTACAAAGACCAAGAAATCTGGAAAATAAGGAGTTTTATACTGAAGAAGAAGCTGCTGAAATTTATGCCCGAACCCAAACCGAATCAATTGATCGTCCTGGTGATGTAGGCACCTACAATGCTGGATGGTTCGATCGTGGTGAAGTTTCTTCTGATCTACGCACAAGTCTAATTGTCGAGCCCGCTGATGGCCGA
>CASQMQ010000035.1 GCA_949430125.1 uncultured Pseudomonadales bacterium
GCTGCTGTCATACTTTTCTGCATCCCTACAATCATATTTAAGAACATCGCTTTCCTAAAGTGGAAAGCACCCATCGTAAACTGGATTTTCGCCTCAATATTTGTAGCTTCCCGGTACTTCGGCGAAAAACCAGCCATAGAACATATGATGGGGCATGCGGTCACTGCGCCCAAAGAAGTTTGGTACAAGCTAAATACTATGTGGATCTTCTATTTTATTGTACTCGGCGCAATCAACTTGATTGTTGCGTTCACCCTGAGCGAAGAGCTCTGGATAAAATTCAAAGTGTTCGGTAATTTAATACTCACCTTCGGTTTCGTCCTCGTGCAAATGCCAATTCTAGCAAAGTATATAGAAGTGGAAGATAAAGACGAAGCAGCCAACGAAGATTCAGTTTAGGAAGGGAATATGCACTACGCGATCATGAGTGAGGACGTTGTCGATAGCCTTGAGAAAAGAAAGACGGCACGCCCCACGCATCTTGACCGACTGAACAATCTCGCATCGCAGGATCGGCTATTAGTAGCAGGGCCGCATCCAGTAGTAGATTCTTCCGCAGCCCGGTGAGGCTGGATTTAGCGGCAGTCTCGTCATTGCAGAATTTGATAGCCTGGAACAAGCCCAAGCTTGGGCCGATGCAGATCCCTACGTGGCAGCAGGCGTCTATCAGCGCGTCGTTGTTAAGCCATTTAAACGCGTACTTTAAGCGTGCTTAGTCCTTTTGCCGCCTAATATTTAGATCGATTTACAACAAGCTATAACGCAGGCCTCAAGTCTGGAAACTTCGCATCTAGTATTACATTCCACTCATCTAAAAGTGCTCTTCTGCGCTCGAACAATGGACTGAGATCACCTTCAATCACGATGCTGCTGATCGTATCGCGACGCCTTAACTGGTTAACAACGGGCATCCCACTTAACACTTTGCCGAAGACGGAATGCTTTCCATTAAGATATGGTGTCGCTAAGTGTGTAAGAAAAAATTGACTGCCGTCAGTTCCTGGCCCCGAGTTGGCCATTGAAATAATGCCCGGCTGGTTGTGATGCAGTACGATTTCTCCAGAGAATTTATAACCAGCATCACCAGTGCCATTGCCTAAGGGGTCGCCACCCTGCACCATGAAATTTCTTTCAACTCGGTGGAACGTCAATCCATCGTAGAAGCCCCGCATCGCCAAATTCGTAAAGTTAGCAACCGTGGTGGGCGCCGCCCTCTCATTTAGCTGAACTACGATTTCACCTTTAGAGGTATCTATAATCGCGCGCAAGGGTTGTGCTATTGCGCTGACACTTATAACTGAAAGCATGAGAACCAGCATCAAATTGAGAGCGTGCCTAAAGCATTTTGTATAAGAAGTATTCCACATCATTTTTCTATCCGTTTGCCGCCACATATGAATATTGAAACCAACGCTTGATTCTGTTCAATCTAGTCGGCGTAATCAAGAATAACCGGCGCATGATCGGAGAAGTTTTGTGCTGTATAGATTTCTCCCGACTTGGCTTTCTTCGCGATGCCCTCGGTAACAACTTGGTAATCGAGTCGCCACCCCACATTGTTGGCGCGCGCCTGGCCGCGGTTAGACCACCAGGAGTATTGATCAGCCTCCTCGTTCACACGCCGAAAAGCATCGACATAACCTACCTCGTCATAGAGAACATCAAGCCACTCTCGCTCTTCGGGTAAGAATCCAGAATTTTTCCTATTTGGCCGCCAGTTTTTTAGGTCTATTTCCTTATGACAAATGTTCCAATCTGCGCAGACAATAATTTCTCGCTTGCTCTTACTCAGCTTTTTCATGTGCTTCATAAAGTCATCCATGAAGCTGATTTTCCTAGCCTGCCGCTCATCCCCACTAGATCCGGACGGCAAGTAGAGCGAAGCTATGCTCAATCCGTCGTAGTCTCCTTGAATATAGCGCCCTTCTGTATCAGCCAACTCAAATCCTAAGCCCTTCTTTACTTTTTTCGGCTTTATGCGCGAATACAATGCCGTGCCCGAATACCCCTTCTTCACCGCATCGAAGTAATTACAGTGATAGCCTTCAGGGTGAAACACAGGATCGCTCAGTTGGTCGATCTGCGCCTTGGTTTCCTGCAGGCAAACCACATCAACATCTGCTTCAGGCAACCAATCGAAGAACCCCTTTCTCGCAGCCGCGCGAATGCCGTTGCAGTTAAATGTCATTACGCGCATGAATTATTCCTTTTAGTTTCCTCTGTCGAGGCAGATGTGGGCCAATTGTAAGTGATGGCGTACGCAGTCGCTATTCCCATCAGCTGCTGTGCCTGCGCAGCGCCAATTTTCGGCTTACTCGCCGCAATGTGAATTTATGTTACTTATAGTTACGCATATCATTCACTTATACTTCAACTAGTTAGGAGTATTTCACTAATCAAAATAGAAAGGGTGCAACAAATATGGCCTATAATTTAAAGAATTCTTTAGGTAAACCATTGAAATAATTCAGGTTAGTTTAACTTGTTACCAGTTGTTACAACTTCGCACAAATAACATCAAAAAGTCCTAAAACGTTACACTTTATCTCAAATTATGTTACTATACGCGCCGTAGTTGAGAGAGAACCCCAAACCAACTTAGATCCAACCATTAAACCGAGGAGAAAGTAATGAGCAAGGCACTCAGCAGAGTACGGCCCGTTATCGAAGCGACAGTTATCAGTGTTCTACTGGTAGTGGCTGCATTAGCAGTTCCAGCCGCAATCGTATACGCGACCGTCTAAGCCAATTCGAATAGGAGGCTTTATGCAAAGCCCTTTAATTGATTTACGCACTGACTAGACACCAGTTTGAATAGAATATTTAGACTGGTGTCTTTTTTTGCCTCTCGGAAAAGTCGCACCAAGAACACAACCGCCACCCAAAGCACAACATAATCAAATGGCGATGATCTAATTTTGCCTAAGCTTATCTGTAAAATTACAAGGCTTATGCGTACTGTCTAGCTGCTCTGAAATGATCTTATCCCAAGCCGTAGCGCAAGCACCTGGCGAACCCGGCACACAGAACACTATCGCTCCATTAACCAATCCGGCAAAAGCACGAGACTGAATCGTAGAACTGCCTATTTCCTGGTAGGAGAGCTGCCGAAACAATTCGCCGAAACCCTCTATAGGTGTATCCAAAAGAGGCTCGATCGCTGTAACTGTATTGTCTCTCGCCGTAAAACCGGTGCCGCCTGTTAGCAAGATCACCTGCACGGCTGAGTCTGCAATCAATGAAGAAACTTCCATTCGTAACTGGCAAACGTCGTCTTTGACTATCGTCTTCCCATGCAACTTGTGCCCAGCATTGAGTAGTCTCTCGACAAGTACCACACCGGATTTATCGGTATCCACCGTGCGCGTATCAGAAACTGTTACCACAGCAATATTCAACGGGATAAAAGAAGGCATTTTGACTCTCTGTGTATATGTTATAGAAATTTTTGATGCGGTCAAAGCAAGGCAGGCAAGAGGCTAATAGCTAGCCGCCCGTCATATTCATCAAGCGAACTGGTTGGGCGTGATCTTTATCAAAGAAATAATGGCGCTCTGGCTTTATTTGCATAGAATCGATTAGGGCTTGCTTTAAAACAGCATCGTCACTCTCTGGATTACGTAAGATGGCACGCAAATCTACAGAGTGCTCATTGCCAAGACACAGCAGCAATCTCCCTTCAACCGTTACTCGCACCCGATTACAGTCTTCGCAAAAATTATGCGTGACTGGTGATATAAAACCTATACGACTCTTATGATCCGCAATTTTTGCAAAGCGGGCAGGCCCAGCCGTCGTTTCGGCGCTGTCAACGAGTTGATATTTCTCTGCAATCTTCTCTCTCACCCAGGCATTGCTGCAGGTTGTATCTTCCCGAGCATGGTCTGAGGCTTCGCCAAGCGGCATTTCTTCAATGAACGCGATATCGATATCGTGCTCAACAGCATAGTCCGCCAAATCTAGCACCTCATCCTCGTTATAGCCTCTCATAACCACAGAATTTAGCCGTATACGTTCGAATCCCGCAGCAGTTGCCGCTTCGATTCCAGCTAGCACCTTGTCAAGTTTTCCAACGCGCGAGATACGCTTAAAGCGCTCAGCATCAAGACTGTCAATGCTAATATTAATTCTATTCACACCGGCGGCCTTCAGTGGGATCGCGTATTTTTCCAGCTGCGCACCATTGGTAGTCAGGAGAAGTTCCTCGAGACCTGGAAGAGCACCTAACTTTTCGATTAGCGACATCACATTAGATCGCACCATGGGTTCGCCACCGGTTAACCGAATCTTTTTAACGCCCAATTCGGTAAACACTTTCGCGACGCGGTACAACTCTTCTAGAGACAAAACCTGATCGCGTGGCAGGAACGTCATATCCTCGGTCATACAATAGACGCAGCGAAAATCACAACGATCTGTAACAGACAGACGAATATAGTCCACCCGTCTTCCGAATTTGTCGATTAGCTCTGTTACTTGACTGTTAGCTGGCATATGAATTCACCTTGATCGCAACTATACCGCAGAATCCGGCCCAAATGCACTGCCCTACGTGCGGTTTCCATCCTATTTAGACGCCGTTTAGCGCTAACTTTAGAGAGATCAATATTAAGATCGCCCCCATAACACGCTCCAACCATGCCCCCATTCTTAGAATGAACACCCTCACCCTTGGAATCCCTAAGATTAGGGATAAAAAAGCGAACCAAAGAAATGTTGCTCCGGCAAGGTATAAGCCATAGATGACCTGAATAGTAGTCGGTGTATTGGGGTCGATGACTGCAGTGAATAGCGCGAGGAAAAACAGTGTGGCCTTCGGGTTTAAGCCGTTAGTAACAAAGCCCAAACCAAATGCGCGCGCCGCTGAAAGCGCCGGTTCTAAAGTGGCATCGCCATCAATAACTGGCCGAACAAAAGAAGCCCGAATTGACTGTACTCCTAAATGGAACAGATAGACTGCCGCCAGGAGTTTCATTGCATTAAATAGTGCTGGTGACTGCGAAAGAAGGAAAGCCACACCTAACAGGCAATATGACACATGCAACAGTATGGCACTACCAACTCCGAGGCTCGTCCAAATCCCTGAGCGCGTACCACATCGCACACTCTGTCGCATAACAACTGCAAAGTCGGGCCCGGGAGAAGTAACTGCGAATAAATGCGCAATTACAATGGTAAAAAATTCAGCCCAATACATTCAACTCTCGTTCTGACAGCGCGTGTTTTACTCTTCGATCAGGGAACTCGATCTATAATTTCTAGACTTATAACAGCCCTCTGACCATTGTGTGAAAAATTGTCTGACTGCGAGCGATAGTCACCAGAGGTCGGGGTGGCTGAACCCGTAAACGAGACGGAGGCCGAAACGAAAACCGTCTCAGCGGAAGAGATATTGAATGGACCGACAGCATATGAATTATCGAGTTGAATGTTCACGGGGAGATCCGCAACAGTGAGATCGATAGCAGCGAGTGGAGGCAGCCCCTCTTGCGCCGCATTGCGTACCGCCACAAAGACACGAAGGCCCCCATCAATCTCCAAACCTTCGGCTAGCGAGAGATTGATTTCGATGGTTGGCCCAGCTGCGACATCTTGCCCATCTCCAGCTAAACGTTGCTGTGCGATAGCGATACTGCGCCTAAGAGTTTGGGCCTGCTCGCTATTTGGATTACTCTGAATAATAAGCCGCCAATACTCGATAGCTGTTTCAAAATCCTCCCTTTCCTCAGCGTCTGCAGCTATCAATTGCAGAACCGAAATCTCATTCGGATTAATCGCGCGTGCTTCGCCAATTACTTCGAGAATGTCGGCGGTAAATGTAAACTCGGCTAGGATATACTTAGCCATCGCAACTCGGCCAAGCACAAGCGCCTTCTCTGGCGTCTCTTCCATGCGCGCTGCCGATTGCCTATAGGCAATCTCTGCTTCAGTGAACATGCCGATGCTGGCGAAATTCTCCGCTAAAAAATACCAAGCCCAAGGTCGGTAATCATCTGCCTGGACGACTTCGCCCAACCTACTGATTAAATCCTGAGATTCTTGTGGGTTGTCTCGATTGTTCACAGTTCGCTGAAACAATCCCATCAATTCGACATCGTTTTTAAAACCCCACTCGTCGTACAAGCCATAAGCTACAAGCGGCATCGCTAGGCAGAGCAGCAGTGGAATAACTAGGTTATAAGCAGGAGACTTAGCGGCTGCTTTTTTCTCTCTTTTGCTCTTTGTTGTTATCTCCTCATCCGAGACGTCTAATAATAAGCTTTGTTGCATCTCTTGAATCAGCACATCGAACTCAGCCTGGCTGAGATTGCCAGAAGACAGTTCGTTTTCAAGTTCGTCACTACGCTCCTGAAAGAGCGCAATATTTTCATTCTTTCGCGACGCATCTTCAACAAATGACTCGGCTCTATTGCGAATCCACAAAGGAAGCAAAACAAAGCCTACGGCCATTACGAAAAGTATTGCAGTAAATATCCAGAACAAGTGGTTATTCCAATTATAGGTAAATTTGAATTAGGTCTTATCGCCTAGCAGTTGCTGCAGACGCTTTTGCTGAGTCTTATCCAGTTCGGTATCGCTGTCAGTAATTGTTCTAGCCCGCCGCCAAATCCCAAAAGCAAATAGACCGCCGATGAAAAGGAACAGCAAGGGCCCAAACCATAAAAATACTGTTCCGGCGGTTAGCCGCGGACGAAATAGAATAAAGTCTCCATAGCGCTCGAACATAAACTGAATAATTTCACTATCGCTCATGCCTTCCATGATCATGCGATGCACTTCTCTACGTAAATCCTCCGCTACGCCGCCTGTCGAACCTGAAAGGCTTGAGTTCTGGCACATAGGACAGCGCAGCTCATCCGACAAAGTACGAAACCTATCTTGCTGTTCTTCGGTGTCGAATTCGAATGTATCGACCTGCGAATACGTTGTGTTGGGCAGCAGCAAACTACATAGCAACACTACGATTGATATCAGGATTAGAAACACTTTGCGATTTAATTCTGTTGCGGTTGAATTCATTCTATTAACTGCCTTCTTCGAGCAACTCAGCTATCGCCGGCAGGAATTTCTCTTGCCAAACTGATTCGTCGAGCACGCTCACATGCCGAAAGCGAATGACGCCGTTCGCATCTACTAGGTAGGTTTCTGGTGCACCATAGACACCCAGATCGATGCCGAAGCGCCCACTCTCATCCAAAATACTAAACGAGAATGGATTACCATTGTCCGCTAACCAATCGATAGCTAAGTCCTGCCGATCGCGATAGTTCACACCGACAACAGGAATCTCCCCTTCTTCTGACAAGCGCATGAGAGTCGGATGCTCGATCAAACAAGGAAGACAATACGACCCCCACACATTCAGCAAGAATATTTGATCAGGTAAGTCCAAATTGCTGACGCCGCTGCCTTCTACCGAAGTTAATTCGAAGTTAGGCATTGGCTTGTCGATTAGCATCGATGGCAGAGTCTTTGTATCCAAATATAGGCCACGCCAAAGCGCTATCGCTACAAAAACAAAGCCGAGCACTGGGAGATAAAAACTCAATTTACTCATCGATTCGTACTAGGAGCCCGCCTGCAGCTCGCCTCCGATAGGATTCGATTTTTCCGAGTCACGATTCGACTCAGTCTGCTTTCTGCGCAGGCGTCGATAGCGCTTATCAGCCGCAGCTAAGATGCCTCCGAATGTCATAAAAATGGCGCCTAGCCATATCCACCGAACGAAAGGTTTCACATAGATCGTCATCGACCAGGAATCCCCTTCCTTCTGTTCGCCCAGCGTGATGAAGAGATCGCGCAAGAAGCCCGCATCGATCGCCATCTCAGTCGAAGGAGTATTGGTAGCCAA
Source organism: uncultured Pseudomonadales bacterium (assembly GCA_949430125.1). Taxonomy (GTDB): domain Bacteria; phylum Pseudomonadota; class Gammaproteobacteria; order Pseudomonadales; family Pseudohongiellaceae; genus UBA9145. The sequence continues at coordinate 7,853 of CASQMQ010000035.1, forward strand.
ATAGATTCTTCGCTCTGGATGCAAGATCGCTATTTCCTGGCCCTGCTCTAGAACGGTGAAAGTCGCCTGCTCTCCTACATAGTTCGGACCATTAACCGAAGCCGTGCCTTCGAACTGAAATACATAGTTGCCCAGCCCTACATCTTGCCCCGGAGACAACAGAACGCTGCGCTCAGAGCTAAAGCTGCTCGTCAACGCTACGCCGATCAGCATGATGGCCATACCCATGTGCGCCATCTGCATTCCATAGTAACTGAACGACAACGCACGAAGCCCTTTTAGTCGCGTTGCTTTGTTTGCCGTCTTGTTCATTAAATCTTGCAGCATCGCCAACATGATCCACGAGCCAATTGCGACAGCCATGGTTGCGGGTAGCGAAATCTGCCGCGTAACCAATAATGGAAGCACAACACCTAACGTGAGGGCTGCCAATGCGATTTTACCGAGCTGCTGCATTAGATAAGTCGTAGACGTGCGCTTCCAACGAGTGTAAGGACCAATCGAGAGTAGCAGTGCGAGAAGCGCCATTAGCGGAATAAAGATTGCGTTGAAGTAAGGAGGGCCAATAGAGATCAGATCGTCTGTGATCGCCTGGTATACCATTGGAAACAGCGTACCTAAGAATACAGACGCCGCTGCCACCACTAAGATAACGTTGTTTGAGAGTAATAGAATCTCACGCGAAACCAGATCGAAGCCAAACTCACTCTTCATCAGTGGCGCTCTAAATGCAAACAACAACAAGGCGCCGCCAACGGTTATGCCCAGAATGGCCAGTATGAAGAAACCCCTGTCTGGGTCACTCGCAAACGCGTGCACCGAAGTTAACAAACCTGAGCGGGTAATAAAGGTGCCTAGCAAGCTGCCGGCAAAAGCCAATATCGCCAACAACACGGTCCATGCCTTGAACACGCCGCGTTTCTCGGTAGCTGCCAAGGAATGAATCAACGCTGTGCCGAATAGCCAAGTTATCAGCGGTGGATTCTCGACAGGATCCCAAGCCCACCAACCGCCCCAACCGAGTTCGTAATAGGCCCACCAGCTGCCAAGTGCAATACCTAGCGTCAGAATTGCCCAAGCAGTGTTAGCCCAAGGACGGCACCAACGTGCCCATGCCGCATCCATCTTTCCACTCAACAGTGCAGCCATCGCGAAAGCGAACACGACAGAAAAACCCACGTAGCCCATGTAGAGAGTTGGGGGGTGAATAATAAAACCAAAATCTTGTAGCGCGGAATTTAAGTCCGCTCCATCGATTGGCGGTAATGGCACAATGCGATCGAAGGGATTCGATGTCGCCAGCATAAATAAAATGTAACCGGTAATGAGAAATCCTAGCACTCCTAAGACTCTAGCGACGAATTCCAACGGCATGCTTTTACTAAAGATAGCGACGGCCAACATCCAGCCTGCAAGCATGAATGTCCAAAGTAGAAATGAACCCTCATGCCCACCCCATACCGCCGTGAATTTATAGCGATCAGGAAGCAGAGAGTTCGAGTGCTGAGCGACGAACTGGACAGAAAAATCGTCGGTAACAAACGCGTAAGCTAGGATTGCAATACTTATAGCTAAAAATACAAACACACCGGCCGACAGTGGGCGCGCCATGCTCATCCACAGGAAATTATTCTGATAGGCTCCGATAATAGGGAGAGTCGCGAGCATCATGCTCAGGCATAGCGCCAATATCAGTGAAAAAGCACCGACTTCAGGAATCATCTAATTCGCCCCCCCTGGCATATAGTTATCGGTAGAAGCGCCCGCCGCATCTAATGCGGCCTTCACTTCTGGCGACATGAAATTTTCGTCGTGCTTAGCTAGGACTCGCGACGCCTGAAATACACCGGCGGCGTCCATTTCACCTTCGGCTACAATTCCCTGCCCCTCACGAAATAGATCAGGCAAGATTCCCTCATATTGAATTGGCACATCGCTTACAAAATCCGTTGTCACGAATTTAACTTTTAAACTGTCGGTCGCACCAAGAACGGTTCCCGTCTTTACCATGCCGCCAATTCTGAAATGCTGTCCCGCGCCAACTTCACCTTCTGCAACCTGAGTCGGTGTGTAAAACATATTAATATTTTGCTTCAGTGCAAAGGCGGTAAAGCCAACTGCAACGCTAAGACCGGCAGCTATAAACAAAATAATGCCGAGCTTCTTACGTCTATGGGGTTTCATCTATTACTCCGAAACTATAAATACGCTAATGGGGTCTAATCGCTATTACTACTATCTTCACTATAAATCTCAGCATCTAAAGCCATGCGACGCTTTAGCTGACGAACAATCTTTTGTTTCTTACGCCAAGGAATTATGAGATTAACAGCGACGAGAATAGCGAAGAGCGCATATACCGACCATACGTTGAATCCATAACCACCCATGTCGATAAATTCGGCCCAGGTTGAAAACTGTATTGCATCTAACATCTACTGTCCTTCAAAAAATCTTTTGTAAACCCTCTGAGCTGTCTAATTCTTCAACACCAAGTCTTGAACCCATTGAGACCTGCGCTCTCTTTCTAATATTTCATTCCTTGTCGACAAGATCAGACTCACTGACAGGAATAGATAGACTGCCACGATCATAATCAAAGTTGCTATCCAAAACTGAGGCCCATTCGGGCTACTTGGATCGAGAGAGACAGGACTGGCAACCTGGTGCAAAGTATTCCACCATTCAACAGAATATTTGATTATAACTACGTTGATGCATCCCACTATAGAGAGTAAGGCACAGGCCTTTGCCGCTGTCTCCGAATCTTCCAGCGCGGAACGCAGAGAGATCACACCTAACAGCAGAAATAATTGGAACAACATCGATACCAGCCTACTATCTGTCCATTCCCACCAGGTTCCCCACATCACGCTTCCCCAAAGAGAGCCGGTCGCCAGAGTAATGAACGAGAACCAAGCACCGAGAATAGCGGCATGTTTAGCCACCATATCGGCGAGCTTCATGCGCCAAACCAAAGTAATTATGCCTGCTACAAGCATTAGAGGAAAAAAGGCCAGAGAGGTTCCAGCCACGGCGACGTGTACGATCAAAATTCTGGAGGTAAACCCCTGTTGATAATCTGGAGGCAGAAACACGAGACCCCAGACTAGACCAATAGTCATGAAAATGACCATTGCTGCGATCAGCCAAGGCAGCCATTTCCCGCTGAGTTCATAGAACCACTTCGGAGAACCTAGTTTGGAGAACCATACCCACATGACGAACGCCTACCTCTTCCTATTTGCTAGTCAAATATATCACGTAGCCCTGAGGCCACCGAGTTACGTATTGTAACTCACTGTAATTACGCGGTTATACCGTTATTGGACCTATCTTCACTAGTTCACACTAATTTTAAGCGCAGCAGCCGAAGCAAGTGGAGCAAGGCTTACGGAAACCGAGAGCATCACTAGCATAAGGCTTAGATAACCGACCGGAGACTGACTATTTAGAGTGGATTGAACGGCCAGAGTTCCAAAAATTAGTACCGGCACGCTCATCGGCAAAGTAATGACAGCCAATATTAGACCGCGACTTCCCAAGCCAACAGTGAGCGCCACTGCAATTGATCCAACCAGGCTCATAATGGGAGTGCCCAGCAACAGAGATAACACCAGTGTTCCGTATGCTTCGGTGGGTAGTGCCAGCATATACGCCAATATGGGCGACACCAGCACGACCGGCAGCCCGCTGACCAGCCAATGACTTATATTCTTAGCAAGCACGAGGAAAAATAGAGGATGAGGACTAAGCAATAGCTGCTCCAGTGAGCCATCCTCATAATCAGATCTATATAGGTTGTCCATCGACAGCATCGACGCTAGCAGTACAGAAATCCAAATTACACCGGCCGCTATCTCAGTCAACCGATCACTCTCGGGGCTAATTCCGATTGGGAATAGAGAAACGACAATGATAAAGAACATGAATGGATTAACTATGTCGTTTTTCTTCTTAAACGCGATTAACAAGTCACGCTTCAGCGTTGCGATGAACGCAGCAGAGGTGGTTGTCTGTTTCTCAGCCATAGACGCCACCTAACCCAGACTCAATATAGTTAACTGGGGAATACTCAAGCTATGGTGCGTAGTAACCATAACCGCACCACCGGCTTGGGCTTGTCGCTGCATTATTTTTTCCAGCATCGCCACACCCTTTGTATCCAGTGTGGTGAAAGGCTCATCAAGCACCCACAATGACGCAGGGCTTATGATAAGTCGAGCTAGCGAGACCCTTTGTTGCTGTCCAGCCGACAGCGTGTAGCAAGGAGACTCTTCGAATCCACGTAGACCGACTTCTCTAAGCGCGACCATAATTTGCTCGTCGCTAACTGCTTGCTTGAGGCTGCAACTCCAGCGCAGATTCTCTACTGGTGTTAGCACCTTACTTACGCCAACCCTATGGCCTATATACAGTAGCGAAGAAAAGAAACTAGCAGCCTGATCTTCGATTTCCTGCCCAAACCATTTAATTGAACCTTCATAGCTGTCGTTCAAACCACAGAGAATGCGCATCAGCGTGGTTTTACCGCTGCCATTGCTGCCCTGAACCTGTAGCACCTGCCCCTGGGCCAAGTCAAAATTCAGATTCTGAAACAAAACACGGTCATCCCGCGCACAGAAAAGCTCGCGTGCAGCTAACATTATATTGTCAGTATCGGAATTCGAGGAGGTTGTTGGCGCTGCAGATGACATGAACTGTAGTATTCCCGCTATATGAGCTGGGGATTATAACGGAGAAGATTGGCTGTTGCTGCCCAAAAGCACCAGCGGTGCCAAGACATCAGACGCAGTTCGACTAACGGGCCCAGTCGGAGAGCCGCGATCGCAAGCGTATAGCTGCCTGACTGTGTATCTGACTTACTCGGGACTCACTGACTCCAATCACCTCACCTATCTCTTTCAGATTTAGCTCTTCGTCATAATAAAGCGCAAGCACGAGTTTTTCCCGGTCTGGCAGCCCATCGATAGCTTTGGCTAAATGCGCCTTAAATGTAGAGCGCTGCAAGCCGTCACATGGGCCGGGGAGTTCACCAGCGGCTAATTCGATAGCCGAATCATCGCCTTCCATTATGTCATCGAAACTAAAGAGACGACTGCCGCTCGCGTCCTGCAATATCGCATAATAAGCGTTAAGATCGATTTCCAATTCTTTGGCAATATCCGGGTCTTTGGCATCTTTACCGGTACGGGCTTCGATCGCCTTTATTGCTTCTGCAACTTTTCGAGACTTACGGTGTACCGATCTGGGTGCCCAGTCCCCCTTTCTAACTTCGTCCAACATAGATCCACGAATTCGTATTCCGGCATAAGTTTCGAAGCTCGCCCCTTTGGAGACATCATATTTCTTTGCGGCCTCCAACAGTCCGATCATGCCAGATTGAATTAAATCGTCGATCTGAACACTGGCAGGCATTCTCAGTAATAGGTGATGGGCGATGCGCTTTACGAGTGGCGCATAGCGCACCACTACTGCCGTTAGATTCTCATCTGACGCCTCACCATTTGGCAAGACCGGTTCGTAAACTTTAGCTTCAGTTGCCGAAGTCATTTATGTCATCCTATTTTTTATGTGCGATTCAGAGACAGCAAAAGATTCCCAAAACCCCGAGAGGCAATGGTGATATTTGTGGGTACTGAGTCGCCCTTCTAATGCGATAAAGCTATTGGCTGTCATGCCTTGGCATGCTCCATATTCTTGTTTTACTTCTGTAAATCCATTTAAATTTTTACTTTCTAAACCAAATTTCACTGCAAGCGATTTGGTCATTAAGTTTTCGAGGGGGCAATCTATAAAACAACGTTGCTCTAGAATTACCCTCGACATGCATGCCACTTATACAAAACCCTTTAATTTCAATTCTTTGCACAAGCCAGGCAGTCCATAGTCATTAAAGACGGATCGCTGCAGTAATACTCAGCAATTATTGTTCCAAGCTGTTGTAATTCTGAATATATTTTTAGTCGGGCTAGGTATTACGAGGGCTGTAGAGCTAGAAGCATCTTTTGAAGGATTTAGCAGGCGCCGGATAAGCGCCAGAAGTTTGACTAATACGAATCATGAGACCGTATAGCGCCAGAAAAACATCGCCACAGAACAAGAATCACGGAGGGGGTCATGCTTTCGGAGGCGTGACACCCTTCTGACCCATGTATTTTCCACCGCGCTGCTTATAGGTAACTTCGCACTGCTCGTCGGATTGATAGAACAGCATTTGTGCCACACCCTCATTTGCGTAAATCTTCGCTGGCAAAGGAGTGGTATTGGAAAATTCGAGGGTGACATGGCCTTCCCACTCAGGTTCCAACGGTGTGACGTTGACGATGATGCCACAGCGAGCATAGGTCGACTTACCCAGGCAGATAGTCAATACATCTTTAGGGATGCGGAAATATTCTATAGTCCTTGCCAGGGCGAAGGAGTTGGGAGGAATGACGCAGAACGGCTCGTCGATCGAGATGAAACTGGATTCATCAAAATTCTTTGGGTCCACTACACTGGTCGTGTGTACATTCGTAAAAATCTTGAATTCGGTGGCGCAGCGCACATCGTAGCCGTAACTTGAAGTACCATAAGAAATCACTTTCTCGCCGTCTTGATAACGAACCTGATCCCCCACGAACGGCTCTATCATTCCTTCCGTGGTTGACATTTCCCTGATCCAACGATCGGATTTAATACTCATAGCTTTGTATCCAAGACTAAATGTGCTTCGAGCCGAACTGACGCCGCCTCGTGATTTCCTGCCAATTCGCTTAGCGAAGAGAACCCGAATGATAGAGGCAATCCATCATGGAATCATCACTTATTTATCTTTTTACCTCACCCTACTCTTAGTTTATACCAGCGCTTAGCGACGAGAGCAGCATAAAAAACAGGCTGAAAATATCCAGCCTTTGCAGTATGATGCGGCGCCTATGTGATGACTATCGCCGCACGGTTTACTATGCAGAATTGCCTTAGCAGGGTGTTTTGCAAAATCATAACCAGCTATTGGGTTTCTTGGCCTAGCAGCTGAATCAAAATCAATATCTGGAGAATATCGTGAGAAAGTGGCAGTGTTTAGTATGTGGTTTTGTCTATGAAGAAGCTCTAGGTCTGCCGGATGACGGCATTCCTGCCGGCACTAGCTGGGACGACATACCCGATGATTGGGCGTGCCCGGAATGCGGAGTCGGTAAAGAAGATTTCGAAATGATCGAAATCTAATGGTAATAACACGATGTGCGAGAGTCCAGCTTCATTAATCAATCGTATTAAATAACAGTAAAAAATTGGCAGGTAGTGAACGTGAGTCAGCGAAAAATATTGGTTACCAGTGCTTTGCCCTATGCGAATGGGGGAATCCACCTTGGGCACCTCATGGAAACCATCCAGACAGATATTTGGGTTCGCCTGCAGAAACTTAGAGGCAACGATTGCGTCTATGTCTGTGCCGATGATGCACATGGCACTGCGATCATGCTCAGCGCTGAACAACAGGGGATAACCCCGGAACAGCTAATTGAAAATATCAGCAATGAGCATCAGAGAGATTTTGCCGACTTTTTGATACAGTTCGACAATTATCATTCGACTCACTCCGAAGAAAACCGAGAATTTTCCGAACACATCTACAAGATCCTAGACAAAAACGGCCATATAAATAGAAGAAGCATAACGCAGCTGTTCGATCCTGAGAAGAAGCTTTTCCTCGCAGACAGGTATGTCACCGGCACCTGCCCGAAGTGCAAGTCGGCAGATCAGTATGGAGACAACTGCGAAGCGTGCGGCTCCACCTATAGCCCCTCCGAGCTAATCGACCCCCGCTCTTCGATCTCCGGCGCTACGCCGATCGAGAAGGACTCGGAACATTTCTTCTTTGCCCTCCCAGAATTCCGCGACATGCTTTCCCAGTGGACTCGCAGTGGAACACTGCAAGATGCGGTGGCCAATAAACTGAGAGAGTGGCTAGACACAGAACTACAAGAATGGGATATCAGTCGCGATGCCCCCTACTTCGGATTCGAAATCCCCGGCTCCCCGGGAAAATTTTTCTATGTGTGGCTTGATGCTCCGATCGGCTACATGGCTAGCTTCAAACACCTATGCGATCGCACAGAATATAACTTCGATGACTACTGGCACAAGGGCAAGGATACGGAGCTGTATCATTTTATCGGCAAAGACATTATCAATTTTCACACGCTATTCTGGCCCGCGATGCTAACCAGCGCCGGGTACCGAACACCTTCTGCAGTCCACGTTCACGGTTTTCTGACTGTGGACGGTACAAAGATGTCCAAGTCACGCGGCACGTTTATAAATGCACGCACCTATCTAGACCATCTAAATCCTGAATATTTACGTTATTTCCTAGCTGCCAAACTATCTAACGGTATCGATGACTTGGATTTAAACCTCGAGGATTTTGCACAAAGAGTCAATTCAGACCTAGTTGGCAAGGTAGTTAACATAGCAAGCCGCTGTGCTGGCTTTATCGGTAAAGGCTTCGATGGTTACCTTGCGGATAATCCTGACAACCCCGATTTACTCGCCGAGATGCAAGCTGCAAAGAACATAATTGGGAATTACTTTGAGGCGCGAGAATACAGCAAAGCGATTCGTTTGATCATGAGTCTCGCCGACAAGGCGAACCAATATATCAATGATAAAGAACCTTGGATAATTGCAAAGACTGACAAGCAATCACCGGAACTTCAGGCCATCTGTAGCAGTGGCATCAATGCCTTTCGTCTGCTCATGTGCTATCTAAAACCCGTGCTACCTAAAATGGCGGCAGATGCAGAACAGTTTCTTGCTATCGAACCTCTGCTGTGGGATGACGCCGATAGTCTTTTGCTTGGACATAAAATCAATAAATTTAAGCCACTGATGACTCGCGTTGAATCTGACAAGGTACAGGCTATGGTAGACGCAACTCAGAAAGAGTTCGAGATACAGGCTCGCTCTAAAGCGAGGTCCGACACGACGAAGCAGCCTCAAGAAAATACTACAGGTTTCGAGAGCGAGATCGATTTCAATGATTTCGCAAAAGTCGATCTGCGCGTCGCTGAAATCACTAGCGCCGAACACGTCGAAGGCGCTGACAAATTATTGAAGCTGGTGCTGAATCTGGGTAAAGATAAAAACGAGGAAGACATTACGCGAACTGTTTTTTCTGGCATCAAGTCAGCATACGACCCAGAGAAACTAGTCGGCATGTTGACCATCGTCGTGGCAAACCTCGCGCCCCGCAAGATGAAGTTTGGCATGTCTGAAGGAATGATCCTCGCCGCCGGCCCTGGTGGAAAAGAAATTTGGTTGTTCGAGCCCCATGCCGGCGCTCAGCCAGGTATGCGCATCACCTAGCTTCTACAGTTCATGACCTTAAGCTCAGAATCTAGGAGCCTGCAAGATTTCTCTCCCCTTACAGGTCCTATCAACAGCGGGTCTTGTTGCTAGGCTAGCTCTCAGACTATCTTCGCAGTGCGTGCAACGTGACTGGCACTGTCGCCGCTAACATATTAAGCTTCAGCACTCGATCGCCTGCTGGCAGGTAACATTCTGCCAGTATGGGTATCAATTACCGAACCAGAGGTCTTCTGCTATGCGTTTTCCTAACAGCTTTTTTGGCAAACCGACCCGTATGTTCTTGCTAACGCTATCTTTGTTTACCTTCTTAGCTGGCAATGGCGCGGCAGCCCAGAATAGCGAAATAAGAGCAATCGAAGACTCGGTGATAAAGATTTACACCACCCAATCTGCACCCGATTATTTTACTCCCTGGCGCTTACTTACACCGAGACAGAGCAGCGGTTCGGGCTCGGTTATCTCAGGCAATCAAATTTTAACTAATGCGCATGTCGTGGCGAACGCGAGTTACGTGCAGGCGCAAAAGCACAACGACCCAAAACGCTATCTGGCGAGAGTCACCTTCATCTCTCATGAGGCAGACCTCGCATTAATAACTGTAGACGAACCAGGCTTTTTCAGCGATCTAAAGGCGCTAAGCATTGGGGATTTACCTCAGCCACTCCAGGAAGTTTCCGTATATGGATACCCTATTGGCGGCAAATCTCTAAGTATCACCAAAGGCATCCTCTCCCGAGTTGAACAGCAAGTTTATGCGCACGCTGGCGCCTACCTATTGGCCGGTCAAATAGACGCCGCCATCAATCCTGGCAATAGCGGTGGCCCAGTCATAGTCGACCAACAAATTGTTGGAGTAGTCATGCAAGCTAGCAGCGGCGGTCGCGCAGAGAATCTCGGCTATTTCGTTCCTCCCAGCATGATTCGACACGTACTAACCGACAGTGAAGATGGCGATCACGACGGCTTTCCAGACTTGGGCTTCCGCACACAAACCCTCGACAGCCCCTCCGCAAAGAAAGCCTATGGCCTAAGCGATGAACAAAATGGCGTAATTGTAATAAAAGTCTTCGACGATGCCCCTGCACAGGGTGTGTTGCAGAAAAATGATGTCATTCTTCAAATTGATGATTTCAATATCGCTGAGGATGGCAGTATTCGTCTTTCCCAGGATGTACTCACCGACTACAGACATGCCATAAATTTACACCATGTAGGTGATTCTGTTGATATCACTTATGTCCGGCAAGGCGAAGTTCGAACCAGCAGCCTCGATGCGCGCGAGGCTCTCGACAGTTACAGCCTAGTTACAGGTGAACAGTTCGATAAAATTCCCGAATACTATATCTATGGAGGAATCTTATTCGTCCCTCTCAATATGAATCTCATCAAACGCTGGGGCAATGATTGGAGTCGCACCGCGCCGGTAAGTCTCTTACAAGCACGTAACGAGTGGAGCTCTCCAGATCGACGACAATTGGTCGTGGCACTTCAAGTCATGGCAGCCGATGTTAATCTCGGTTATCACGACTGGCGCAACTGGATCGTAGAGGTCGTTAATGGTGAGCCAGTGAGAGACTTCGCGCATTTTTCCGACCTGATTAAGAGTAATGAATTTGATAACGTAGTGATGGAAAACAAGAATGGCTATCAGCTAGTGATAAACCACGAACAAGCTATAGAAAGCGAAGCCGACATCCTTTCTCGCTATCAGATACCTGCGGGCTATTCGGCCAACCTTTTCGAGGACTAGAAACTTCAGGTCGGGCTCACAAGGGCAAGTCAAACGCCTAAATCGACGCAGCTGCTCTACTCCTGCGGAGCATGATAGTATTCGCGAATTCGCTATCACTGCGCTCCTGCGGCCCCGTTCAAGTAGCCGCCTAGCGTAAACGTTGGAGAAGTATCGCTTCGTGACAAACTACCTCAGCATCATTGTTGCCGCCGCTCTCGTCAACAATCTGATATTAATCCAGCTCTTCGGTGTCTCCTCACTCTTCTATTCGACTAAGAAATTGCCTCAGGCAATCGAGTTTGCGCTGTTTAACTTCGTTGTTCTTTTTCTAAGCTTGATCATTAACCTTATTATTTATCGCTTCTTTTTGATCCCGTTTCATTTGGAGTTCTTTCGCCTAGTCGTCTTTGTAGCGACAAGCGCTCTGCTGACCACGCTTTTTCTCCAAGTGATCACGAAGCGCTATTCCTTCTCAATAAGGCAGCAGGGGCTGCTTCTATTTCTAACAGGCGGCAATAGCGCTGTACTGGGAGCTACACTATTAAGCAGCACTAACGTGCTTTCCCTGCACGAAAATATTGCCTATAGCTTCGGCGCTGCACTCGGCTATTCCCTGATGATTGTAGGATTCGCCGCCCTGCGCATCCGACTGGAATTCGCGGATGTCCCGCACCATTTCGAGGCACCTCCATTCAACTAATTACCGCAGGTCTTGTGGCAATCAGCCTACTTGGTTTCGCGGGATTGACATAGAACTATGCTACCGCTGATCTCACATTGGCTCACACAACTCGTCATTGGCTCCAGCCTCTTGCTGATCATCGCGTGCGCGCTGCTGCAGATTAATCGATATTTAGCCCTGCAACTAACGACACAGAAATCTCTCGTGAATCGAATTAATCGCGCACTACCACAGACTCAATGTGGGCAGTGTGGACACCCAGGCTGCCTCCCCTATGCCCGATCCATAAGCTTGGGCGAGGCCAGCAATAAATGTCCACCTGGGGGACACGAGACAATTCTGGAACTCGCCGAATTGCTCAACGAACCTGTGCGGGGCCTAGATCCAGCTCACGGCCAATTTAGAAACTTCAGTGTTGCAGTAATTAGAGAGGATGAATGCATTGGGTGTACGAAATGCATTCAAGCCTGTCCTGTGGATGCGATTCTGGGCGGGCCTAAACTAATGCACACAGTAATTACGTCCGAATGCACAGGCTGCGATCTCTGCGTCGAGCCTTGTCCCGTAGACTGCATCGATATGATCAACCAGTTAGCACCCTCTATCTCTCAGACGACAACGCCCTATTTCAACAGTTTCAGCTCACCTAGGGTGAACTCGTGAGCGCCCTAAGACTGCTAGCATCGAGATTCTTCGGTAGCGATACAGTATTTGCCAGGAGAACTGCCGGCGGCATCCAACCTCTGCCGTTTAAAGAAGATTCCTTGCGCTCGCGAATAATGTCGACACCGATTCCGCCGCAGTTAACTATTCCAATTGGTGCAGCTGATGGCGGAGAGATCAGCCTCCTAGTCGACATCGGGGAGCAGGTATCTAAATATCAAAAATTGGCTGTTATAAGTATTTTCACAGAAGGAGCGTTCTGATGTGCCCGTGCATGCCCCTACCTCGGGTGTGATAACTTCGATTGAAAATTCGATTGTTGCAGACCACTCGCAGCCGCAGCAACTTTGTATAAACCTCGCAGTTGATGGGCATGATGAGGCGCAGCAACTCGAACCCCAATCAAATTATTCGCTGCTCTCTCGCGTAGACATCGTTTCTTTAATTCGTGACGCGGGAGTCATTGGCATGGGAGGCGCAGGCTTTCCAGCTGCAGACAAACTCAGACTATGTGGCGAATCTGCGATCGAATTTCTCATCATAAATGCAGCAGAGTGCGAACCGTACATCACCGCGGATGAAGCGCTGCTCAGGGAGCGTGCGGAGAAGGTTGTAGTGGGTGCTGAGATATTAAAGCTGGCAAGTGCAGCACGGCGCTGCATAATCGCTATCGAAGACACGAAGCCAGACGCAATAGGCGCGCTCAAGCAAGCGCTGCAAAACGAAATGAATCCAATCAGAGCTGCGAGCTTGTACTTGTACCCAGCAAATATCCCGCCGGTTCTGAGAGACAGCTCATTAAATGTGTCACGGGCATTGAGATCGCCACAAGCCAGCATCCAACCGAGAATGGCATAGTAATGCACAACGTCGGCACCGCGTATGCCGCCTACGAAGCAATAGTCGAAGGAAAACCCTGCGTAAGTCGATTCACCACGCTGTGCGGTCAAGCATTGAAGACACCAAAAAATTTCGAGGTCCTCATAGGTACCACAACAGACTTCCTATTCGAACTCTGCGGGATCGATACTAGCAATAAGCAAAAGAGCATCGTTGGCGGTTCCTTAATGGGGAGCGAGCTTAGGAGTGATAAAGCAGCTATTTGTAAAACGACAAACTGCCTCATCGCGGCGAGTGTAAATGAATTTCAAACTCCGCAAACTGAGCAGGCCTGCATACGCTGTGGATTCTGTGCAGATGTCTGTCCTTCCAAACTCCTGCCACAGCAACTTCTTGCATTCAGTAAGACCGTAGATACAACACAACTGCTCGAGCACGGCTTGTTTGACTGCATCGAATGCGGCGCTTGTGACTACGTCTGTCCTAGCCATATACAACTAGTTAGCACTTATAAAGAGAGCAAGAAACTCATTGAGACCAGAAGACAGGATTTAGAGCACAGCGATTACTGGCAGCAAAGATTTCAATTCCATCAATATCGAGTGAAGAAAGAGAAGGACCAGGCAGCGTCGCGAAAAGTAGATGCGTCTGTCAAACCTGCGCTAGCCGCCGGGCCAGCTGTTAAGGAACAGCATGACGAAGCGGGGTTTATCTCCAAGGAGCAAGCGAGCCTTGATATCGCCGCAGCAGTGGCTCGTGTCAAAGCCCGCAGAGACGAGAAAAATAAATGAGCGGTTTAATGGCTGGCGCGCCCTTCCAACACAGCGGCAAGAATATTGCCCAGCTCATGCAAACACTCTTGTATTCGCTACTTCCTGGGATCTTCGCCTCACTGTGGTTTTTTGGTTTTGGAATTTTAATCAACATAGCCATCGGCATTACATTCGCAGTGCTCGCCGAAGCAGCGATGCTGCGGCTGCGTAACCGAGATATACGTTCCCACCTATATGACAGAAGCGCGCTAGTTACCGCGCTCCTCTTCGCCATCGCCATTCCCCCTGGATCGCCATGGTGGCTTGTGGCACTTGGAATCGTGTTCGCAATAGTAATTGTTAAGCATCTATATGGCGGACTTGGGCAAAACCCCTTCAATCCGGCGATGTGCGGCTATGCAATGTTGTTACTGGCCTTCCCTTTAGAGATGACTGGCTGGCATATCCCGTTTGAGGTCTTCACCGGGCCACTGTCTGCCGATAATCTAGGCTTGCCTATCTTAACCGCTGAGCGGGAATTTCTAAGCCCATTGAGTTGGGGCGGCTTCAAGCAGGCGCTACTACTTGCCTTCCCGTTCGCTGCGTCAGGTGCCATCGACATCAGTGAATTTGTAGATGGGCTAGCTATGGCTACTCCACTTATCGAGTTCAAGATGGCCGGCAAAAGTGCTCTATTGGCGGCTAGGGAATCAGGAGCCTCCCTGTTTGCTCGAGAGTCAGAGACGGCTTGGGAAATAATTAACATCAGCTACTTGCTCGGCGGACTATTCTTACTCTACAAGAGAATAATCAGTTGGCACATACCATTGGCGATCATTGCAACCGTATTCGTCCTAGCCGCTCTATTCTATGCCCCCGGAAGTGTTGCGATTTACGGTACGCCCTACCTTCATCTTTTTGGAAGCGCGACCATGATTGGCGCATTCTTTATTGCCACAGATCCGGTCAGCGCCGCCACCACGCGGCCAGGCAAGCTTGTTTACGGTATCATTATCGGAGTGGCCATTTACTCCATACGGGTATGGGGCAGCTATCTCGATTCCATCGCTTTCGCCGTTTTGTTCGGCAATTTCTGCGCCCCGGTTCTAGATCAGTATTGCAGACCACGAATCTTTGGGCATGGACTGCGCAGCAAGTCCCGCCCTAACGAGGCGCCAGGAAAACCGTGAATGATTTAGAGATTCAAGCACAAAGAAAAGGCATGGTTTGGGAAAACAACCCTGTGCTGATACAACTACTCGGCCTGAGCCCTGTGTTGGCAGTTTCTAGCACTCTTGCCTATGGCATCGGACTCGGTGTCGCGACATTTTTTGTCTGCGTTCTTTCCTGCCTTACCGCCTCTGTTTTAAAGGGGATTATCTCGCAGAAATGGCGCCTTGTTTGGTATATGTTGATACTCGCTAGTTACACCACCATAGTAGAAACAATATGCCAACTTTACTTCTATCCTCTGTTTTTAAGACTTGGCATCTATCTTCCCCTTATCTGCTGTAACGTTGCTATCTTAATTCGCATAGAGACGGTCGCCGGACAATCCCCCTGGTCCGTAGCTACACTGGATGCAATAAAAACCGGATTCGGATTTCTAATTGCCCTTTGCCTACTCGCTTTTTGCAGGGAACTACTGATTAGCCGAACGATCCTCGCTAACTGGCAACTATTGCTTCCTGCGAGCAGCGAACTCTCCACCGTCGCAAGCAATCTAGACGACACCCACTTCTTTCGATTCGCCAATACACAGGCAGGCGTTCTCATATTATTAGGCTTGCTAGTTGCATTACTAAATTCACTTTCACAGCTAACGAATAACACCCAATTTGATGAATCAGAAAAGGTTGTGCCAGCTACAAGAGCGCGAGTTACTGGAAGGCTAAGCAAAGAATGAACAAAGGAAAAAGAATAGAAATTTTTTCGCGCCTTAGACGCGAAAATCCAGAACCAAAAACTGAACTAAAATACAGCAGCACCTTCGAGTTATTGATATCGGTTATTCTTTCTGCGCAGGCGACTGATGTCAGCGTAAACAAGGCGACAGTAAAACTCTATGCGATTGCAAATACCCCCGAGAAGATATTTTCACTCGGTGTTACCGGGCTAAAAACGTACATTAAAACGATAGGCCTGTTTAATACTAAAGCCGTCAATGTCATCAAGACTTGCGACATCTTAGTACAAGAACATAATTCAGTGGTGCCGGATAAAAGAGAGTTATTAGAAGCACTTCCAGGCGTTGGGAGAAAGACTGCAAATGTAGTGCTGAACACCGCGTTTCGTCAGATCGCTATGGCCGTGGATACACATATATTCAGGATATCGAATCGGACTGGGATAGCGCCGGGGAAGAATGTGCTGGAAGTCGAGCGCCGGCTGATAAAGTTAGTACCAGAGGAATTCTTACTCGATGCTCATCACTGGCTAATTCTGCATGGACGCTACGTCTGTCTGGCACGCAAGCCCCGCTGCGGAGCTTGTGTTATAGAAGACCTCTGCGAGTTTCGCAAAAAAGTCTACGCCGAATAACCCAGTCGAGGAGTGGAGTTGTAGCCGCTTACAATCGACCCTTCTGCGCAGCGATTCTTAGTCGCAGGGCATTGAGTTTTATGAAGCCTTCAGCATCGCCTTGATTGTAGGCGCCGGCGTCATCTTCGAATGTTGCGATTTCTTCATCGAACAACGAGTGCTGAGATTCTCTACCAACCACTACCACGTTACCCTTATAGAGCTTAAGCCTTACCTTGCCATTCACGAATTTCTGCGACTCATCGATAAGAGTCTGCAATGCCATTCGCTCAGGAGAGAACCAATAGCCGTTATAAACCAAGGTCGCATAGCGAGGCATCAAATCATCCTTCAGATGCGCTAGCTCACGATCGAGGGTCAATGATTCAATCGCGCGATGTCCCTTCAACATAATAGTGCCGCCCGGAGTCTCATAACAGCCACGCGACTTCATGCCTACATAGCGATTCTCGACTATGTCAGCTCTGCCGATTCCGTTTGACCCACCGACGCGATTGAGCTCTGCCAACACTGTCGCAGGAGACATCTTCTCGCCATTTATTGCCACGATATCGCCACGCTCGTATTCCAATTCGATATAAGTTGCAACATCCGGCGCCGCTTCTGGCGATACAGACCAGAGCCACATATCTTCCTCAGGCTCGGCGCCAGGGTCTTCCAGCACGTCACCTTCGTAGGAAATATGTAGTAGATTAGCATCCATGGAATAAGGCGATTTCGTTCCGAGCTTCTTCTCTACGGAGATGTTGTTCTGTGCGCAGTAGGCCAGTAATTTGTCTCTCGAATTCAGATCCCAAGTTCGCCACGGCGCGATTACTTCGATGCCAGGACTAAGTGCGTAGGCGCCGAGTTCGAATCGTACCTGATCGTTTCCTTTTCCCGTCGCTCCGTGGGAAATAGCATCTGCACTTGTCTCGGCCGCGATCTCTACGAGTCGCTTAGCAATTAATGGCCGGGCGATGGAAGTGCCTAGCAAATATTCGCCTTCATATACGG